>NZ_BAAGSM010000028.1:0-255521 GCF_054782435.1 Nocardia thraciensis
CGCCAAACAGGCCCACTACCAGCGCCGACACCGATTACATTACAAAGTGATGCTGGAGTACTAGGCGAGTGGCAGGGTCACCAGGAATCTCGCGCCGCCCTCGGCACTGTCCTCCACGCGGATCTCGCCCCCGTGGCGGTCGACGACATCGCGGACGATGGCGAGGCCGAGACCGGCGCCGCCCTCGTCGCGGCTGCGGGCGTCGTCGAGGCGGACGAAGCGGCGGAAGATGCGCTCCCGGTCGTCGGGCGAGACGCCGGGGCCGTCGTCGGAGACCGCCAGCACCACGGAGCCTCCGGTGTGGTCGAGCGCCACCCGGACCGACCCGGCGGCATGGCGCTGTGCGTTGTCGACGAGATTGGTCAGCACGCGGCCCAGCTGCGTACGGCTGCCGAGCACCGTGGCGGGCCCGTCACGCAGGTCCATCCGTACCGGATGGCGATCCCCGATGCGGTGGGCGAGTTCGTCGCGCACCAGGGCGGCCAGCTCGACCGGTTCGCGCCGGGGCAGTTCGCCCGCGTCCAGACGCGCCAGCAGCAGCAGGTCCGCGGCGAGGTGTTCGATCCGGACGGTGTCGGCAATCAGCCCGTCCATATCGAGCAGGCGCGGGTGCGCCTGGGCGACCTCGAGTTGGGTGCGCAGGCTCGCGATCGGGCTGCGCAGTTCGTGCGCGGCGTCGGCGACGAACCGGCGCTGGCGTTCGGCGGACTGCTCCAGGGCCGCGAGCGTGGTGTTGGTGGTCTCGGCGAGGCGGGCGATCTCGTCGCGGGAATTCGGTTGGGGGACACGGCGACTCAGGTCGCCGCCCATGATCTCGGCGAGTTCGCGGCGGATCGCCTCCACGGGCCGCAGCGCGCGCCGGGTCACCAGCCAGGCCACCGCGGCGACGAGGGCCAGCAGCAGCGGCAGGCCGAGCAGCATGGCGTTGCGGGCCCCGGCGACCGCCTTGTCCGCGGTGGCGAGCGAGGATCCGGAGTAGATGGTGACCTGCTGCCCGGTGGGCATCGTCGTGGCGAGGGCCGCGACGCGGAAGTCGTGGCCGCCGGTGTCGTCGTCGGCGATCGGCAGCCGCATATCGCGGAATTCGACAGGTTGTTCCTTCGGCGCGGGCGTCGGCCGTTCGTCGTCGTCATCCTCGTCGTCATCGTCCTTGCCCGAGGACGCGAAATCGGTCATCGGCGGCTGGCCGCGCAGATCGTCGTCGGCGGCCAGGACCCGCCCGTCGGCCGAAATGACTTGCACCGGTTGACTGTCCGCGTCGGGGAGCTCGAGCGCTCCCGGGTCGGCGCCGCGGGCCAGCTGCGCCTCGACCTCGCGGGCGGTCATCTCCGCCTGCACGCCCGCGCTCTCGACGAGGTTGTGCCGCAGCACCGCCAGCACGACCGCCCCGGCCGCCACCAGCCCCACCGCCACGACCACGGCGGCGGCGACGGCCGTGCGGGCCCGGACCGAACTGAACCACCGCCACCGGCGCCGCAACTCAGCCACGGTCGGCCACCAGCCGATATCCGGCGCCGCGCACCGTGGTGATCGATCGACGGCCGAACGGCGCATCGATCTTGCGGCGCAGCGCGCTGATGTACACCTCGACGATGTTCGGGTCGCCATCGAAGGCGAAATCCCAGACATGTTGCAGGATATCGGCTTTCGACACGATGGCCCCCGCGTGCACCGCGAGCTGCTCCAGCACCGCGAACTCCTTCGCGGTGAGCGCCACCTCCGTGCCACCGCGGTGACAGCTGTGCGTGTTCGGGTCCAGCGTCAGGTCTCCCACGGTCAGCTGGGCCGCGCCGCCACGGGTGCGGCGGCGCAGCAGGGCGCGAATGCGGGCCAGCAGCACCACGTAGGAGAACGGCTTGCTCAGATAGTCGTCGGCGCCGGTGTCCAGGCCCTCGGCCTCGTCGTATTCACCGTCCTTGGCGGTGAGCATCAGCACCGGCGTGTCGTCGCCCGCCGCGCGCAGGGTGGCGCACACCTGGTAGCCGTTCATGCCCGGCAGCATGATGTCGAGGATGATCAGGTCGTAGTCCTCGGTGGTGGCCAGGTGCAGGCCGTCGGCCCCGTCGTGCGCGACGTCCGCGGCGAATCCCTCGGCCGCCAAGCCTTTCGCGAGCGTGTCGGCCAGGCGTTTCTCGTCCTCGACGATCAGCAAACGCATGGGCACCAGCCTGACAGATCGTTCCTGAAGACGATTTCAGGTGGGTTCAGGTTGCCTTCAGCCGCGCGGTGCGACGGTGGTGACCGCATTCGAGATCATTCGGCACAGGAGGTTGATCATGGCAGTCGTTGTCCGCCGGGCACTGGGCGCCCTGCGTTGGGTTCTGGTCGGAGCCGTGGCCATCGCACTCATCGGTGGCGGCGTCGCGCTCGCATCGCTCGGCACCGAGGGACGTGCCGGGGCCGCCCCGGCCGCGAACCCGACGATCACCCAGGAGCAGGCCACCGCCAAGGCGCTCGAGGCCGTCCCCGGCGCCACGGCGCAGCACGCCGACCTGGACCACGACCGCGGCGCCACGGTGTGGGAGGTCGATGTCGTGGGCACCGACCGCATCGAATACGAGGTGCGGGTCGACGCCAACTCCGGTGCGGTACTGTCCACCAACCGCGACGACGACTGACGGTAAATACCCGGCGCGGGCCGGTTGCGCGAGGCGTGCGCAACCGGCCCGCTGCCGTGCGGGAGGACGGAGTCGACCGCGCCGTCCCTCCGGACCCTGGTGCGCCGCAAGGGGTCCGGTCGATAAGGTTGCCGCCGTCATTTACCGGCGGCGCGAGCGTACTGCTCGGGGTACCGGGCGCCCGCGACGGCGTCGGCCGGAGCGGCCTGCTCGATGCGTGCCAGATCGTCGGCGGTGAGCTCGATCTCGGCCGCGGCGACATTCTGCTCGAGGTAGGCGCGGCGCTTGGTACCCGGGATCGGGACCACGTCGACGCCGCGGCTTTGCACCCATGCCAGCGCCAATTGCCCTGCGGTGACGCCCTTTTCGTCGGCGATCTTGCGGAGCGCGTCGACGATGGCCAGGTTGCGGTCGAAGTTGCCGTCGGCGAAGCGGGGGAGGTTGCGGCGCATATCGTCGGCGGGCAGATCGGCCGTGGAGGTGACCGCGCCGGTGAGGAAGCCGCGCCCCAGCGGCGAGAACGGCACGATGCCGATGCCCAGCTCCCGGCAGGTGGGAACCACCTCGGCCTCGATCTCGCGGGTCCACAGCGACCATTCGCTCTGCAGCGCCGTCACCGGATGCACGGCGTGCGCGGCGCGGATGGTCGCGGACGCCGCCTCGGAGATGCCGAGATGGCGCACCTTGCCCGCGGCGACCAGTTCGGCCAGCGCGCCCCAGGTCTCCTCGATCGGCACGTTCGGGTCGACGCGGTGTTGGTAGTACAGGTCGATGTGGTCGACGCCCAGCCGGGCCAGCGATTCGTCGCAGCACCGCTTGACGTAGGCCGCGTCGCCCCGCGCGCCCATCGAGCCGTCCTCGCCCCAGACGATGCCGAACTTGGTCGCCACCACCGCCCGGTCGCGGCGATCGGCGAGGGCGCGGCCGAGCAGCCGCTCGTTGGTCTCGGGTCCGTAGACGTTGGAGGTGTCGAACAGCGTGACGCCCAGGTCCAGCGCGCGATGGATGGTGGCGATCGACTCGTCGTCGTTGTCGCGCACGCCGTAGGCCTGGCTCATGCCCATGCAGCCGAGCCCCTGCGCGCCCACGGTCAGCCCGCCGAGTTTCCTGGTCGCGATCATGCGGGAGTCCTCCTAGATGACACCGGATTGGCAGCGTGAGCGCTCGCTCACCTGCTCCGACGCTACGACCTGGAGTGTGCTCCAAGTCAAGTTCGGGCTGCCACCGCCGCTCCGGCGTGCCCCGCACACCGCGACCCGTCGTTCCGGCGCAGGCCGGATTATGCTGCCGACCTCCGCAGGAACGACGGATTCAGGGCTGCTGCGGGGCCGAACGCCGGTCCGCGACCGGGGGCTGCATCACCTTCTGCCACCACGACGAGAGCGGGCTCGGCTCGGGCCATACCACGGCGTCGTCGGCTGTTTCGAGGTCATCACGCGGGTCGATGGGCGTGGTGTTGAAGCGGACAGTCATCACGGTTCTCCTCCGGAAAGCAGTACCGAGCTCCGAAAGCCGCGCTGCAAAGTGGGGTCTCCGGGAGCTCGAACCTCCGGCCCACGACTTTGTGAGCAACCCAGATCTTTTGTCTGCAGGAAGTAGTCTTTTTCTATCAGAAATATCAAATCCGCGCAGCCACAATGGCATCCACGCGTGAGAAAGTGAGCTGTCTTACTCGTCGAGCAGGTCGACCAGTTTCGTCATGGCGGTCGTGAGCGCGGCCCGCTCGTCGGCGTGCAGGTCGTCGAGGGCGTCGGCGAATCGCTGGATCCGGGCCGAGGTGAGCCCGTTCACGAGCGCGCGGGCGGGCTCCGTGGCCGACAGCAGCTGCGCGCGCCCGTCGACCGGATCGGCGGTGCGCACGATGTAGCCGACCTTCTCCAGCGCCGAGACGATCCGCGACATCGTCGGCGCCGTGACGCGTTCGGCGGCGGCGAGGTCGCCGAGCCGCATCGGGCCGGTGCGGACCAGCGTCGCGAGCGCGGCCGCCGACCCGGGGCTCAGCGACCCGAGGTCGCCGGAGCGGCGCAGCAGCCGAGTGATCCGGCCGAGGGCCATGTATAAGTCGGCCGCCTCTGCTAGCTGCTCGGCGCTGCGCGCGCGCTCCCGCTGGATCATCCCTTTTTCGCTCCTACGCCGGTCACTGCCGGATCGGCATTGTGCGTCTCCGTAAGTATGCCCGTGCCCTCGCGGTCGGCCTGCGCCAGCTCCGCCTGCTCGTCGACGACGTACTTGTTGCCCGCGAACCAGGACGCGACGGCCCCGATCAACATCATGATGGCCGCGCCGAGGAATACCACCACGAGGCCGGAATGGAACGGCCCGGAGATCAAATGCGGGAAGAACTCCTGTCCGGTGAGCACGTCGGCCTGCACGCCCGGCTGATCCAGCGTGCCGCTGGGGCCCAGCAGCTCCTCGAACGGGTTGTAGCCCAAGAAGGTGGCGAACAGGCTGCCCACCGGCGGCATATCCGCCATCTCGCCCGCCACCTGCGCCGAGACCCCCTGCTCGCGCAGGCCGGAATCCATTGCGCCGGGCAGCGTTCCGGACAGCCCGACGATCATCAGCGAGAAGAAGATGCCGATCGACAGCGCCATGCCGCCGTTCATCAGGGTGGCCCGCATGCCCGAGGCGACGCCGCGCTGCGAGGCCGGGACCGCCGACATCACCTCGGCGGTGTTGGGCGAGGTGAACATGCCCGATCCGAGGCCGTTGAGCAGGATGATCAGCGCGAACAGCCAGTAGTTGAAGTCGACCGGGATCACGACCAGCAGCACGAAGGTGACGGCGACCAGCGCCAAGCCGCCCGCGGCGAACGGGCGGGCGCCGTACCGGTCGCTGAGCCAGCCCGAGATCGGGCCCGCCACCAGGAAGCCGACGGTGAGCGGGAGCATGTAGATCCCGGCCCACAGCGGCGTGCTCTCGAAGTCGAAGCCGTGCAGCGGCAGCCAGATGCCCTGCAGCCAGATGATCAGCATGAACTGCAGGCCGCCGCGCCCGATCGACGCCATCAGCCCGGCCAGATTGCCCAGTCCGAAGGTGCGATTGCGCAAAAGAGACATCTGGAACATCGGTTGGCGCACTGTGGTCTCGATGACGCAGAACGCCGCCAGCAGGGCGATGCCGCCGATGACCGCGGCCAGCACCCAGGGGTTGGTCCAGCCGGTCTTGGAGTCGCCGTGCGGCTGGATGCCGTAGGTGATGCCGGTGAGCAGCGCGGTCAGGCCGAGCGCGAAGGTGAGGGTGCCGGGCAGGTCCAGTGAGCCGGGGGTGCGGGTGCCGAAGTCGTGCAGCGACCGGTAGGACCACACGGTCCCCAGGATCCCGATCGGCACGCTCACCCAGAACACGGCCTTCCAGTCCCATTCCGAGAGGATGCCGCCGATCAGCAGGCCGAGGAACGAACCGGCCACCGCCGCGACCTGATTGATGCCCAGCGCCACGCCGCGCTGCCTGGCGGGGAAGGCGTCGGTCAGGATCGCCGCGGAGTTGGCCATCAGCATGGCGCCGCCGACACCCTGGACGATCCGCCAGACGATCAGCCACAGCGCGCCGCCGCCGAGGTCGAACGGATCGAACGACAGGGCGATCGCCGAGAGGGTGAACACCACGAAGCCCATGTTGTAGATGCGCACGCGGCCGTACATGTCGCCGAGCCGCCCGAACAGCACCACCAGCACCGCGGAGGTCAGCAGGAACCCCATCAGCAGCCACAGCAGGTAACTGACATTGCCGGGGGAGAGCGGGTCGAGATGGATGCCGCGGAAGATCGCGGGCAGCGAGATGATCACGATCGAGGAGTTGATGGTGACCATGAGCATGCCCAGTGTGGTGTTCGACAGCGCCACCCACTTGTAGCGCGGGTGGTCGCGGTCCACGCGGAGCCGGCGGCGGAGGGTCTGCACGTCGCCGGAGTCGACGCCACCGGCGGGTTGAGCGGAGGTCAAGAGTGTCCTTCCCGGAGGGCAGCAAGCGGATAAACCTCCCGGTAATATAGTTGCCGTGCACTAACTAAATAAATACGACGGCGGATGGAATTTGTCACACCGCGCGCGCCGGCAATAAGGTCGGGGAGGGAGTGGTGGGCCCTACTGCTGGTGGGTGCGGAATGCGGCGGCGCCCACCCGGTCCGGATCGGTGAGGTGGCCCAGGAACAGTTTGGCGGCCGGGGTCGGCGTGCGGGTGGTGACGGCGTGCCAGGGGCGGTCGAGGGGTGTGCCGTCGACCTCGGGCAGCTCCAAAATTCCTGTGGCTATGTCGTTTTCGACGGCGTCGCTGTGAATCAGGGTGACGCCCAGGCCCTCGCGCGCCGCCGCCAGGACGGCGCCGTGGGAGCCGAGAGTGAGGGTGGGCGGGCGGATCTGCAGCCGGTCCAGCAGGGCAAGGGTGGTCTCGCGGGTGCCCGAACCGTGGCCGCGCAGCAGCCATGTGGCGGCCAGGGGATCCGGGCAGTGGCCGGGGGCGCCGACGACCACCAGGCGGCTGGGGCGGCGCGCGCGGACGACGAGCCCGGCCTCGCGCGGTGGTCGGCCCGCGATCACGAGATCGGTTTCGTGGTGCAGTAATTCGAGGAACAGGATGTCGCGGGGCTGAATCGACAACCCGACCTCGATCTCCGGATAGCGGTCGCGAAAGGACACCAGCGGGCGCAGCAGCACGTACTCGCCCGCGGTGGCGACGACGCCGATGCGCAGCCGCCCCGTCTCGGCGCGGCGCACCGCGGCCTGCGCCTCCTGCATCAAACCCAGGATGCTGCGGCAATATTCGGCGTACACGCGCCCGGCCTCGGTGAGCGCGATTCCGCGTCCGGATTTCGCGATCAGTTTGGCGCCCAGCTGTTTCTCGATGTGCGCGACGGCGGCGGAGGCGGCGGCCTCGGTGATGTGCAGTTGCGCGGCCGCGCGGCGGATGCTGTTGTGTCGGGCCACGGCGAGAAAGGTTTCCATGCGAACCGCGCTCACCGTTCCCATCGTCAGACGGTAGCAAACTCAACGAACCGGTTGAGCGAGACGAGAAACAATCGAATTGTTCGGTGGCACAGCCCCGGTCATTCTGGATCTGCAGCCCGGCGAACAGGAGCAACCGATGGCCGACGAATCCACCCGCGACCGCTGGGATCCGGGAGTTCAGTCCTACGCGTCGATGGGATACTACGACGCCGACTACGCACCGAGCGATACCGATGTGCTCGCGGTATTCCGGGTGACGCCGCAGCCGGGCGTCGACCCGATCGAGGCGGCCGCGGCGGTGGCGGGGGAATCCTCAACCGCTACATGGACTGTCGTCTGGACCGACCGCCTGACCGCGCACGACCGCTACCGCGCCAAGTGCTACCGGGTGGAGGAGGTCCCGGGGCGGTCGGGGGAGTACTTCGCCTACGTCGCCTACGATCTCGATCTTTTCGAGGAGGGTTCGATCACGAATCTGACCTCCTCGGTGATCGGAAATGTCTTCGGATTCAAACCGCTGCGAGCGTTGCGGCTGGAGGATATGCGCATCCCGGTGGCCTACGTCAAGACCTTTCAGGGGCCGCCGCACGGCACGGTGATGGAGCGGGAGTATCTCAATAAATACGGGCGGCCCCTGCTGGGCGCCACCGTGAAACCGAAACTAGGCCTGTCGGCGCGCAACTACGGCCGGGTGGTGTACGAGGCGTGCAGAGGCGGTCTCGATTTCACCAAGGACGACGAGAACATCAACTCGCAACCGTTCATGCGGTGGCGGGATCGGTACCTGTACGCCATGGAGGGCGTCAACCGGGCCGTCGCGGAAACGGGAGAGTTGAAGGGCCATTATCTCAATGTCACCGCCGCCTCGATGGAGGATATGTACGAGCGCGCGGAGTTCGCGAGATCGCTCGGCGGCGTGATCATCATGATGGATCTCACGGTCGGCTACACCGCCATGCAGTCGATGTCGCACTGGGCGCGGCGCAACGGCATGCTGCTGCATCTGCATCGCGCCGGGCATTCGACCTACACGCGGCAGAAGACGCACGGCGTCAGCTTCCGGGTGCTGGCCAAGTGGTGCCGCCTGATCGGGGTCGACCATCTGCACGCGGGCACCGTGATCGGCAAGCTCGAGGGCGATCCGCATACGGTGCAGGGCTTCTACGACACGTTGCGGGACAACCACATTCCGGCGAATCCGCGCAACGGCATCTTCTTCGACCAGGACTGGGCGAGCATGCCCGGCGTGCTGCCGGTGGCCTCGGGCGGCATCCACGCCGGGCAGATGCACCAGCTGGTGGACCTGTTCGGCGACGACGTGGTGCTGCAGTTCGGCGGCGGCACCATCGGGCACCCGATGGGCATCGCCGCGGGCGCCGAGGCCAACCGGGTGGCGCTGGAGGCGGTGGTGAAGGCGCGCAACGAGGGTCGCGATCTGCTGAAGGAAGGGCCGGACGTGCTGCGCCGCGCCGCGGCGGTCTGCGGCCCGCTCGAAGCGGCGCTGACGACCTGGGGCGATGTCACCTTCGAGTACACCTCCACCGACGCGCCCGACGCCGTGCCGACCGCCAACCGCTGAGAGCCGAGGATTCGCCATGTATCTGCGCCAGGGAACGTTCTCCCACCTGCCCGAACTCACCGACGCCGAGATCGCGGCCCAGGTGCGCTACGCCCTGCTGGCGGGCTGGCCGGTATCGATCGAGTACACCGACGACCCGCATCCGCGCAACACGTACTGGGAGATGTGGGGTCTGCCGCTGTTCGATCTGGACGAGCCCGACGGGGTGCTCGCCGAGCTGAACGCCTGCCGGAATACGTTCCCGCAGCACTACATTCGCGTGAACGCCTACGACGCGAGCTACGGCAGGCAGACCACGGCGCTGAGCTTCGTGGTGCAGCGTCCGCCGGACGAACCCGGATTCGTGCTGACGCGCACGGAATCCGACGACCGCCGCCAGCACTACGGATGGCACGCATACGCGACAGAACTGCCCACCGGGCGGCGCTACGGCGGCTGAGTCGCGAAGAAGTAGGCGACGGCTGAGTCCGCGCGTGGAGACGGCGGCCGAGCCCGCCGAGAGAAGTCCGAACAGGGGTGGCAGCCTTGATCCCGGAACGCCAACCGGCACAGAATGATCGAGAACCTGCGCTCGACCGGCGGGTGTCCGGATTCCGCATGCAGCGGCCGGGTAATACGGGTAACGGCGTCCCCGAGCCGCCGAGAAACGGTGCGCCGAGCGGTGTTTCGGGTGAGCCATCGCTCGACGCCGAACCGCTGAACGACGATGCGCTGCTGGACCTTTCGACGGACCTGGCCGGGCAGCGCGTGGAGGACACGCTGGCCCGCGTGGACGTGGAACTGGTCGGCCTGGCCGGGGTCAAGCGCCGTGTTCGCGAGATCGCGGCGCTGCTGCTGGTCGAGCGGGCTCGCGAGCGATTCGGCCTGGCGGCCGCGCGCCCGACGATGCATATGAGCTTCACCGGCGGTCCCGGCACCGGCAAGACGACCGTGGCGCTGCGCATGGCCGAACTGCTGCACACCCTCGGCTACATCCGGAAACCGAAGGTGCACACGGTGACTCGCGACGACCTGGTGGGCCAGTTCATCGGCCACACCGCGCCCAAGACCAAGGAGGCCCTGGCCAAGGCCGCGGGCGGGGTGCTGTTCGTCGACGAGGCATATTACCTGTTCCGGCCGGAGAACGAGCGCGACTACGGCCAGGAGGTCATCGAGATCCTGTTGCAGGAGATGGAAACCGAGCGCGCCAGCTTGGTGGTGATCTTCGCCGGATACCCCGACCGGATGGAGACGTTCTTCTCGGCGAACCCCGGGCTGTCCTCGCGCGTGGCCCACCACATCGAATTCCCCGACTACACCCACGACGAACTGCGGGCGATCACCGACCTCATGGTGGACGACCTGCGTCTGCGCTTCGACCCGGACGGCGCCGAGGCGTTCGCGAAATATCTCGAACTGCGCATGGCCCGACCGCGTTTCGCCAACGGGCGCAGCGTCCGCAACGCCCTGGACCGCTGCAGGCTGCGGCAGGCCAAGCGGCTCGTCGACCTGGACCGGCCGCTCGGCAAGGCGGACCTCACCACGCTCACCGCCGCGGATGTGTACGGCAGCAGCGTATTTCGCAGGGAGTAGCACATGCCCGAGGGACTCGAGACGCTCACCCGGTATACGATCGAGCAGGAGCACCGCCATCCCGGATCCTCGGGCGAGTTCTCCGCGCTGTTGAACGTCCTGGCCACCGCGACGAAGATCATCGCCAACCAGGTCACCCGGGGCCGCATCGTCGGGTCCCTCGGCGCCCAGCCCGCCGAGAACCTGCCGCCGACCGTGCATCGCCGACTGGATGCGATCGCCAACGACATCATGGTCGCCGAATCGCAGTGGACCGGGCCGCTGTCGGCGCTGCTGTCGGAGCAGATGGACGACTTCCATCCGGTCCCCACCGAATATCGCCGAGGCAAGTATCTGCTGGCGTTCGACCCGCTCGACGGATCCTCCAATATCGACGTAAATCTCCCTGTCGGAACGATTTTCAGCGTCCTGCGCGCGCCCGAGGACGGGCGATGTCCCGAGGCGGTGGACTTCCTGCAGCCCGGCGTGCGCCAGGTATGCGCGGGCTTCACGCTGTACGGCCCGGCCACGATGCTGGTGCTCACCACCGGCAGCGGCGTGGACGGCTTCACCCTGGACCGGGAGATCGGGGCGTTCGTGCTCACCCACCCGCGCCTGCGAATCCCCGAGGACACTTCGGGTTTCGCCATCAACGCCGCCAACGAGCGGTTCTGGGAGCGGCCGGTGCGCCGTTACGTCCACGAATGCTTGGAGGGCGTGGAGGGCCCGCGGGGCCGCGATTTCAATATGCGCTGGGTGGCCTCGCTGGTCGCCGACACCTTCCACATTCTCACCCGCGGCGGGGTCTACCTGTATCCGTACGACACCCGCTGTCCCGAACGGCCGGGCCGGGTTTCGCTGCTGTACGGCGCGAATCCGATCGCGTTCGTGATCGAGCAGGCGGGCGGCTGGGCGACCACCGGCGGGGAACGGGTGCTCGAGGTGCGGCCGCGGGAACTGCATCAGCGGGTGCCGCTGATTCTGGGCTCGCGCAACGAGGTCGAGCGGATCGAGCGCTATCACCGCGAACCCGAGGAGGGGCCCAGTTTCGATGCCTCCCTGTTCGGTACGCGTTCGCTGTTTCGCCCCGGACGCCATTGAACGTCGGTGCGCGACACCGAATGTCACCGCAGCACAGTGGAGGTGCGATGTCACTGAAGCATCCCGTGGTCGCCATCACCGGGTCCTCCGGCGCCGGGACCACCAGTGTCACCAAGACCTTTCAGGAGATCTTCCGGCGGGAAGGGATCACGGCCGCCATCGTGGAGGGCGATTCCTTCCACCGCTTCGACCGCAACGCGATGAAACTGGCGATGGCCGAGGCCGAGCAGCACCGCGATCTGCACTTCTCGCATTTCGGTCCGGAGGCGAATCTGCTCACCGAGCTCGAGACGCTGTTCCGCGATTACGGCGAGACCGGTGTCGGGTTGGTTCGGCACTACCTGCACGACGAGGCGGAGGCCAAGCCCTACGGCCAGGAGGTGGGCACCTTCACCCCGTGGGAGGAGCTGACGCCGGGCAGTGACCTGCTGTTCTACGAGGGCCTGCACGGCGCCGCGGTATCCGGCGGGATCGATGTCGCGCAATACGCCGATCTGCTGGTGGGTGTGGTGCCGATCATCAACCTGGAGTGGATCCAGAAGGTCATTCGCGACAAGACCGAGCGCGGGTATTCCAGCGAGGCGGTCATCGACACCATCCTGCGGCGCATGCCCGACTACGTGAAGTACATCTGTCCGCAGTTCTCCCGGACCTACGTGAATTTCCAGCGGGTGCCGACGGTGGACACCTCGAATCCGTTCATCGCGCGCACGATTCCGACCGCGGACGAGAGTTTCGTGGTGATCCGTTTCGCGGATCCGAAGGTGATCGACTTCCCGTATCTGCTGTCGATGCTGCACGATTCGTTCATGTCGCGGCCGAACTGCATCGTGGTGCCCGGCGGGAAGATGGACCTGGCAATGCAGCTAATCTTCACCCCGCTCATCCTGCGGCTGATGGACAAGCGGCCCAAACATCTCGTGTAGATCGTCAGTTCCGGTCGCGCTCGGGCACCCGCAGCTCCTCCTCGTGGTCGCGTGCCCAGCGCGGGTCGGCGAACCAGGTGTAGGCCGCCACGATGGCCGATCCGATCACCGCGGTGTAGAGCATGTCGCCACCGTCGATGACGAGGCTGATCAGGCCGCCGATGACGGCGCCGCCCGCGAAGGAGCCGTACTGCACCGCGTAGCCGAGCCAGTCGCGCGCGGTGCCGCCGGACAGGTGGCGCTCGATGCCCTGCGCGAGCTTGACCAGGGTGCCGGTGACATACGTGACCGGAATGGACACTTCGCCGTTCTTCACGAACGAGGTGTTCAGCGACCCCATGGCGAAGGCCACGAACAGGATCGGCGCGAGGCCCAGATCCTTGTCGTGGTCGGCCAGGATCTGATCGAGGATCGCGGCGATCGCCAGCACGAGCGTGGCGAGCATCGTGGCGCCGTGGGGGTGGTTGCGCCACCAGTGCCTGCGGCACACCGAGGCGACGATTACACCGACCGCGAAACAAACGATCAGCGCCAGCGCGCCGCCCGCCAGGGTGTGATCGCCCAGAAAATTGCCGAGAATCGCCCGCTCGGTATTTCCGGTCATGAAGGTGACGAAGTATCCGGCAGAATGGGTGTAGGCGGCGGCACCGACAAAGCCCGCCAGCATCGAGAGCACTGCCGACAGCCGGGTCTCGAGATTCCAGAACGGTTCGGGGAGATCGGTCTGTTTCGGAGTCACAGCGACAGGCTAGCAACACATGCGCGATGATGCATGGTTCAACCACGTGATCGGGCCGGCTGTCGCGGGGCATGGTGCGGGTCACGTGGGATCAGGTGTTCGCATGGCGGATGCGACGGCGGTGGCAATGGGACGCACTCCGAACGAGCGGTGAGGTTCGTGCGATCGCCTTTGAACTCGTCGTAGTTCTGGGCGGCGCGGGTGAGCTGGAAGATTTGGGTGCGGGCCCCCGCAGGGGGATGGGGTCGGTGGCCCGCGCGTCACACAATGCCGTGTGTTTGCCGAAGATCACAGGGACTTCCGTCCCTTCCGGGGGTGGCCGGAGGACCCCATCGAAAATCGGTAGGCTGCACCGATGCGGACCGAACCGGGGCAGCGGCTCCTCGACACCGTGGCGTGGGTGCTGATCGAGGACGGGCGGATTCTGTGCGCGCGGCCGCACGGGAAGGACGTCTTCTTCGTCCCGGGTGGGAAACGCGAGGGCGCCGAGAGCGATCTGCAGACACTGCTGCGCGAGATCGACGAGGAGCTGACCGTCGCGCTCGACCCGGAGACCGTCACGCACGTGGGGACCTACGAGGCCGAATTGCCCGGCGCCCCATCGGGTCTGGTCCGCATGGCGTGCTACACCGCCGACTATGCCGGCACCCTCGAGCCCAGCAGCGAGATCGACGAGATCGCCTGGTTCGGCTACACCGACCGCGCGCTCGTACCTCCGGTGGACCAACTGCTGTTCGACGATTTGGCCGCCGCCGGGTTGCTGCCCGCCTGAGACTCGCCCGGCGTACGTAACGAATCGTCGACTCCCGAATACTGCCCCCGCGAAACGGGTAAATTCCAGTTTTAAATGCGCGGGCTGCCGGCCGCGCCGGGGAATTCGAGGGAGTCAGCATGACCGAGATCGTCGCGAACCCATCCGACCAGAATGCCGAACCCCAGCTCAAACGCGTCATCGGCCCGGGATTGCTGCTGCTGTTCATTGTCGGCGACATCCTCGGCACCGGTATCTACGCACTGACCGGGAAGGTCGCCGGACAGGTGGGTGGTGCGGTCTGGGTTCCGTTCGTGGTCGCGTTTCTGGTAGCGCTCATCACCGCGTTCTCGTATCTGGAGCTGGTGACCAAATATCCCCACGCCGCCGGGGCCGCGCTGTACACGCACAAGGCATTCGGCATTCAATTCCTCACGTTCATGGTCGCTTTCGCGGTGATGTGCTCGGGTCTCACCTCCGCGTCGACGGGCGCTCGCGCATTCGCCGCCAATTTCGCCGCGGCCTTCCGCCTGGATCTGAGCACGGGGGTCGGGGTCACGCTGGTCGCGGTGGCGTTCATGCTCGTGGTCAGTGTGGTGAACCTGCGCGGCGTCGCCGAGAGCGTCTGGTCCAACGTCGTGCTGACCTGCGTGGAGCTGACCGGCCTGCTGATCGTCGTCGGAATCGGCCTGTGGGCCTTGGGTTTCGGCGACGGCGATTTCAGCCGCATCACCGAATTCGAGACCGGGCACCGGAGCGCGCTCGGCGGCGTCATCGTCGCCACCACGCTGTCGTTCTACGCGATGGTCGGGTTCGAAGACTCGGTGAACATGGCCGAGGAATGTAAGGAGCCGAACCGGATCTTCCCGAAAATTCTACTGACCGGCCTCTGTATCACCGGTGTCGTGTACGTACTGGTGTCGATCACCGCCGTGGCACTCGTGCCGCTGCAGGAATTGAAGGTCGGGGATACGCCGCTGTTGAAGGTGGTGGAAATCGGCGCGCCCGCTTTCCCGACGCGAATCTTCGCCTTCATCACCATGTTCGCTCTCGCCAATACGGCATTGATCAACATGATGATGGCGAGCCGATTGCTGTACGGCATGGCGCGGCAGGGTGTCGTCCCGCAGGCGCTCGGGCGGGTGCATCCGTTCCGGCGCACGCCGTGGGTGGCGATCGTATTCACCGCGCTGCTGGCGATCGGCCTCATCACCTTCGTGGGCGAGGTGCCCGAACTCGGCGGGACGACGGCGCTGTTACTGCTGGCGGTATTCACCATCGTGAATATCGCCGTGCTCGTGCTGCGGCGGGACCCGGTGGAGCAGCGGCACTTCCGCACTCCCACCGTGCTGCCCGTGGTGGGCGCGGTGACGTGCGGCTTCCTGGTCACGCCGTTCACCGATCGCAACAACGAGCAGTACGCCATCGCCGCCGTGCTGCTCGGGATCGGGGTGGTGTTGTGGGCGGCGACGCATCCGGCACTGTTGCGGCGGTTGCGGCCGACCCGGCGGTGAGCCGCCTCAGTCCGGCAGCAGCGGCACCGATAGCCCCTCGCCACGGCCGAGCAGCGCGGCGCGGGTGACGGTCCCGACGCCGAATCGGTCGCGCAGACGGTCCAGGGTCTCATCGAGGGTGGCGCCGCTGCGCGGCTCGAAGGGGAGCGTGAGCTGGAGGTTGTCGGCATCGTCCAGGTTGGTCAGCGACAGGCCGATCAGGGTGAGCCCGCGCTCGTGAATCATCGGCATGGCCGCCGCGAGGAGATCACGGGCGGCGCGCAGGATCGTGGCGCTGTGATCGGTCGCCTCCGCCAGGGTGTGTGAGCGGGTCGCCCGGGTGAAATCGTCGAAACGCAAGCGCAGCACCACGGTTCGGCAGACTCGGTCGGCGGCGCGAAGGCGATGCCCGAGCCGGTCGGCCAAGCCGTGCAGATAGGCCTCGACCTCGTCGGGTGTGCGAGACCTGCGACCCAGCGCGCGCTGGGCGCCGATGGACCGGCGGCGGCGACCGGTCTCGACGCGGCGCGGGTCCCGGGCCCAGGACAGCGCGTACAGGTGCCTGCCCGCCGCGGGCCCGAGGATGGACGACAGCGGGCGCTCGCCGAGTTCGGCCAACTGCCCGATCCGCGTGATGCCGTGGTCGCGCAGTTTGGCGGCGGTGACTTCGCCTACGCCCCAGAGCCTTTCGACGGGGAGGGGGTGCAGGAAGTCCAGTTCGCCGTCCGGCGGCACCTCCAGCAGGCCGTCCGGTTTCGAGACCGCGCTGGCCACCTTGGCCAGGAACTTGGTGCGCGCCACGCCGACCGAGATGGGAAGGCCCACCTGCTCGCGCACAACGGCGCGCAGCCTGCGGGCGATGTCTACCGGCGCGCCCGCGATCCGCCGCAACCCGCCGACGTCCAGGAACGCCTCATCGATCGAGATGCCCTCGACCTCGGGCGTCGTATCGCGGAAGAGCTCGAACACCGCCTTGCTGGCATGCGAATACGCCGACATCCGCGGCGGCACGACGATCGCGTGCGGGCAGATCCGCAGCGCCTGACCGGCATTCATGGGAGTGCGCACCCCGAGCGCCTTCGCCTCGTAACTGGCCGCCAGCACCACCCCGCCACCCACGATGACCGGCTTCCCCCGCAGCCACGGCGCATCCCGCTGCTCCACCGACGCATAGAACGAATCCAGATCCGCATGCAGGATCGACGCCTCCGCCCGCGCCGCCATCCGCCTGCGAACCCCACCCACCGGCTCACGGCTGGGTGCGGAACGATCATCGGACACGAACATATGTTCGCATGGATCCGTCTCTCGTGGCAGGCGCACCGCCGCGGTGTCCGCTACGTCACACCGAACATGTTCGTTACGGTGGTGATGTGCGTGATGAACCGAGAATTGCCCGCAGTCGCCGGGAGCGTCCGGCCAAGCCCGCGTTGACCCGTGCGGGCATCGTGGCGGCGGCGGTCGCGGTGCTGGACGCCGAGGGTTTGGAGAAGGTGACGATGCGGCGGTTGGCCGCCGAGTTGGATACCGGTGCGGCGTCGCTGTACGTGTACTTCCGCAACGCGGCGGAGCTGCACGCGGCGGTGCTGGACGAGTTGCTCGCGGCGGTGGATCTGAGTCCGGTCACGGCCGAAGGCGCTTGGGGGGATCGGCTGCGGCAGGTGCTCTGGTCGTACGTTCGGGTTCTTGCGCGGTATCCGCCGCTGGCCGATTCGGCGCTGCTGACCAGGCCGTCGGGCGCCCGCTACCTGGATTTGGTGGAGGCCGTGCTGGCACTGCTGCGCGCGGGCGGCCTCGACGATCGGCGGGCGGCCTGGGCGGTCGATGTCCTGCTGCGGTTCGCCACCGCGACCGGAGCCGAGCAGGCGGTCCACGACGCGAACCCGGACGACGACGCCGAGCGGATCGCGCTCGCCGCCGCTGTCGAGAGCGCGGACGCCGAACGCTACCCGCGCATCCGTGCGCTGGGTGCGGACCTGCTGTCCGGCCCCGGGGAAGTGCGCGGCGGGTGGGGTCTCTCGGTGCTGATCAACGGGATTCGCGCCACTCCGCGCCCCGATCCGGAGTGACACGCGACGCGCGAAGGAGCGCACCATGAACACCGAAACATCGAAACCACACCGGTTCGCATCGTCGGCTCGCGCCGGGATCACGGTGGGCGACAAGGAATGCTCGACGCCGTCCCGGTCGACGGCCACAGCTTCCATACCGCCTACGGCCTCGACAGCACCGGCGCGAGCCTCGTTCGCCCCGACGGCTACATCGCCTGGCGTGCCGCCACAGCCCCCGACGACCCGGCTCCGGCCCTGACCGACGCTCTCGCCCACGTCGCCGCACCACGCCAGCGGGAGTAGCCGATGACCGAGGCACACGCGATCCGCCTTCCCGCCCCGACCCGGTAACAGGCTCGACCGAAGGGATACCGCAATGCACAACACGCTCATCGCCGCCCTCGGCGCCGTGGGTGCGTGGCTGCTGGTCGCCGGACCGCTGCATCAGGCCACCATCGAACTGCGTGAGCAAGGGCTCACCGACCGAACCAGCTTCCCCGCCGAACTGCTCGGTCCGCAGCACATCTCGCCATGGTGGTGGCTACTGCCTCCCGTCGCGTACTGGAAACAACACCGCGAACGCGAACGGACGAAGCAGCTCGCGCTACGAACCATGTCCACCGAGCAGATCCAACGCATGCTCGCCTTCTCCAACACCGCCCTCGGCTGGCTGTTCGTCGCGGCCGGTGCGACCCTCATCGCCATCAAGGAAACCTACGAACTGGTCGAGATCGCCCACTGGCCCCAAGTCTGGACCTGGGTCATCGTCGTCGCCGCGCTACTGTTCGCCGTCGGCAACGCCGCACTACAAACCTCCCGCACCCGCCACATCCTCGCCGCCGCCACCACCGAGCCCTAACCGAACAGGAAACGGAGGAAACTCATGACAGCGATGGTCGACGCCGCGCTCGTGGAGATCGGCGGCATGGGCGGCCCGGAGATCACCCTGTCGGGCCATGCCCTGCGCTCCAACGCCTTCCGCATCCTGGGCAGCGGATTCTCCTCGGTCACCCAGGAGGCCCTGAACCAGGCACTCCGCGAAGTCGCCGAAGCGATCGCCGACGGTGGACTGCTGGTACGCCCCCGCCCGGCCCCGCTGGCCGAGGTGGAAAAGGCATGGACACACCAGGACGCGCCCGGTGAACGGACCGTCATCATCCCGTGATTGGAAAGCGCTGTCGGCCAAAAGGTGTGGGCGGCCGTCGGGGGCCGATTCACTGGCGCGCGTGCCTGGAACAGCATCGCCGAGGCCGTCAACACCGCACCCAGTCCGACCGCCACCGCCACCAGCGGCACGAACGACCCCCGCCACCGCGCCCGCGACCGACAGCACCGCCGACCGGCGCCCCAGAGTCGGTGTGGGCCTTATCGTGGACCGATGGCATCGGTCAGACAGGTTCAGGTCACGTTCGACTGCGCGGAACCCGAACGCGTCGCTCGGTTCTGGTGCGAGGTGCTGGGGTATGTCGTACCGCCGCCGCCGGAGGGATTTGCGAGCTGGGACGCATTCGACCGTTCGTTGCCACCCGAGAAGCGGGGCACGGACTTCGCCTGCGTCGATCCCACGGGAGTGGGCCCGCGACTGTTCTTCCAGCGGGTGCCCGAGGGCAAGGTCGTCAAGAATCGGGTGCATCTCGACGTGCGGGTCGGCACGGGACTGGTGGGCGCCGAGCGACTGGCCGCGCTCGAGGCCGAATGCGCGCGACTGCTGCCGCTCGGCGCGACCCGCGTGCGACTGCTGCCCGCCGACGAGGACAACGAGTCGTGCCTCGTGATGCAGGACATCGAGGGCAACGAGTTCTGCCTCGACTGAACGGCCTACGCCCGGAACGCAGGGCTGGTGTTCGGTGAACGCGGCGACCGAGCCATCGGGCGTGCGTCGAAGAGCTCCCCGAGGAACTCGGCGGCCTCCTCGTGATTGCCGACCGCCTGGCCGGTGCGGGCTGCCGGTGCGGCCTGCCGGCCCCGCATCCGATCGACACGTCGCGGCGGCGCTGCCCCGGGCTGCGCGATACGCCGTTGTGCCGACCTGTGCCGAAGACGCCTTCGGCCGCGCGCCGGGGCACGAATGAGGCTGGCTCACTTGGCGTCTCCGTAGCACTCCACGACCGCCGTGGTGAACGGGAAGCGCACCGGCGTGGGCCCGAAGACGATCCGGCCCGCCTCGTCGGCGGCCGCGGCGATCGCCTGCGAGACGATCGTGGCCTCCTCCGCCGGGCAGTGCACGATCACCTCGTCGTGCTGGAAGAACGCCAGTTCCGCGCGGAGTCCGGCGCGGGACAGCGCATGCCGCAGTCCCGCCAGGACCAGCAGGGCCCAGTCCGCGGCGCTGCCCTGGACGACGAAATTGCGGGTGAAGCGGCCGCGGGCGCGGGCCGCGGCGGTGCCGCCGTACCCGTCGTCCTCCCGGGGTGGCTCCCCCTGGTCGGGCGGCGCCGCTGGCGGGCAGGTGCGGCCCAGCCAGGTGCGCACCAGGCGGCCCTCCGCTCCGGCGCGGGCGGCCTCGTCGACGTATCCGACCGCGGCCGGATAGCGGCGTCGCAGCTCCGCCATGTGGGTGAGGGCATCGCCGGAGGTCTGGCCGTAGATCGCGCCCAGCAGCGCGATCTTCGCCTGCGCGCGGTCGCCGTCGAACGCGCGGGCGGCCAGGTCGGCGTACAGGTCGTCGCGGCGGCCCGCCACTTCCATCAGGCCGGGGTCGCGCGAGATCGCGGCGAGCACGCGCGGTTCCATCTGGTCGGCGTCGGCGACCACCAGGCGCCAGCCCGGATCGGCGCGTATCGCCTGCCGGATCACCTTCGGGATCTGCAGGGCGCCACCGCCGTTGGTGGTCCAGCGGCCGGAAACCGTTCCGCCGGGCAGATATTCGGGGCGGAAGCGGCCGTCGTGCACCCATTGCTCGAGCCACGACCAGCCGTGGGCGGTGTACAGGCGATAGAGCGCCTTGTAGGCGAGCAGGGGTTCCACCGCGGGGTGGTCGATCCGCTGGAGCTCCCATTTCCGGGTGGAGGTGAGCGAGATTCCGGCGCGGGCGAAGGCCCTGATGATGTCGTTGGGCAGGTCGGGCCGGACCCGCACCCCGCCGCCGAAGGCCCGCGACACCTCGTCTGCCAGCTCCGCCATTCGCCGCGGTTCGGACCCGCCCGGAAAACGCTCGCCCAGCATCGTGTCCAGCAGTTGGCGGTGAACGTCGGCGCGCCACGGAATCCCGAATCGGGTCATCTCCGCGGCCACCAGCATGCCCGCCGATTCGGCGGCGAGCAGCAGCCGCATCCGGTCCGGACGTTCGGCCCTCGCCGTGCGCGCGAGCTGCCCCGCGTAGACCTCGAGCAGCGCGGCGAACTCGTCGATGCCCGGGGGCAGCGGCACCGGGCCCGATTCGAACAGCGACGGCTGGGTGTCGGCGGCCCGCGCCGGAGCGTCCGGCGGGACGGGCAGGCCGTGCAGCCGCGCCCACCCGGCCGCGAGCGAGCGGGCCTGCCCCGACTGACCCTCCTCGTGGCCGGTCAGCAGGGATTCGGCGGCCTCCACGTCGTAGCATCGCTCGACCCGCACACCGGCCGCCAGCAGCGGGCGGTAGATCTCGGCCGTCGACCGCCAGACCCACCGCTCCACCTCGGGGCGGGCGCGCACGGCCTCGGCGAGCGAGGGTTCGCGCAGGACCGGCCCCGCGGGGCGGCCGTCCTGATCGAGCGGGCACAGCTGCGCACCGCCGTCACCCGTCTCCGCCACCGCCCATCGCATGCGGCGAGTCTGACATCCGGGACCGACAAGCCCGCCCGGCTACTCTTCCGGCACGCCAGTACCTCGCGGCCGATGACACCCGCGACGACCTCGGTCGAGTACGCCATCAGCTGGCCCGCCCCGGCATCGCGCAGATGTCGTTGGATAGGGGACTGCTTGAGGTAGCCGGAAGCTCCGCCGATCCGCACCCCGAGCTGCGCCACCTCGACGGCGAGTTTGTTCGCGAGATACTTCGAGCGCGACAGGTTCCCGAAGGACGCGGGAATCCCGTTGTCGGCCTCCCACAGCGCGCGGTCGTAGAGTGCGTGCGCCGCCGCCAGCCGGGTCTGCACGTCGGCGACCTCGTGCTGGACCCACTGCTGATGCGAGAGCGGCTTGCCGAGGATCTCCCGGGACCGGGCGTGGGAGACCAGCGCGTCCAGGGCGGCGTCGGCGATGCCCAGCGACAGCGCGGGCAGGCCCGCGGGAATGATCGCGAAATCCGCGAAACTCGGCCTGCGGCCACGGTATTCGGCGCGCAGCACGGTGTCGTCGAAGGCGAGCAACTGGCTGCGGGTGGCGCGCAGGCCCAGCGTGTCCCAGATCGGAACGACCGTGACCGTGTCGTCGGGCACCACCCCGAAGAACGTCGGTTCCTCGTCGACCAGGGCGTTCACCAGAAGATAGTCGGCGATCTCGGCGCCCGAGACGAACCTCTTCGTGCCCGTGAGCGACCATCCGCCCGGCGCCGCGACCGCCTCCTGCTGGGGGTTGAGGAAGCGGTTGCCGCTGGCGGGCTCGGACAGCGCGTTCGCGAAGCGCTTCCCCGCCAGGAACTCGTCGGCGAAGAAGGATCCCAGCGAATCGGCGGTGATCTCGGCCAGCGCCACTCCGGCCCCGGCATGCATCACCCAGATGGTCGCGGTGGAGGGGTCGGCCTTGGCCAGCGTGCGCACGATCTGCCCGAAGGTCACATAGCTCGCCCCGTGGCCGCCGACCCGCCCGGGCAGCACGGCGCGGTCCACGTCCGCGGCGTGCAGGTCCCGCAGATGATCCACGGCGATCTCGGCCCGCTCATCGAATTCCGCTGCCGCCGCGGCGAATCCGACGGCCAGCTCGACCACCCTGTCGAGCACCTCCCGCTCGATATCGCGAAGCGGGGACGGGAACTGCCCGGTGGTCACAGAAGCGCTCCTCGAAGGATCCGGTGGCCGGTCGACTCGTGGATCAGCGTACGCAGGGACCCGGGAAACCACCCGCGGTACGGCCGGTTCGATTCTTTATCGGCCGGTGCTTTCCCATGGCTCCGCGGTGGGGGAGCATGGACGTGTGGTGCGACGCGCACCGCGCTGTTCCCGAGTGTTCCGTGATCTACTTCCGCTACGCAGGAGGACCAGGATCAATGGCAACTTTTCGGAATTTCCGGCGTCCCGCCATCCTCGCCGCCGCGGTCGGTGCGATCGGACTGGCCGCGGTGTCGACCGCCGCTCCCGCCTTCGCCGCCAACACCATCGACGTGAATCGCATCGGGCCGGAGAACTTGGAGATCGTCTACAACTGCGAGGCCGCGGCCGGGGTGGTCGGCATCAAGGCCATGGTGGGCGGCCCGCAGGCGGACGCCCCCTCCGCCGAGGGCGCGCAGAGCCCCGTCACCTGCGACGGAAACCAGCAGACCACCGTGGTCGTGCTGACGGGCGCCCCCTTGCAGAGGGGGCAGGAGGTGCTGGTGAACGCCGCCTTGGTCGACGCCACCGACACCGTCGTCGCCGGGCAGAAGAAGAAGGCGACACTCGGATAGCAACCGGACCGAACTGAGCAATTTCGGTCAAACGTCGCGGAATGGGGCGCGCTTACGGTGGGTCGATGCGCGAAACTCCGGAAGAACTCGATCACCTGCAGGCCCTGCTGGACGCGTCCCTGTCGCGTTCCTCCACGCACCTCCGCTCGATCATCGATACCGAGCGCACCCTGACCGCGGTGCAACTCACCACGGTCCTCACCGACATGTGCACCCTCGCCCTGTCCACCGTGACCGCCGCGGGCGAGCCGCGCATCAGCGGCGCCGACGGGCATTTCCTGCACGGCAGCTGGCATTTCGGCACCGCGCGCACCGCGGCCAAGGCCCGGCACCTCGCCGCCCGACCCGCCGCGAGCGCCGCACACATGCGCGGCGAGGCCCTGGGCGTATTCACGCACGGCCACGTCGACATCCTCAACCCCGAGGGCGGCGAGCCGGACGCGCAGTGGCCCGAGCTGCTCGCGTATTTCCAGGACTTCTACGGCGCGGACGGCTTCGACTGGGACAACGAGGTGGTCTTCTACCGCCTGCGCCCGCAGTGGATGACCGTCTACGCCCCCGACTTCGCGAAGCTCACCGCCGGATGAGGAACTAGAACGAGTTTCTCGGCTCGGGGAGGTCACGGCCGTCGGCCTCCCCGGACGTTCTCGCCGGGCAACATCCGCAGTCTCGCCCCTCTTCTCCGCGCACCTCTCGATTTGAAGGCACCCACGCGCTAGTCTAATTCTGAAACGTGTTCTAGTGTGTCGGCGAAGGTTGTTCCAGCGCCGGAAGACAAGAGGAGTCCACCAGGCCATGCGTACCGAGATCTGCGAACGACTGGGTATCGACGTCCCCATCTTCGCCTTCACCCACTGCCGCGACGTCGCCGCCACGGTGAGCAATGCCGGCGGCATCGGCGTGCTGGGCGCGGTCGGTTTCACCGCCGAGGAGCTGGAGGTCGAGCTAGCCTGGCTGGACGAGCACGTGCACGGCGTCTACGGCGTCGACCTGGTGATCCCGTCCAAGTACGAGGGCCAGGGCATCGACGGCCTCAGTCCCGAGGAGCTGGAAGCCAAACTGGGCGAAATGGTTCCGCAGGGACACCGCGAGTTCGCCGAGAAGATCCTTGCCGACCACGGGGTTCCGCACCTGCCCGAGGGCGAGCACCACAACCAGTTGCTCGGCTGGACCGCCACCACCGCTGCCCCACAGGTGGAGGTCATTCTGCGGCACCCGAAGGCGAAGCTGGTCGCCAACGCGCTGGGCACCCCGCCCGACGACGTCATCAAGCAGGTGCAGGATTCCGGCCGGTTGATCGGCGCGCTGTGCGGTTCGGTCAAGCACGCGCTCAACCACAAGCGGGCGGGCCTGGATTTCGTTGTCTGCCAAGGCACCGAGGGTGGCGGTCACTGCGGCGAGATCTCCTCGCTGGTGCTGTGGCCGCAGGTGATCGATGCGGTCGGCGACCTGCCCGTGCTCGCGGCGGGTGGCATCGGCAACGGCCGCCAGATCGCCGCGGCGCTCGCGATGGGCGCCGCGGGCGCCTGGACGGGGTCGATCTGGCTGACCGTCGAGGAGGCGAATGTGCCGCCCGCGCAGATGCAGACCTATATCGATGCCTCGAGCCACGACACCGTGCGCTCGCGCTCGTGGACCGGCAAGCCCTGCCGCATGCTGCGCAACGACTGGACCGACGCGTGGGAATCCACCGAGAACCCGGACCCGCTGCCCATGCCGCTGCAGATGATGGTCGCCCTGGACGGCGTCAAGCGCGGCCACCGGTACCCGGAGGCCGCCAAGGACGTCAACTTCAACCCCGTCGGCCAGGTCGTCGGCATGATGACCAAGGTCGACCGCACCGCCGACCTGATGCAGCGCATGATCGAGGAGTACCTGGAGTCCTGTGAGCGGCTGAACAAGCTCAACAACGCCTGATCGCCGAGATCGCCGGTCCGGCAACAGGTGTGCCGGGCCGGCGGGCGACCGTTCAGTTCGGTGGGGCGCCGTTCATGACGACACGCTGGCCGTCCCAATGGAATCCGACCCGGCTGTGGGTGGCGTCGTCGCACGCGTTGCAGCTGCCGGGCGTCTTGTAGTCGAGGACGACGGTGTCGTCGGTGCTCGCGGCGGCGTCGAGGGTGGTGAACCCGTGCGCCTCGGCCGTGGCGGTGCCGATGTACTGGCCCCGGCGGAACAGCAGGGCGTGCTGCGGGGAGCTGCCCGTCGCGCCCTCGATCGTGACGATGGCCGTGGACAAGGTGACGCACGGATCGAAGTTGCCCGCGAAGGTGGCGGGATTCGTACTCCAGGGAGCCTGCGTCGTCGGCTCGGCGGGGAGCTGAGCGACGGCCGCCCGGACGACGGGGGAGGACAGATCGATACCGCACGTCGCCGGGTCGGCCGCCGGGGAGGTCGAGGGTCGCTGCGGCGCGGCGGAAGCCGGACCGGCGGTCACCGTGGCAGTCGGCCCGCTGGTCGCGGCGCTCGGGCCGGAGGACGACCCGCACGCGACGAGGGCGCCGAGGACGACGGCGCCGGTCGCCGCGGCGACGGTGGTTCGGAACATTTCGACCTCCTGCTGACAGCACACGAAACACCTTCCGCTGAGACAGTATCGGGCTCCGCTGGGCGGGCTCGACAGCCCCCGAATCGGCGGGGGTGTGACTCCCGTTACTGAATCCACTGCCGGGCTTGCTGTTTGCCCGGACCGTTGACACTGTGTCTTCCCGAGATGAGAAGTGCATATCGTGGGCCGTCCCGGCGCGGCCGAAAAGTGATCCTGCCCTTGGCTGTTGTGTATCGGCCGCTGGCGACGGCGCACGGGGTGCGCGGCGTTGCTGCACGGTCGCGGTGTGATCGTGGCCGCGGCCGCTGCTGCGGGGATCAGGGAAATAGCGCATGATTTCCCTAGCGGTGCAGCGGTATTCGGGACGGTGTGTGATGAGCGGCAGCGACGAGGTCGTCGGGAAAAAGCTGGGGGCGTCGTGGTGAAGCGATCCTCCCGCCGGGCCGGGCCCACCCGGCGAATCGTCACACTGGTCGCGCCCGTGCTGCTCGCCGTGGCGCTCGCGGCCGGGTACATCGTGATCGACGAACTCGGCCACAAGAACGACGCCGCGAACCCGGCCCCGGCGCGCGCGGTTCAGGTGGACGGCAAGGACGTTCCCGCTCTGCTGGCGAATCTCGTTGTGGCGCCGGAGGCCTCGATGACCGGCTACAGTCGCGAGAAGTTCCCGCACTGGGACACCAACAAGCCCGAGCACGGTTTCGGCGCCGAGTACGCGCAGTACGCGAAGTGCGAGACCCGCGACGTCATGCTGCTGCGCGACGCCACCGGCACGGTCACGCTGGACGCGCGGACCTGCGAACTCACGGTGAGCAAGGGCGCCGGATGGCGCGACCAGTACGGCATCCTGGACCGCAAGTCGGGCAAGCTCGCGGACTACAAGTTCACCGCCGACCCGTCCCGCGTGGACGCCGACCATATCGTCGCCCTGGCCGAGGCCTGGCGGTCGGGCGCCGCGGGCAAGGACGAGAGCGTCCGGCGCAACATCGCCAACGACGCGCAGAACCTGGTGGCCGCGGACCCGTCGGCCAACCGCTCCAAGGGTGACCAGGATCCCTCCGACTACCTCCCGCCGGGTGTTTACCGGTGTGCCTATATCGCGCATTACATCAAGGTCAAAGTAAAATACGGGCTGGCTGTGGACACCGACGAGCAGACGGCCCTGCGTACCGCGGTGGACGACTGCGTGAAGCGAGGAGAGTTCAAATAAGCGACGTCATCGAGATCGCCGAGAAGGCCGCCGTCATGACCGAGGAGGAAGGGACGGTGTCTGGAGAACTCGATGTCTGCCTGGACGATTCGGGCAGGGGACTGGTGCGCTACCGCGGCACCGACACCTGGTACACCATCGGCAATCTCGAGGCCGACCCGCCCCGCACTTGGGTCGCGGCCGCCGACCTGGCGGCCGCGATAACCGCGGGGATCGGGGAGCGCGACACCGCGGGAAATGTCATCCCGTTCGAGGCGTAACACGACCATATTTCCGGTATGACACCACCACCGTGCTCAGGCGAGTTGCTGGGCGCGCTGCTGCACTGCGGCGGTCATATCGCCGAATCCGCGCCGCAGCGCGGATCCCAGCAGTCCGGTGACCACCGGCTGCAGCCAGCCCGCGATCTCGAAGTGTGAGGTGTAGCGGCAGCGCCCGGCGTCGAGCGGCGTCAGGGTGTGTGAGCGCAGGCTGTGCAGCGCGCCCAGGGGCACCGGCCGCATCGCATAGCTGAATTCGGCTCCGGGCGTGTGGGATCGGATCCACTCCCGCTGCGCCTTCGGGCGCGGACCCACCAAACGCACCCGCATATCGATCGGGGCACCCGGTTCCAAGGTGGTGCGGCATCCCGGGACGAACGGATTCCACTCGCCGTACGCCGGGAAGTCGGTGAGCACCTTCCACACCACCTCGGCGGGTGCGTCGATGTCCACGCTGTCGTCTATCACGAAGGCCATGGCACGACAATACTGAAACCGGTTCTACTCCGCCGCGCCCGGTGGGGTCCGGCTCACCGGAGTCGCCTGGGTGGTGGCCGCGTCGCGCGGGCGACCGCGAAACCGGCTGCGACGCGGAGCATCACGGCCCGCCTGGATCGGCTGGCGCTGCCGCCGGAGGGATTTCTCGGCCCGGTCGAGGACCCCACGCGGCTGCTGCGCGGCCCGTTGGTGCGGTAGGACACGAGACCGCGGATCGTCGCCGTGGTGGCGGTGCTCGCCATCGCGGCCGTCGTGGCAGTCGTTGCATTGGCGCAGGCGATGCAATTCCACACCGGCAGCGGCGAATCGGACAGCCGGACGAGCGTGACATTCGAAGTGCGGGCCCGATTCGGCCCGCGCGCCGAGGATCCGGCCCTCACGGTGTGGAAGCACTGCCGCAGCATCGTGAATCACGTTCGCCTCGTGGACGGCCCGACCGAGTGCGACGGCGGCTGGACGTGGTGCTCGAACCCGCACTCGGTGCGCATACCGAGCGCAGATTCTTCGGCTGCCTCGAGGACCTGGGTGTGGACGGCATCACGGGCCGGTTGGTGAACCTCCAGCGCACACAACGTGACCGGTAGAAAAGGTCCTGTATCCACATGGGGCGCACGGGTTTATCCCCAGCTACTGCTTCCATCCACAACTGTCGGTGGATAAGCGTGAACAACGCCCGTTCCACATGCTTGGGACAAACCTGGGGACGAACGGCTCAGGCGGCGCCGAATGCGAGCGTGACGTTGTGTCCTCCGAAGCCGAAGGAATTGCTGAGCGCGTGCGAGATTCGCTGCCGCCGCGGCTGCCCGTGCACGATATCCAACTCGATTCCGTCGTCCGCGTGCTCGAAATTGAGTGTGGGCGGCACGATCTGGTCGCTTACTGTGCACAGGGTGAGGATGGCCTCCAGGGCGCCCACGGCGCCGATGGAGTGCCCGAGCGCGGATTTGGGGGCGTACACCGATGCGGCACCGGCAACGGCGGCAATGGCATTGGCCTCCGAGGCGTCGCCGACCGGGGTCGAGGTGGCATGCGCGTTGACGTGCTCGATATCGGTCGCGGTGAGCCCTGCCGAGGCGATGGCCTTGCGCATGGCCCGCGCCGCGCCCGCGCCCTCCGGTTCGGTGCCGGTGATGTGGTAGCCGTCGGAGGTGATCCCCGCGCCCAGGATCCGGCCGTGAATCCGCGCGCGGCGGGCCCGGGCGAACTCCTCGGATTCGAGCACCAGCAGGGCCCCGGCCTCGCCGAAGACGAAGCCGTCGCGGTCGCGGTCGAAAGGCCGTGAGGCGCGGGACGGTTCGTCGTTGCGGGTGCTCATCGTCCGCATCATGGCGAAGCTGGCGATCGGGACGGCCTCGATGTAGTTCTCCACGCCGCCCGCGATCACGACGTCCGCCTCGCCGGTGGCGATGAGCCGCCAGGCGTGCGCGATCGCCTCCGCGCCCGACGAACATGCCGATGTGGGCGCGTATACGCCTGCCTTGGCGCCGAATTCGAGACCCACTCGGGCGGCCGATCCGTTCGGCATGGCCATCGGCACGGTCAGTGGCGGCACCTTGCGGTAACCCCCGGCGCGCATGGCGTCGACCGCGGTGATGAACGCGTCGCCGCCGCCGAGCCCGGTGCCGATGGCCACAGCCAGGCGCTCACCGTCCACATCCGGCTTCCCCGCCTCCTCCCAGACCTGCCGCCCGAGCACGAGTGCCAGTTGCTGCACGTAGGAGTGGCGGCGCTGTTCGATGCGGGTGAGGTGCTCGCCCGGCCGCTGCTTCAGCTTGCCGCCGATGCGGACCGGCAGGTCGTACTCGGTCACGAACTCGTCCTCGAGCCGGCCGATACCGCTGGCGCCGGCGAGCAGTCCGGCCCAGGTGCCGTCGAGGTCGGGGGCCAGGCAGGTGGTGGCCGTCATGCCGGTGACGACCACGTTCCGCGCGGTTTGTGTAGCAGTTGGTACACCCATGATGTCATGGATACCTGTAGCGACCGTTACAGTCAATTCGTGCCCAGACCTCTCGACCAGGCGCGCCGCGCCGAACTGCTGTCCGGAGTGATCGCCTACATCGGCGAATACGGGCTGACCGAGCTGTCGCTGCGCCCGCTGGCGGACTACCTCGGCACCAGCTCGCGCATGCTGATCCACTACTTCGGAACCAAGGAGCAGATGCTGGTGTCCGCACTGGAAACCCAGCGCCCCGATATCGCCGCCATGTTCGCCGACGTCCCCGATATCGATGCGCTGCGGCGGCGGCTGATCGAATCGTTCTGTGTGAACACCACCACCGACTGGGTGGGCAGTACCCGCGTACTGCTGCAGGTGCTCGGCGTCGCGTCGGTACCCGACAGCCCCTTCCGCGACTACGCCAACGACGCCGTCCGCGTGCTCGTGGACGCCGTGACCGAGGTGCTGCGCCGGCTCGACCCCGACTTCCCGGACCCGGAATCGACTGCCACGCTGCTGATCTCCGGAATCCGCGGCCTGCTGCAGGACCGGCTCGTCACCGGAGACAACACCCGCGTCTCCAAGGCCGCTCGCCTCCTCATCACGCAATCCCTCCCACCCGCGTCGTAACCCGCACCCGTTCCCGCACTCCGTGTTTGTTCCCGCACCCCCTGCAACCCGTGCAGGGGGTGCGCGAACTCGCAGGGGGTGCGGGAACGTGGGCTCTGCCGACCGGTAGGTGCGTGCCGGGTTCAGCTCACGCGCGGTGGCGTGGGCTGGCGAAAGTGCTGCGTGTGCTGCGCAACCCAGTCGGCGAAGGTGCGTGCCGGGCGGCCGGTTACCCGTTCGACGGTGTCGACGACCGTTGTGGAGTCCGGGCCGGGGGCGGAGTACCAGCCGATGACGTACTCGGCGTCGGCGCGGGAAACGCCGGTGGCGACCAGTCTTTCGATGGCCTGCTCGTGGGTGATCGGCACCAAGGCGATATCCCGCTCGAGCGCCTTGGACAGCATCGCGATCCGTTCGCTCGGCGTCAGCGATTGCGGGCCGGTGAGGTTGTAGACGCGTCCGGCGTGGCCGTCGTCGAGCAGGGCGGTGGCGGCCACGGCGGCGATGTCGGCCTCGTGCACCAGGGCGCTCGGGAAGTCGTAGGGCTCGCGCACGACGCCTTCGGACTGGATCGAATCGGCCCAGGTCAGCGTGTTGGACATGAACTCCTGGGGTTCCAGGCGCGTCCATTCCACCCCCGACTCCGCCACGGCCGGCTCGACCGGGCCGACGGCGCCGCCCCACACCACGGTGATGCGCCGTACGCCCGCGTGGACCGCCTGCCGGACCAGCTCCGGGCCGACCTCGGCCAGCCCGGCGGTCACCGTGATGTGCAGGCGGTCGACGCCGTCCAGCACGCCGTTCAGAGACCGCGGCTCGGTATGGGTGCCCGCCACCACCTCCGCCTCGGGCGCCAGCACCTTCGCGGCCGCGATGGGATCGCGGGTCAGCGCGCGGACGCGCTCACCGCGCCGGACCAGCTCCGCCACCACATGGTGGCCGGTATTTCCGGTAGCGCCGGTAACCAGTGTCGTCATCGTCGAACTCCTTTCGTCGTCGACGACGCTAGAAGCTCAACGTTTCTTCAGGTCAAGCGAATCGGCCGCGCGAGATTCGATCTCGCGATGCGCGACCGGAGGGCTCAGCGGCCGCGGACCGCCCGGATGCGCCCGAGCCAGACGGGAAGATCGATCGGCTCCGCCCGGAACGGCAGGACGGAGCGCTCGAGATCGACGTCGGCCGGTTGCGGTCCGCCGATGTCCCACGGAGCCCGCGCGCCGAACGGGCTGCCACCCCGGTAGATCGCGTCGAAGAAGTCGAAATCTGCTGTGTCGGAAGGAATGTCGGGGATTAGTCATATCCGACGATTCCGCGGTTCGAAGCCCGCTCGCAAGGCCTATTGTTCCGCAATGCCCCCGGAGCCGCGAGATGCGGCTATCGTGTCCTGCGAAGAGGGAGAGCCGCGCCCGGGGAGGGATGGCCGCAATGGTTGAAGGGGTACGCATGTCCTACGGTCCGCAGCAACAGCCTTGGGCGCAGCCCAGTGGCCCGGGATGGCATGGCGGTCCGCCACCGACCGGGCGTGGGCCGGGGATCGGCCTCGCGGTCGGCGCGGTGATCCTCGGCCTCGTCGGATGCGTACTGCCGTTCCTGCCGATGGACCTGAGCGGCGTCCGGCCCTTGATCGGCCTCCCGTTCGGAGCGGCCGGGCTCGTGCTCGGGATCATCGGCTGCACCGGGCAGCGCAGCGGCAAGCCTTTGGCCGTCGTGGCGGTGGTCCTGTCCACCCTCGCCCTCGCCGTCTCGGTCATCATGCTCCCGCAGGCGCTCTGACTAGCACCGTTCCCACAGTTCTGTCGGTACCGGTGTGTGCGACGAGGACTTGGCCCGAGATGGCTCCTGGCCGATCCGCCGGAGAGCTGGCGCGCGGATTGGACTGTGGCGGACCGGATTCGTTCCGCCCGGCCGTCGGGTCGTGAGCCGGGTGATCCGGATCGAGGGGGTGTAAACCTGGCTGGGCCGGTGAGCTGGTGGTTCGATACGGTTTTGTAGGAGGTTGTCGGGTCGACAGGTAAAGGTTGCGTCGATGGGTGAGAGTTCGATCGCGTGGGTCGATGGGGCACTGGTCACCATCGATCAGCGGGCGCTGCCGCACGAGTTGCGGGAGTTGCGTCTCACGACGGTCGGCGAGGTCATCGACGCGATCGAGACGCTCGCGATTCGCGGGGCACCGGCGATCGGCGTCTCGGGGGCGTTCGGGGTGGTGCTCGCGGTGCGGGCGTACCCCGGGGACCTCGCGAAGGTCCAGTTGGAGGCGGCGCGCATCGCGGCGGCACGCCCCACCGCGGTGAATCTGGCATGGGGTGTCCGGCGCACCGTGGCGCGACTGCCGGACGGACCGCAGGCCGTGCTCGACGAGGCGCTGGCGATGCTGGACGAGGACGGCCGGGTCAACCGCTCGGCGGCCACCCACGCCGCGAACCTGGTCCGGCGACTGTGCCCCGACCGGCCGCTGCGCATCCTCACACACTGCAATACCGGGCGCCTGGCGACCACGGCGTTCGGGACCGCGATCGGGGCGCTGCGGATCCTGGCGGAGCGCGGCGCGATCGAGAACGTCCTGGTCGACGAAACGCGCCCGCTGCTGCAGGGCGCCCGGCTGACGGCATGGGAGCTGGCCGAGGCGGACATCCCGCACCAGCTGACGATCGACTCTGCGGCCGCCTGGGCGATGGCGACCGGCCGGGTGGACTGCGTGATCGTGGGCGCGGACCGGATCACCGCCGACGGCTCGGTGGCCAACAAGATCGGCACCTACGCGCTGGCGGTGGCGGCGCGGCGGCACGCCATCCCGTTCGTCGTCGTTGCGCCGGAGTCCACGCACGATCTCGGGACGGCCACCGGCGCGGAGATCGTCGTGGAGGAGCGGGCCGCGCGGGAGATCACTCACGTGGGCGGCCTCGCGACCGCACCGGAGGGCACCAAGGTGTTCAACCCCGCGTTCGACGTCACCCCACCCGATCTCGTGACGGCGGTGGTGACGGAGAAAGGTGTCGTGGGTGATGTGAGAGTTCCTGCGGCCCAGCGTTATCGCAGCGGAGGCGCGGGGACGGGGCCACACGTCGGCACCGCGCGGATCGCCGATCTCGGCGGTACGGACACCGAAGTGTCGGCGGTGGCCGAGGACACGACCGGCGGCTCGGAGCAGGCGGCGCCGACAGACAACTCCGGCTCCGCAGGCGGTTCCGCCGACGGCCGACCCGCCGCGGCAGGTGCGAGGATCGCCGAGATCGCCCGGGGTTTGTACTCGCGTGGGTGGATGCCCGGAACCGCGGGGAATATCTCGGTGCGGACGGGGGAGACCGCGATCGTCACGGGCAGTGGGCTGTCCAAGGGCGAGCTGACCGGCGACGACATGGTGGCGGTGAATATCTCTGACTCCCAACGGGTTTCGGGCGTCAGGCGGCCCTCGGCCGAGACCGCCATTCACACCGCGGTCTACCGCGCCACCGGTGCCGACGCGGTGGTGCACGTCCATCCACCGCATGCGACCGCACAGTCGATCGGGAGGACGGACTCCCTGCGGTTCAGCGGCTACGAGCTGATCAAGGGGCTCGGCGCCGCGGAAACCATTGACATCCCCGTCTTTTCGAATCACGCTGACGTTCCGCGCATCGGTGCCGATATCGAGCGTCATCTGACAGAGCATCCGGATGCGCCGCCGGTGCTGTTCATCGCCGGGCACGGCATCACCGCGTGGGGCGCCACCCTCGCGCAGGCCCGCGACCGCGCGGAATGCCTGGAGGCGATGTGCGAATTGGTGACGCTGACCGGCCGCCGCGAGATCGCTTCATCCATCTCGAGTTCCGAGGAGTAACCGCAATGACTCTGCTGCAGATCATGGCCGACAGCGCGCCCGCGGAGGTCCGGCTGCGCACCGTCGACGCCGCGGTCATCGGAGACGAACTGGCCAAGCGCGGCATCGTCTTCGACCGCTGGCCCACCATGCCCGAACTGACCGCGGCCACCCCCACCGACGACATTCTCGCCCACTACGACGACCGCATCGGCGAACTCAACGCCGACGGCCGCTACAAGCACATCGATCTGGCCCGGCTGCAACCCGACGACAGCGATCCGGAATGGCAGGGCAAGGCCGAGGCGGCGCGCGGGAAGTTCCTGTCCGAGCATCGCCACGCTGAGGACGAGGTGCGCTTCTTCGCCGCCGGGCGCGGCTGCTTCTACCTGCACCTGGAGCCTGAGGTCGTGGCGGTGGTGTGCGAGGGCGGCGACCTGGTGTCGGTGCCCGCCGGGACCCGGCACTGGTTCGATATGGGCACCCGCCCCGACTTCGTGGCCGTGCGGTTCTTCGAGGAGGAGGACGGCTGGGTCGGCGACTTCACCGGCGACCCGATCGGTTCCCGGTTCCCGACCCTCGACGAGCTGGTCACGGCGTGAGCGACGGGCTCTCCCGGGATACGGTCGCGGCGGTCGTGGTCGATATCGAGGGTACGACCAGCCCGACCGCCTCGGTGCGGGAGGATCTGTACGGCTATACGCGGCAACGACTTCCGCGGTGGCTGGTCGAAAACCGCGGTGGCGCGGCCGATCCGGTCATCCAGGGTGCGCGTGAGCTGTCCGAACACTCGGATGCCGACGAGGCCGAGGTGGCCGAAATCCTACGTGGCTGGCTGGATTCCGACGTGAAAGCCGCGCCGCTGAAGACCGCGCAGGGACTGATCTGCGCGGAGGGCTTCCGCAACGGCGCCCTACACGGCGAGTTCTTTCCCGACGCGCCCCCGGCACTGCGGGCCTGGTACGCCGCCGGACTCGCGCTGTACGTGTATTCCTCGGGTTCGGTGCGCAACCAGCAGGACTGGTTCGCCTTCGCCCGCGGCGGCGAACTCGCCTCGCTGATCAGCGGCTGGTTCGATCTGGCCAATGCCGGGGCCAAGCGGGAGCCTGGCTCCTACGAGAAGATCGCCGGGGCGATCGGGGTGCCGCCGGGGCGGATTCTGTTCCTCTCGGATCACCCGGACGAACTCGACGCGGCCGCGGCAGCCGGATGGCGGGTAGTAGGCGTGACCAGACCCGGTGAGCCGAATTCGCCTCGCGCCCCGCACCATTGGGTCGGCTCGTTCGCCGATGTCGAGCCGGGCGAACCGTAGGGTGGTCACCACATCCGGTCGGCGGCAAGGCCGTACCGAGTGCGCCCGGTGACCGCGCGAACCCTGCGCCCTGTCGATCTGGCGCGCGAACACGGGCTCTCGACCCAGGCGGTCCGCAACTACGAGGATCTCGGTGCGCTCCCGCCCGCCGAACGGACCGACAGCGGCTACCGCCGCTACACCGACCTGCACGCGCGCGCCCTGGACGCCTTCCTGGCGCTGCGTGCCGGATACGGCCACCAGGCGGCCGTCGACCTGATGCGCAGTGCCAACCGCGCCGATCACGTCGCCCTCCACACCCGGCTCGACGAGCTGCACGCGGAGTTCCTGCACGAACGCCGCACCCACACCGAGGTCAGTGCCACTCTCGGGGCACTCGCCGAAACCCCGCCGCCCGCGCGTTCTCCGGAACCGCTCACGGTCGGACAGCTGGCGCACCGGCTGGACGTGCACCCCGCGACACTGCGGGAGTGGGAGAAGGCGGGCATCATCGAACCCCGGCGCGACCGCGCCACCGGCTACCGCACCTACGGCGACACCGACATTCGCGACGCCTATCTGGCCTGGTACCTCCGCAAGGGCGGCATCTCCCTGCGCGAGATCGCCGCCTTCGTCCGCGAACTCCGCCAGGCCGGAAGCACCGACCGCATGCACACCCTGCTCACCGACTGGGGCGCCCGCCTCTCGCTCCGAAGCCGCAACGCCCTGCGCGGCCTGGCACGCCTCGACGACTACCTCACCGCCCTGGACCACACCCGATCCGGCCCATTCTGAGCGCGGCGTCGGCGACCTCGCGTGGCAGTTGTCGCCTCCCGGCTATCATGTACTGCGTCGAGATCTCGGCAGGATCTGAATGGCCACAAGGCCGCCCGGAAGGCAGCACATGCGCGCTTGGCATATCTTCTCACTGTTGACGCTGGTGCTGTTCTCCACGGCGTGTGGGGTCCTGTTCGAGGACCCTTTCGAGAAGGGGGATTGCCTGACTCGGCGTGGTAGCGGCAACTTCACGAAGGTGTCCTGCTCCGACGCCGCTGCGGAATATGTGGTGCTCGACCGTTTCCCTTTCGATGAGAAGCATATGGGCTGCCGCAACGGCGCCGCCGGCACCGTGCGGACATACTCCGACGGCGCCACCGGGTACGAGTACTGCCTCGGCGATCCAAGGTCACGCTCCGCCTCACGGTGAGGAGGCTCGGCCCGCCACCGATCACCCGGCAACGATCCGGGCCTGATCGCCCACTTCCGAGAGCATCAAGCAATCGAGCGCCGCCGCGGCCCCGGGCACGACATCCTATGTCTATTGCACATCGGTGAATTCGTCACTGCAGATCCCGGTGCTGTGGGACGCCGTAACCGCCCAGCCGAGGCAGCTCACCGTTCGCCCACCGCGCATAGGTGTGCTCCGGGTCCACGGTGATCACATCCACCACCGACACGAGATCGGCCGGAACCTCGCGCGCCTCGAAATGCCCGGGACTCGGAACGATCACAGCATCGACACCAAGGCGGGCGACGATGATCCGCAATCGGCAGTCGGGCTTCTCGGTGTTCTCCCCGAACGTGATCGTCTTACACAGGTTGTACCCCAACCGCTTCGCCAAGCTCCGAATCCGAGCCTCATCCCACCCCTGCCGAAACCCGGAAACATCCTTGCGCAGATATCCGATCGCGGCGGGCGCATGTATCCCTGTCATCTGTCCATCCCCTGTCGTATCGGTTCGGAAGGCGCTCGCCGCCGAGGTCTCGACTTGATCCGCACCGCCTCACCCACCGACAACCCACCCTCGGGAAATCGTGGGAGTCGGGGGTCGCTGTTGCGGGAGCGCGCCCACTTCTCCGGCAGCACCACCGTTTCCAGGTCGCACGCCTCGCAGATCGGGGCGGGCGAATGATCAACCGTATCCAGTTCGAATACGATCACCGTCGAAACCTGTATCCCGGCAACGAAATTCAGCAGGTACCCGACTGGATCGTCCGCACGCTCCGGCGGCCTCACCGTATACAGGTACCGGTACCCCAGCGTCTCGGCGTGACGGCGGATTGCCGTCGCCTGCCGGGGTGCGTCGAGTCCGGCCAGTTCGGGGCGGAGGAATCCGACCGCTGTCGGCCGGTCGTCCTCGGGCAGGTTGGATGTGGAGAGGCATGTGTCATCGTTCCGGCTCCCGGTCGATGGTTGCAGGGTCTTGGAAAGGGGGTCGGTCACGCGGTCGCAGAGGCGGGGCCGGGGCACAGCGTCGTCGCCCAGTTGTTCGGCGACGAAGCGGACAGCCCGGGGTCAACGCAGATGTGCGGCGGGGCCTTCTATTCGACAGTTGCGCCAAATCGCTCCCTAGATTGTTCGGTAAGTGTTCAGAACTTCTTTCACCGCATCGGTCACGGGCAATTCATCCGTGATAGCGGTCCATGCGTAAGCGTCGTGTTCGGTAAGTTTCACAGGCTCCGGCGCGCCTACTGTCACAACGAAGTTGAATTGGCGACTCCTCTTCCCGCTGCCGCCCTGGTAGTCAAAGCTTCCCAGGTACCCGCCGATTTCGGTTACGTGCAGACCGGTTTCCTCCGAAACCTCGCGGATGAGAGCAGTATCCAGAGTTTCACCTGTTTCGACCTTCCCGCTGGGCAACTCGAAGATTCCGCCCATGAAATCGTTCTCGCGCCGTTGGAGCAATAGGACCACACCTTCGTGCTCTACAACGGCACCCACAACGAGTTGTTGTATTCCGTCTGTATCGGCTTGGGCGGTGAGGCGGGCAATCAATGCTGTTTCAGTCATTGTTCTCATTCCCCTTCAACTGGTCACGGTATTGGTCGGAAACTTTGCGGAATGCTTCGATGTAGCTGTCTATCAGCGGCATGTCCTCCTCACGGTGCCAGACGGGCAGTTTCAGGGTGGTGGCGTGCATGTTCTCGGCTTCCGGGAACTCGCCAGGGGTGTAGGTCAGAGTGCCGGTGTAGGCGGGTAGCAGCGGTTCGGGGTCCTGGAACAGGGGCAGCAGGTTCAGCGGGCATGTGGAGCCGGGCCGATCTACTTCGCGGCATCCTTCGGCGTGCAACGCATCGTAGAAGCGCTGTATGGGCAGTCCGCCCAGTTCATCCGACCGGTATCGCAGTATCAACCCGTACCAGGACGGACGTACCTCGTTCGGCACTTCGGGCGTGGTGATGCCTGGTAGGTCGCTGAGCTGGTCACACAGGTAGCGCGCGACGGTGGCTCGCCCGGAGAGGTAGTCCTCGAGATTCGGGAGCTGGTTACGGGCGAGGCTCGCGGCCAAGGGGTGAATGCGGTGCTTGAGTCCGGTGCCAGTGACGGCGTAGCGGTAGAGCGGGTGCTCTCGTGGTATCTCGTTGCGGCACCTCTTGTTGTACTGGCCGTGCAGGAGCACCCGGTAATACACCTCGTCATCGTTGGTGAGGACGAAACCACCTTCCCCGGCCGAGAGTGGCTTGGGTCCATTCATGCTGAAAGCCGAAGCGCGGCCGAATGTTCCGGAGCATCTGCCGTCGATTCTTGCGCCTGGGCGTGGGAACTATCCTCCAACAGAATCAGGCCGTGTTTATCCGCGACCGCCTGCAATCTCGGCATGTCGGCAGGCATTCCCCACATGTCCGGAACGATCGTAGATCGACACTGCCCGACCGAGCTGCGACAGCACAGCATGCCTTGCGTTGTCTCCTACTGGTGGCCAGGTGAAATGTGGACCATTCTTTCGAACAGCGGGTGTTCCGCCGAGTATGGCGAGAGTGCTGGTCATTGGATCCCCTTCGGATCTACGTAAGTGTGTGTATTCGCGGATTCGTAACACGCGGCGATGAAACTCATGTGCGCGAGATTTTCTTTAGGACCACTGGGATTAGGCCGAAGCCCTTCAATGACTCGACAGAAATAATCGATCTGGCAGGTCGCTGCTGAGGGCCATGACTGTTCACGAGACAGCGACTCGATAACGTCACCGCCATTGGTGAGGCGGCTGAGCCGCCCGCGCTCCAAGTGCACAATTCCTTTGCTGCCGACGAGTCGGATTTGCTCACTTTTCGGTCCGGTGAATCGTGAGAGTAACAGCGAGCCGTATAGACCGGAGTCGTAGCCGAAATAAATCAGCGCGGTGTCTTCGGCGTCATAGATACGATCTGGCCGAGCTTGTACCGACATGTCCGCCAACACGCGATCAGGCAGACCGAAGTACCACAGGATCATGTCGATGAGATGATAGCCCATATCGATGACGCAACCCCCACCAGCTGTGGCCGTTTTACCTCGCCATCCCTCAGAGGGATCATCGACAAACAGCGTATATTGGCCCTCCACCATGAACGGTGTCCCGATCTGGTCGGCCAGTTGCATAAAGCTCGTGTAAATCGGATTGAAACGGCGCTGTAGCGTGACCATGAGCTGAATACCAGCGGTGCGGCACTGCTGTGCAAGGTCATGCGCTTCGGCGAGAGTGGTCGCGAAGGGCTTTTCTTTCAGCACGTGAACGCAGTGCTCGGCGGCGGTACTGATAGCCGCACACCCGATGTGGTGCGGAACGGTAATAATCACCATATCGAGTTGTTCTTGACGGAACATGTCGCGGAAATCGGTATAGCCGCACACCCCGAGCCGATACTGGTGTTCCCGCGTCAATTCTGCATTGTCGTCGCATACAGCCACCAATTCGGCACCTTCGGACGCTTTGAGCCCGGGGATGTGATCTTCGAGCGCCTGCTGACCGAGGCCGATCACGGCCGCGCGAAGCTTCCCGTGACGTTTCCCATCGATTCTGAGCGTGTCGATATGTGCTCCAGGTTCCGCAATGTACGGGTTGGCCGATAGGTTGACCGTCGGGGTGTTCAGGCTAGAAGTGACCATGATGCGCCTTTCGTTCGGTACGTGCCCCGTCCGTCGCGCCCCTGCGACCATGATCAGCACGCCCCAGGCTGAACCTCACTATCCGGGGACAGACCCTGATGCGTGACCCTGCATCGTCGCTGGTCATAGCTCGTTGCCTCCGTTGCTACGCACTGGGTTTCGGCCGTACCCTTGTAGCCAACCGTTGGCAGCGGCCACGGACCAGAGCGCACGCTGGGCACTATTGAGGCGCAAATGAGGCGTTGCCCCAGTCGTGCAGGGACGGAAGGTGAACCGTTATGGCGACCGCTGGACCGAGAACACGCCGTGGATTCGTGCAGCGCCGCAAGGCTCTTGGGTTCACACAGGAGATGTTGGCGGTACGTCTGGACGTGGAGCGGTCTACCGTGTTTCGGTGGGAAGCCGGTAAGAGCCAGCCTTCAGCGTGGCTGTGGCCCAAGCTCGCCACCGTTTTGAAGGTGACACCCGAGCAACTGACCAATCTTCTCGCGGAGGGCTCCGCTGATGCTGCTTCATTAGTTACCGCAGACAGCAGCCGGGAACCGGGTGGCAATACAGGTCGGCGCGAGATATCCACCGCAGTATCCTCCCTGCGATCTGCCGGAGTTGCGGCAACCTACCCGCCGCCACAGCCACCCACAGTGATGATCCGAAATGGCGACAACGTCATTTCGGATAGCTCGGATACCGGGTCGGACGATAACAGCATGTTCAATTTGCGTCGGGTGCTTATGGGATGCATTCCAGATGCACCGCCAGGGACACAGTCAGAGCTCTCGGCCGCGGTAGTGCGCACATGGGATTTGTTCTTTTCGGCTCGATTCAGTGAAATGGGGATAGAACTTCCTCGAGTCCTGGCAAGCGCATACAATGCCGCTGAAGCTGCGGCGGGCGAGCCGCGAAATCGGATTTATAATTCGCTCGCTCAGCTACTCCACGCCTCTTCAAACCTTCTGGGCTATGTAGAGCAAAAGGACTTGGCTGCCTTGGCTCTCCTGCGGGCGGATGTACTAGCAGCAGAAAGTGGAGACGAGCTGACGCGAGCTGCAATCAAAGGATCGCAGTCATGGCTGCTGGCGAAAAACGGCATGTATGACGATGCAGCCGCATATGCTGAATGTGCCGCTACCGAAATTGAACCACGCCTATCTACTGCCACACCACGGCAAGTTTCCATCTGGGGAGAGCTTCTGTGCTACGCCGCGTTTGCAGCTTCGCGGACAGGCGAATACCGGCAGGCGAGAAAATACTTGCGTTTATGTGAATCGGCCGAGACGCAGTTGGAAGACAATTACGTCAGCAGACCCGAATCATCCAACATGTTCGATCGCACCTCGGCCGCAAGCTTCGGTGTTGTCAATGAGATGGCAGCAGACCAGCCGCGCGAAGCTCTCAAACTCGCCGTAGCGAGCGATCGCAGTATAGGGATCCCACCTGTTCTGCGGAGCCGCAGATTGATTAATGTCGCACACGCTCAGGTGTATAATCGACACAATGCGGAAGCGGTGATAACATTACGCCGGGCGTGCTCGATGGCACCCGAATTAGTTGGTCACATACCCTTGGCTCGGACGTTGACTCATGAACTATTGGCCCGTCAAGGCACGCAACGACTGGATGGACTTGTCGGCGTCGCCGAACACCTCGGCATTTCGGTCTGACCTGATTGGAAACCGGCATGATTGTTAACCCATCCGCGTTTACCATCCTGTGCTTTGGTGATTCCAATACCTTCGGTCAACGTTCGGAAGGGAGTGGCCGTTGGCCCGCTGATGTGCGCTGGACTGGACGGCTACAACAACTCTTGGGCAACGGGTATTCCGTTATCGAGGAAGGTCTCGGCGGTCGTACGACCGACTTGGACTACCCGGAGCGTGGTGACCGCAATGGTCGAACCTATTTCCAGCCCTGCCTGCGCAGCCATTCACCGCTGGATATGGTCGTCGTCATGCTGGGGACAAATGACCTCAAATCCAGATTTAATAGAGGGCCAGAGGAAATCGCCACGGCGTTGGACGGCTACATCGACAATATTGAGAGCACAGCATGGACACGCACTGGTGGAGTTCCTATAGTCCTCTTGGTCAGTCCCATCTATATCGATGCAACCCAGCCTGGATTTTGTGAGAGTAGTTCAGAATATGACGCCAACTCGGTCAGAAAATCGCGCAAACTCGGCGCACCGATAAGCCGCGTCGCCGACAAACGCAATACGATGTTTGTAGACGCAGCGGCCGTTGCGCGCCCGGGTTATGACGGAGTCCACCTGAGCCATGATTCACACGAACCGCTTGCGAGGCTGATCGCCCAAGAAATCGAGGGGTGATGTGCGGGCGGAAGTGACGGTGACCGGTCAGCAGGTTGGTCGCTTGCTCATCGTCCATCAGCGCGCGGAACCCCGTCGGACATGACGCGGGCCATCGCCTCGTGAAACCGCTCGACGCCGCCTTCGGCAACTTCCGGCTGAACCCCGGAAGCAATAGCGGTGTCCACGACGATCGACTCATCGGTGTAGCCATGTACGCGCGCCTTCGGGAAGACAACGGCCCCTTCCTCGAGTCCGTACGTGGAAGCGACAGCCCTTCGGAGCCAACGTAAGTCGGCCGGTATCAAAGTGCCGTCAACGTCCCAAACCACCAAACCCGTGTAGGCCGCACCCATACCCGTATTCTGACATGGCGGTCGTCCGCCGTGGGGCGCTCACCGCCGCCGTCCGATCAACCAGCAGCCTTGCGAACTTCGCCGCGTGGTGTGGCGTCCGGAACTGACACGATGGACGAATGAACGATCAGGGAAGCCCTGTCCTCTATGCGATCGTGACCGGCTCGCGAGTGGCTCACGATGTGGGCAAGCTCGTGGACCTGGCGCAGGCCGACGGATGGGACGTGTGCGTAGTCGCCTCGCCGGAGGGACGTCGCTTCATCGACGCCGACGAACTCGCCGCCCGGACGGGCCATCCGATCCGCAGCGAGTACAAGGATCCGGACGCACCCGATGTGCTGCCACCCGCCGATGGACTGATCGTCGCGCCCATCACGTCCAATTCGCTGGCGAAGTGGGCAGCCGGGATCTCGGACACCCTGCCGCTGGGTCTGCTGGTGGAGGCGGTCGGCCTGGGACTTCCCGTGGTGGCCGTGCCGTTCACCAACCGTGCGTTGAGCGCGTTCCCTCCGGTGCGGGACGCCGTGCGCAAACTGTCGGAGTGGGGAGTCACGATGCTGACCGAGGATTCCCCGCACGAGTCGAGGTCCGGCGGCGCCTACGCCGAACGGTTCCCCTGGGCCGAAGCGTGGCGGGCGCTGCTCGATCATCCTCGGTTCTCGAAGGGTTGATCCGACGATTAGCCCGAGGACCACGTCTGCGTCACTCCGTGTAGACGACCTCGCGGGCCATGCGGTGGTCCGCCTCGCGTTCGACGTCTCCGTTGCCCGCGCAGGCGCGTAGCGCAATTCTGCATCGACTGCCGGATTGCGCTGCGTGCCACGTCGATTCACACCGGCGTTGCCGTTGCCCGCTTGATCAGGTGTTCGACCAGTGTCATCAGTACTACCTTGCAGGAGGCGCGGTCGCGGGCGTCGCAGGTGATCACCGGGATGTGCGGCTCCAGGTCCAGCGCCTCGCGGACCTCCTGGGGGGTATAGACCGGCGCGGCGTCGAAACAGTTCACCGCCACCGTGAACAGGAGGCCGCGGCGCTCGAAGTAGTCGATGGCGGCGAACGAGTTCTCCAGGCGGCGGGTGTCGGCGACGACGATCGCGCCCAGTGCGCCGCGGGCCAATTCGTCCCACAGGAACCAGAACCGGTCCTGTCCGGGCGTGCCGAACAGGTACAGCACCAGGTTCCGGTCGATCGTCAGGCGGCCGAAGTCCAGCGCCACGGTGGTGGTTTGCTTGCTCTCCACGCCGGACAGATCGTCGATCCCGGTGGACAGTTCGGTGATGAGTTCCTCGGTGCGCAGCGGTTCGATCTCACTGATGGAGGACACCATCGTGGTCTTGCCGACGCCGAAGCCGCCGGCGACGAGGATCTTGACCGACGCGGCGAGCGGCGCCGCGGGCATCGTTTCAGGCACGGTGTGTTTCTACAGCTTTCGGATTCCGTCGAGTACTGCTCGCAGGGTATTCAGGTCGCCGGTGCCCGCGTCGTTGCGAGCGGGCGCCCGGAAGTGCAGGTGTCCCTCGCCGATCAAATCACCGACGAGGATCTTCGTAACAACAAGGGGCAGCCTCAAGGTAGCCGACACCTCGGCGACCGACTGTGGAATGCGGCACAGCCGAACAATTTCCGCGTACTCCGGCTCCGCCCGCCGCAGCGGCGGCGCCGCATCCGCCGTCACCACCAGGGTGAGCATGTCCAGATCGTGTCCCGCCCCCATGGTGCGGCCCCGGGTCACGGCGTACGGACGGACCAGTGGGCCCGCGTCGTCGTCGAACCACGGCTGCCCGAAACGCGTCATGACAATCGGTGCTCCGCCTGGTGCAGGCCGCCGCGCGGATCGGTGGACAGGTAGCCGCCGACGCGCTGCACGGTCAGGTTCATCTCGTAGGCGACCATACCGAGGTTGGCATTCTCGTTGGCCTGCAGGGCGATACAGGCGTTGTCGCCCGCCGCGGTGACGAACAGAACCGCTCGGTCGAGTTCGATGACCGCCTGGCGCACTCCGCCGCCGTCGAAGCGACTGCCCGCGCTGCGCGCCAGTCCGTACAGCGTCGCCGACATGGCGCCGAAGTGCTCGGCATCCTCGCGGTTCATGGTGGTGGATCGGCCCAGCAGCAGCCCGTCGGTGGAGTGCACCACCGCGTAGCGCACGCCGGCGAGGCGGTCGACGAGGTCGTCGAGCAGCCAGTTCAGATCACCTACGTTGGAAGAGGTCACCTTCGCCTTCCTGTTCGTCCCGGGTGGCGGCGGGGTTCGCGCCGGCCTGCCGCCCCTGTCGGGTCCCATTCTCTATGGCCGACATCAGATCACGGGCCTGCTCCGCCGAACGCGTTCGGGGCGGCGTGTTTTCGCTGTCCGCGTCGTCGGGCGATTCGGATTCGGCCAATTCCGGCGCCAGGCTGGCCTGCCGACGCCGCCGCGGGAGCGGCGGGCGGGCATCGCTGCCGGTGTACCGCGAGGGCGCGATCCGGGGCTCCTCGGTGCGCACCGGTTCCGGCGGCGGGAGGGTCGCCAGCGCCGCGGCGGCCGGAGTGGACGCGACGACCGGGAGTTCGCCCGTCATCGGGGATTCCGGGCGCCGGGCCGCCGCCCGCTCGGGCAGGTGGTCGGCCAGCGGCGCGTCGGTGGTGATCAGCGCGGTGGGAACCAGCACGATGGCGCGGACGCCGCCGTAGTCGGATTCGGCCAGCCGCACCGAGATACCGTGGCGCAGCCCCAGTTGCGCCACCACGAACAGGCCCATGCGGGAGTCCGCGGACAGCGTCGCGACGCCGAAATCCGGTGGCTGCCGCAGCATCTCGTTGGCTCGCTCCAGTTCGTCGGCCGGCATGCCCATGCCCTGATCGCCGATCTCGACGACCACGCCCCTGCCCACCAGATTGCCGGTGACCTCGACGCGGGACTGCGGCGGCGAGAACGAGGTGGCGTTGTCGACCAGTTCGGCCAGCAGGTGGATGAAGTCCGCCACGACGGCGCCGACGATGAACACCTGCGGCAGCCGCGAGGTGCGGACCCGCGCGTAGTCGAGGGTCTCGCCGACCGCGCTGCGCACCAGTTCCACCAGCGGCACCGGGCGCCGCCACTGCCGCCCTGGCTGGCCGCCGCCGAGGATGATCAGATTCTCGGCGTTGCGGCGCTCGCGGGTGGCGAGGTGGTCGAGGCGGAAGAAGATGTCCAGCAGCGCCGGATCCTCCTGCTGTTGCTCGGCCTCGTCGAGAATCTCGAGCTGCCGGTGCACCACCACCTGGCTGCGGTGGGCGATGTTCAGGAACACCGCCTGCACGCCCTCTCGGGTGCGCGCCTCGGTGACCGCGGCGGCCACGGCGGCGGTGTGCGCGCGGTTGAAAGCCTGGGCGACCGAACCGATCTCGTCCTGACCGAAGTCCAGGCGCGCCGCCTCGGTCTCCGGGTCGACCTGCTCGCCCGCGGCGAGTTTCTGCATGGTCTCGGGCAGCCGCACCTCGGCCAGGGCGAGGGTTTCGGTGCGCAGCCGCCGGAGCCGGTCGATCAGGCGGTTGGCCAGCCACAGCGAGATCAGGAAGGCCGCCACGGCGACGAGCAGCGCGCCCGCGCCGCCGAGCAGCGAATTGCGGGCGTCGGTCTCGGCGGATTCGACGGCGGCGCGGTTGGCCCGGTCGTTCTGCACCTGCCACAGGTCGAGCAGTTGCCTGTTGACCTGGTTCGCCGCCTCGCGCCACTCGCTGATCGGCATGGGCAGGTCCGGCGCGACGCCCGGCTTGGTCTGCCCCGGATGGATGATGGCGTCTTCCACGGTCGCCAACTGCTGCCAGGCGGGTGTGCTCATGACGCCCTTGACCAGCGCGCTCTCCGGCTTGCCGAGATCGGTGGCGAGCTGCGGCATCTCGCTGCGGTAGTACCCGACCAGATGCTGGTATTCGGCGGCCAGCGGCTGCGGCAGGCCGTTCGCGGTGGCGGCGGGGGTCAGGGCGCTGGTGCGCGACATCGCCTCCATCGCGCGGAGAATGCGCAGGGCGCCCGCCAGCTGGAAGGCGACGGCCGCGTCGGGGGCGTCGCGGCCGATGATGGCGGTGCCCAGGGCGACGCCGTCGAGCATGCGCGAGTAGAGGGAGTAGGTGTCGGGCACCGGCATGGTCCCGGCGTCGATCTGGCCGCGGAGGGCGGGCAGCTGTTGTTTGAGCGTGTTGAATCCGCCGAGGTCGTACTCCAGCCGGTCCGAACCTACATCGGTCAGTTGCGATTCGGTGGTGGCGAGTTCGCGCAGTGCGGCGTCCAGCCGCTGACGAGCCGCGCCGAGCCCGGCGATATCGGGCTGCTCCCCGGCCAGCTGCCACAGCGACAGCAGCCGTTCCTGCTCGACCGCCGCGATCATTTCCCGCGTGTGCTTGTTGCCGGACTCCAAGATGGAGGCGAACTCCCTGTCCTGCTCGCCCTCCCGCAACAGGTAACCCGCCGCGCCCACCCCGGTCACGAGCAGCGCCAGGCTGGGGACGAGTGCGATCGCGAGAATGCGGGTCCGGACACCGAGCCTCGCTCTCAACATCCGCACAACGTAGCCGGTGCCGATCGCGCCCGCACCCCGATCCGCTGAGCGAGACCCAATTTGACAATCGAGATCCGAATGTGCGTGGGGCAGAGATCATTCCAGATTCAAAATACTGTGTGTGGCGGATTCCGTAGACTGGTCGGATGATGTCGACGGCGCAATTACTCGGTGTCGGGGGTGCGGTGCTGCTCGGCGCGATGGCGCCCGGCCCGGACTTCGTGATCGTGACCCGCAACGCGATGGTGTCCGGGCGACGGGCGGGCGTGGCATCGGCGGCGGGGGTGGCCGCGGGGGTGTTCGTGTGGGCGGCGCTGACCGGTCTCGGGATCTCCGGCCTGTTGGCCGCGTCGGCGGTCGCCTACACCGCGGTGAAGCTCGTGGGCGCGGTCTATCTGCTGTGGCTCGGCGTGCGGGCGCTGCTCGCGGCCCGCCGGGGCGGCTACGAGCTGGAGGTCGGCGGCGGGCATCCGGTGGGAGCGCGTCGCGGATTCCGTCAAGGCCTGCTGACCAACCTCCTCAACCCGAAGGCCGCCGTCTTCTTCATCGCGTTGCTGCCACAGTTCCTGCCCGCCTCGCCGAGCGTGCTCGACACGCTGACGCTCGGTGTGACGGCCACGCTGGTCGTGCTCGTGTGGTTCGTGGTGCTCGCCGTGGGTGTGGCCACGCTCCGCCACGTGTTCACGCGCGCCCGCGTGCGTCGCGTGATCGACGCCGCCACGGGAACGATCCTCGTCGCCCTGGGCGTGCGCGTAGCGGTGCAGAGCAACTGAGCCAGGGCCCGGGCGGCGCGGTAGATTGTGTGTACCGCGTGGTTACTGACAAGTAGGAGACGATGATGCCCGTGCCGGAAGCCGCCGTATTCGACCGTCTGCGGGGTTTCGCCGCCGTGGACAGCGCCGCCGAGCGTGCGACGCGCACGATCACGGAGGTGTTCACCGGGCGCGCGCTCGGCGAGGTGCCGGTGGGCACCGCCGAGGATGTCGAGGCGGCGTTCGGCCGGGCCCGCACCGCGCAGCGGCGGTGGGCCGCGCGGTCGGCGAAGGAGCGCGCGGCGGTGCTCGAGCGCTATCGCGAGCTGGTGGTGGAGAACCGCGCCTACCTGATGGACATCATCCAGGCCGAGACCGGCAAGGCGCGCTGGGCGGCGCAGGAAGAGATCATGGGCCTGATGTTCGCGGCCCGGTACTTCGCGCGCATCGCCCCGGGCACGCTCGCCCCGCGGTCCGTGCCGGGCGCGTTCCCGGTGCTCAACCGCGCGTCCGTGCGCACCCAGCCCAAGGGTGTGGTCGGCGTGATCGCGCCGTGGAACTATCCGATGCTGCTGTCGATCGGCGATTCGATCCCCGCGCTGCTCGCGGGCAACGCGGTGGTCGTGAAGCCGGACAGCCAGACGCCGTACTCCTCGCTGGCGAACGTGGATCTGCTGCTGCGGGCGGGCCTGCCGCGCGACCTGCTGCAGGTGGTGACCGGCCCGGGCACCGTCGTGGGCACCGCCATCGTCGACTCGTGCGACTACCTGATGTTCACCGGCTCCTCGGCCACCGGCAGCACCCTGGCCCAGCAGTGCGGTAAGCGCCTCGTCGGATTCTCCGCCGAATTGGGCGGCAAGAACCCGATGATCGTCACCCGCGGCGCCGACCTGGACAAGGCCGCCAAGGCCGCCGTGCGGGCCTGCTTCTCCAATGCCGGTCAGCTGTGCATCTCGATCGAGCGGCTGTATGTGGAACGGTCCGTGGCCGAGGAGTTCACCGACGAGTTCGTGGCGGCGATCAAGGCCGCGAAACTCGGTGCGGCCTACGACTTCTCGGCCGATATCGGCTCGCTGATCTCCGAGGCGCAACTCGAGACCGTGACCAAACACGTCGCCGACGCCACCTCCAAGGGCGCGAAGGTGCTCGCCGGGGGCGTGGCCCGCCCCGATATCGGCCCGCTGTACTTCGAGCCGACCGTGCTCGCCGACGTCACCGACGCGATGGAGTGCGGGCGCAACGAGACCTTCGGCCCGCTGGTGTCGATCTACCCGGTCGCCGACGTCGAGGAGGCGATCGCGCGGGCCAACGACACCGAGTACGGCCTGAACGCGAGCGTGTGGGCGGCGACGAAGGCCGATGGTGAGCGCATCGCCGAACGCCTGCACGCCGGAACCGTCTGCGTCGACGAGGGATACGCGCCCGCGTGGGGGAGCACCGGCGCGCCGATGGGCGGCATGGGCATCTCGGGCGTCGGCCGCCGCCACGGCTCGGACGGGCTGCTGAAGTTCACCGAGCCGCAGACGGTCGTGGTGACCCGTTTCCTGAATCTCGATGCGCCGTGGGGTGTTCCGCAGGACAAGTGGCAGCCCTTCCTGATGAGCATTGCCCGCGCGATCCGGTTCCTGCCGGGCCGATGAGACCGCGATAGCCCTACTCCGCCCCGGCGCGCGTCAACGGCGCCGGGGCGAAGTCTGTGCGGGGTAGCCGTCGATCAGTGCGGTGATGGAGTGCCGGATGCGCTCTGCCGTATCGGATTCCCCCTGGTCGGCGAGGGCGCGATACTGCACGATGCCGACGAGCGCGGCGGCCAGCGCCTCGGGCCGGACGGTCGCGGGTACTCGGTCGAGGCGTTGCTCGGCGGAAAGGTATGCGGCGAAGGAACTTTCGAGCGCGTCGAGCCCGGTGGAGCGGTCGCCGAGCACCTCCTGGACGCGGCCGACGAGTTCCGGGCGCGCGACGAGCAGCCGCGTCGAGGCCATGACGGTGTTCAGGGGGACGGCGAGCACCGCGGCGCACAGGTTTACGGCCACCTCGCCGGCGCCCGCGCGCCCCGGCAGCGGCGCGCATTCGGCCGCGATGGCGAAGGCGCGGTCGACGGCGTAGGCGGCCAGGAAGCCGTCCAGATCAGTGAAGTGGGCGTAGAGCAGTCCCGTCGCGACCCCGGCTTCGCCCGTGACGGCACGGCCGCTCAGCTTGCCCGGCCCGTCGCGAACGATCACCCGTTCGAGGGCGGCGAACAGGTGCTGCCTGATCTCGGGAATCGCAACACCTCTGGGCACAACGGACAGTTTAGGCGTTCGGGCACCCCGCCTCGACCCCGGGTATGAGCGACTGCTCATACTATATTTGAGCGACTGCTCATACTTGGTTCGGCGAATTCGGGAGTATTGGTGACTGGTCCACAAGAGATACGGCGACAGGGTGATTCGCGGGGCAGGCGGGCGGTGGTCTCGGGCGCCGGGATCGCGGGGCTGGCCGCCGCGCTGCGCCTGCATCGATCGGGGTGGGAGGTGCTCGTGGTCGAGCGCGCCTCGGCCCGGCGCAGCGGCGGCTATCTGGTGAACCTCGTCGGCTACGGATACGACGCCGCCGAACGCATGGGGTTGCTCACCGCGCTCACTGCCCGGGACATCGGGTTCTTCACCTCGGTCATTGTCACGGCCGACGGGCGCGGCAGAATCACGGTTCCGGCCGAGGTGGCGCGGGCGGCGCTGGCGAAGCGGGCGCTGTCGCTGTTCCGGGGCGATATCGAAACCGTGCTGTTCGAGGCGGTGCACGCGGGCGTCGAGATCCGCTTCGGCACCACTGTGCGGGCGATCGAGCAGGACCCCGGCGGCGTCGTGATCACCCTGAGCGACGGCGCCCGCGAGCGCGCCGATCTGCTGGTCGGCGCGGACGGCCTGCACTCGGGGGTCCGGGAGATCGGCTTCGGTCCGAAGGCGGACCATCTGGTCGACCTGCGACACATGGTGGGAGCCTTTCCGCTGTCCCGGGTGCCGGAGGGGGTGCCCGCCGGGTCGTCGGCGACGTTCATCGGACTCGGCCGGACCGCGGCGGTGATCAACGTGGGCCCGGAACGCTCCTCGGCCTTCTTCACCTACCGCACCGGTGATCCGGCGGCCGAACTGGCGCAGGGTGCGGCGGCGGCGCTGTCGGCGACCTTCGGGGATCTCGGCGGCAGTGTGCCCGATGCCCTCGAGCAGCTCCGAAACGATCCCGGCGCAGCCTATTTCGACTCCGTGAGTCAGATCGCGATGGATCGGTGGAGCAGCGGGCGGGTCGTGCTGCTCGGCGACGCGGCCTGGTGCGTGACGCCGTTCGCCGGATACGGCGCGGCCCTCGCGCTGGCCGGGGCGGGACGGCTGGGCGATGCGCTGGACGAGCACGGCGACGATATCTTCGCCGCGTTGGCCGCATGGGAGTCGGGGCTGCGCCCCGAGATTCGCAAGCGCCAGGCCCTGGCCCGCAGAGGCGCGAGCCAATTCGCGCCACCCACCCGGGCTCACCTGTGGATGAACAACCTCCTGCTGCGCGCCATGCAGCTGCCGGCGGCGCGAAAGATCGTGCGGCGCTCCGTCGAACGCGCGAACGCGTAGCCGAGGCGACAACGGCCCGCGCCGCTGCCGAATCCCCCAGTATCGCAGCATGTTTCTGGTAATTCCGGCACGCTTGTGGCCGGAATCCACTGCCCGGTCACGGTTGGATTCCGCCACGAGCACGCCGGAAATACGAGGCTGCGGTATCGGTCCGCCGCGGTGCTTGGACTGCCGTGTCAGGCGCTGGTGCTACGTGGCTGTGGTGTTGGGTGCTGGTGCTACGTGGCTGTGGTGTTGGGCGCCGTGCTACGTGGCTGTGGTGTTGGGCGCCGTGCTGCGAGGCTGTGGTGTTGGGCGCCGGTACTACGAAGGTTGCGGTGTCGGGCGGTGGAAGTGTTCGGCTGGGGTGACGGGCGGTGGGGCAGCGGGCTGCGGCGGCCGATCGTGGTGCGTCAGAACGGATGCGCGCGGGCGGACCACTTGGCGGTGAGGTCGGCGGCGAGGGTGCGGGGGAAGGCTATCCGGTGCGGGTCGCCGTCCGAGGTGTAGCGCTGGTCGGGGTGGGTGGCGAGGTGGTCGAGCCAATAGGCGGAATCGAAGGGCACCTGTCCCTCGCCCGATCGGATCCGGGGGACGGCCGCGGGATCGACGGATCCGTAGGGGGACGGGGCCGGTTCGGATCCGACCAGCATTACGGCGTCGAACGAGTACGACGTCCCCTCCCAGTTCCCCGCGACGGCCAAGGCGGGGTCGGCGGGGGAAATGCCCAGGGGGAGGGCCATGGTGCGGACGGCGGTGCCGGGCGCCGCCGCCGCGATGGTGCGGATATTGAGCGCGAGCTCACGCTGGACTCCGGTGGCGTCCAGGCTCCCGAGGTCGGCGTGGCTCGCGGTGTGCGCGCCGATGTCGTAGCCGTGGGCGGCCAGCCACGGCAGGGCACGAGGGTCGCCGCCGAACAGGTCGTCGTTGACGTAGAAGGTGGCCACCGCCGGGAAGTCCGGGTGCCGGGCGGCGAAATCGGTGAGGATGCCGACCGCGCTGTCGGGGGCGGGCGTCCCGTCCGGAGCGAAGGACGCCTGGCTGGCGGTCGAGTCGTCGAAGGTCAGCACCACCGGGTGGGTACCGGCCGGGATGTCGATATCGCCCGCAATGTATTTCGCCGCGGTGACGGGGCGGTAGCCCTCGCGGTACAGCCGATCCAGCTCGGCGCGGAACTCGCCCGGCGTCTGGTCGTACTCGCCCGCGGGGGCGGGGCTCAGCTGGTGGTACATCAGGACCGGCACGAGGCCCAGTTCGTTGGCCCCGACGGCGGCCGGATCGGGGGCCGGGGCCGCGGGCGGCGGTGCGGGCGCGGTCACCGCGGCGGGTTGCTGGGGCGTGCCGCAGCCGGTCGCGACCAGCAGTGCGAGTGCGGACAGGACGGCGCCACGGCTCCTCACCATCACGTCAATGTTACGTACCGCCAACGATTCTCGGTACAAACCGGGAAATCCGGCACGAAACACCTTGTCGATATGGATATTAGGGAGACGTCTACCGAAAGCTGGTGTGTACGTTGCTGAAGCGAGTCCCGACCCGGGGACGCCCGCGGTTGATCGTGTTGTCGGTCGTGGCGGCCGCCGTGGTTCTGGTGTCCGGCGCGATGATCGGTGCGGCGGTTTCGGAGCCGTCCGGTCTGCCCCTGACGGGCCTGCCCGACGGGCCGGTCGGTGCGGCAGCGGCAGGTTCGCTGGAGCTGTCGGTGGACGCTCGCGGCCACGATCCGGACGCCGTCCGGCTGACGCTGGACGGGCGGGAAGTACCCGGCGAGATCTCCGGGGAGACCGTGCGATACCGCCCCGGCGGCCTGTCCGACGGCGAGCACACCTTCACCGCCGAAATCCCCGCCGGTGGACTGCTGGGATGGATGCGAACGGGCCCCGGGGTGTCGAAGACGTTCACGGTCGACACCCGGCCGCCGGACCTCGAGGTGGTGCGGCCGGATACGGTGCCGTCCTATCGCCAGCCGGTCACCGTGCGCGGCAAGGCCTCGGGCGCCGAGCGCGTCACGGTCGGAACATCTTCGGTGGCAACGGATTCGGACGGCGCGTTCGAGGTGACGCTGCCGCGCGCGCCGGCGGGCGCGTCGGTCGTCGCGGTCGACGCCGCGGGCAACACCACAGCGCGGCCGATCGATACCCGGGTCACGATGCCCCGCACCAGGTCCGTGCACGTGACCGCCTACGGCTGGGCCGACGAGGGCCTGCGCGAGGGCATCCTGGCCATGGCGCGCGAGGGCCGGATCAACAGCGTGGAACTCGATATCAAGGACGAGGACGGCGTGGTCGGCTACGCCTCCGAGGTCCCGCTCGCCCGGGAGTCCGGCGCCGCCGCGGGGATCTACGACGCCCGCGCCGCCCTGAAGACGCTGCACGACATGGGATTACGCGTCGACGGCCGGATCGTGGCGTTCCGGGATCCGACGCTGGCGAACTGGGCGTGGGGCGGCGGTCGCCAGGACTGGGTGGTCCAGGGCCCGGGCGGCGGGCCCTACTCCAGCGGCTACGGCGCCATCGCGTTCACCAACTTCGCTCATCCCGAGGTGCGCCGGTACAACATCGACCTGGCCGCGGAGGCGGCGCGGTTCGGCTTCGACGGGGTGATGTACGACTACGTCCGCCGCCCCGACGGTCCGCTGGAGGGTATGCACTTCGCCGGCATCACCGAGTCGCCCAGCGCCTCCATCGCCGGATTCCTGCGCGAGAGCCGCGATCCCGTGCGCGACGCGGGCGCGAGCCTGGGCGCCGCGGTGTTCGGCATCGCGGTGAACCGGCCGGAACAGATCGCGCAGGACATCCGCCTGATGGCGCCGCACGTGGATTATGTTGCGCCGATGGTGTATCCGTCGCATTGGGGCGCGGGGGAGTACGGCGTCGCCGATCCCAACTCGCAGCCGTTCGACATCGTCCAGCGGTCGCTGCAGGACTTCCGCGCGCTGACCCAGGGCACCGGCGCCGCGGTGATCCCGTGGCTGCAGGACTTCAGCCTGGGTGTGAACTACGGGGACGGTGAGGTCCGGGCGCAGATCGACGCCGCGGCGGCCACGGGGATCGACAGCTTCTTCCTGTGGAACCCGTCGGTGCGCTACCACTCAGGGGCGATGAGCCCCGGGCCCTGAGCCGCGGGCAGGTCCGCACCGGTGCCGGGTGGATCCGACTCCAGTGCTTCGACTTCCGCGTCCGACAGCAGCCGGGACCGGATCAGGAAGCGCACCCCGGCGGGCGCCTCCAGGGAGAACCCGCTGCCCCGGCCGGGGACCACGTCCACGGTGAGATGGGTGTGGCGCCAATAGTCGAACTGGTCGCTGCTCATCCAGAACGGGGTGCCGTCCGGCAGGCGGGCGACCAGCACGTCGGCGGCGCCCACCCGGAACTCGTCGCGCGGGTAGCACATCGGCGAACTGCCGTCACAGCAGCCGCCCGACTGGTGGAACATCACCGGGCCGTGCTGCTCGGTCAGCTCGCCGAGCAGTGCGGCCGCGGCGTCGGTGATGTCGACCCGCGACACCGATTCGGTCCCCATCAGAAGAATCCGAGTTTCCGCGGTGAGTAGCTCACCAGCAGGTTCTTGGTGTGCTGGTAGTGGTCGAGCATCATCCGGTGGTTCTCGCGGCCGATACCGGACTTCTTGTAGCCGCCGAACGCGGCGTGCGCCGGGTAGGCGTGGAAAGAGTTGGTCCACACCCGCCCCGCCTTGATGGCGCGGCCCATCCGGTAGGCGGTGTTCATATCTCGCGTCCACACACCGGCGCCGAGTCCGTACAGCGTGTTGTTGGCGAGCGTGATCGCCTCGTCCACGGTCTCGTACTCGGTCACAGCGACCACCGGGCCGAAGATCTCCTCCTGGAAGACGCGCATATCGTTGCGCCCCTCGAAGATCGTGGGCTCGATGTAGTAGCCGCCCGGCAACCCGTCGACCTTGCGCATCTCGCCCCCGGTGAGCACCCGCGCACCCTCCTTGCGGCCGATGTCGATGTAGGACAGGATCTTCTCGTACTGATCGTTGCTGGCCTGCGCGCCGATCATGGTGCTGTCGTCGAGAGGGTTGCCGCCCTTGATGTTTCGCGTGCGCTCGATGCAGCGGGACAGGAACTCGTCGTAGATCGAGGCGTGGATCAGCGCGCGGGACGGACAGGTGCACACCTCGCCCTGGTTGAGGGCGAACATGACGAAACCCTCGACCGCCTTGTCCAGGAAGTCGTCATCGGCGGCGGTGACGTCGGGCAGGAAGATGTTGGGACTCTTGCCACCCAGCTCCAGGGTGACCGGAATGATGTTCTCGCTGGCGTACTGCATGATCAGCCGCCCGGTGGTGGTCTCGCCGGTGAACGCGACCTTGGCCACCCGCGGGCTGGACGCCAGCGGCTTACCCGCCTCGACCCCGAATCCGTTGACCACGTTGACGACTCCCGGCGGCAGCAGATCGGCGATCAGCTCGATCACCAGCAGCAGCGACGCCGGGGTCTGCTCGGCGGGTTTGATCACCACGCAGTTGCCCGCCGCCAGCGCGGGCGCCAGCTTCCAGGCGGCCATGAGGATCGGGAAGTTCCAGGGGATGATCTGGCCGACGACGCCGAGCGGCTCGTGGAAGTGATAGGCGACCGTATCGGCGTCCACCTCGGAGATGCCGCCCTCCTGAGCGCGGATGACACCCGCGAAATACCGGAAATGGTCGACTGCCAAGGGGATGTCGGCGGCCAGTGATTCGCGGACCGGCTTGCCGTTCTCCCAGGTCTCCGCGACGGCCAGCCGCTCGAGGTGCTCCTCGATCCGGTCGGCGATCCGGTTGAGCAGGTTGGCGCGCTGGGTGACCGAGGTGGCGCTCCAGGTCTCGGCGGCGGCATGGGCGGCCTCGAGAGCGCCGTCGATATCGGCGGCCGTGGAACGGGCCACCTCGCAGAAGGTCTCGCCGTCGACGGGAGACGGGTTCTCGAAATAGCGGCCCTCGACGGGCGCCTTCCAGTCGCCGCCGATGAAATTGTCGTAGCGCCGGGCGAATTGGACGACGCTGCCTTCGGTGCCGGGCTTGGCATAGATCATGATGCTCGCTTCCTGTTCTACCGGCGGCGTGAGTGGGACATGCGGTGGCACAGCCGTTCCGCGGCACGGCGCCCGTCCCGCCGACTCGTCCGTGGTGACGGCGACACTATGGAACGCGACGGTTGGCGAGAGGTTGGCGGGAATCGGATGATCAACCGTTACGTGCGGCGTGCAGGCGAGCGGTGACGGGGGCGCGACGCGGGTCGCCCGGTGACAGCAGCCGCAGCGCGTGCTCGTGGATCTGCGCGTCGTCCGGGCAGCGGGCCCCGAATTCGACAGCGTGGGTGGGGGATCGGCTGTTCAGTACCGCTGTGCGCAGGCTCACCGCCAGATACTCGCGCCACTGGGCTACGGCGGGAGTATCCGATCCCGGCAGCAGCGGCCCCCGGTACAGCCGCAGCGCGACGGACACGTCTCCCGCGGCGATCGCATCGATCAGGTCCACGGCGTCACAGGAGAGGGGACGCGCCAGCATGTATCGGCGGCTGGTGATGTCGCCGTCGGTGGCGGTGCGCAGATGGGACACATCGGCCTTGAGGGTGGACGCCGACATCGGCCGGTCGCCGTACACGGCCGCCCGCAGCTGCTGCGGCGTGTAGCCCTCCGGCTCGAGCGCGAGCAGCGTCAGGATCTCGAGCTGCCTGGGCCGCAACCGAACCGGGCGCCCGGCCCGGGTCAGGCTCGCGCCGCCGAGGCACCGCAGCCGGATCTCGCGCCGGTCGAGTTCGTCGGCGAGTTGCCGCGGCAGCCGCGATTCGATCGCCGACACCAGCGCCCGCACCGTCGACAGCGCGAGCGGGTGCGAGCGGTCCCAGGTGGTGGAGAGGTCCAGGACGCCCAGACGCCGCCCGTCGGGAGTGTGGATCGGCGCGCAATAGCAGACCCAGCCGTGCAGGGCGGCCACCAGATGCTCGGCGGAGAAGACCACACTGGGCTCGCCGGTGCGCAGGGCGAGCGATAAGGCGTTGGTGCCCATATGGGATTCGTCCCAGCGGCCGCCGGGCGCGAAGTTGACCTCCTCGGCGCGGCGGCGCATGACGCGGCCGCCGCACGACCACAGGATTGTGCCGTGCTCGTCGGTGACGGCGGCGACGAAGCCGGAATCGTCTGCGATGCTGCGCAGTTCGCCGGACAGCTCGACCACGGGCGCGTGCAGCGGCGATGCGGACCAGCGCGACCCGATCTCGGCATCGTCGGCCGGGGCGGCGATGCAGGCCGGATCGACGGTGGGCAGCGAGCGCCGCCACGACTGCACCACCTCGCGGCGCAGCACGGTCCGCCCGGCCGGTACCGCATGCGCGGGCGCCCAGCGGGCCCACTCCTGTTCCAGGGCGGCGCGTCGCTGGGTCAGGGTGCGAATCTCGGGCATCGCCAACGTCCTTCGGGGGAATTCCCTGCGCACTCTCATGATTGCGCACCGAGCGGCGCCGCGGGGCCGGATTCTCGCGGCGTCGATGCGCCACGTCGTGATCGCTCTGCGCGAACGCGGGCGTGCCCGCCCGGACTCGGCTGGTAGACAGGAGCGATGAGCGCTCCCTTCCGGTTCGGTGTCAACATGATCACGAGCGGCTCTCGTGCGGAGTGGGCCGAAAAGTGCCGGAAGGCAGAGGATCTCGGCTACGACGTGATCGGCATCGCCGATCATCTGGGTGTGCCCGCGCCGTTCCCGTCCATGCTGGTGGCCGCGGACGCCACCGAGCGGGCGCGGCTGAACACCTTCGTGCTCAACACCCCGTTCTACAATCCGGTGCTGCTCGCTCGCGATGTCGCCACCGTGGATCTGCTCAGCGGGGGGCGGGTGGAGCTCGGCCTCGGCGCCGGATACGTGAAGGCGGAGTTCGACGCCGCCGGGATGCCGTTCCCGGGCCCGCGCCGCCGGGTCGAGCAGGTCGCGGAGGCGGCGTCGACGCTGCGGCGGCTCTACGCCGACCCCGAATACCAGCCGCGCCCGGCGCAGGCGGGCGGCCCGCCGCTGCTGATCGCGGGCTGGGGCGACCGGCTGCTGCGGGTGGCCGCCGAGCACGCGGACGTCGTCGCGCTCACCGGCGGCACCGCCGCCGACAGCGGGCACATCACCGTCGCCGGTCCGGAGGCGACCGAGCAGCGGGTGGAGTATGTGCGCGGCCTGCTCGGCGACCGCGCCGACAGGGTGGAGTTCAACCTCCTCCTGCAGGGTGTCGCGAGTGCGGCCGAGCGCCCGGAGATCCTCGAGCGCTTCGCGGCCCACCTGCCGCAGGGCGCTGCCGACGACCTGGAGGACGTCCCGGTCGTGCTGCTCGGCTCCCCGCAGCAGATGGCCGACCAACTGCGCGAGCGCCGCAAGCGCTACGGCATCAGCTATTTCACCGTGCTCGAGCCGAACCTGGAGAAGTTCGCCCCGGTGATCGAGCAGCTGCGCTGACGTCCCGTCACTTGTTGAAGAAGATTCCCCCCACATCGGCGTTCTTGATGGGCGTGTCGCCGTTGCGCTGATTGCCGCACAGGAACTCCACGGCGGACATCGACAGGTCGACCTGGGTGCCGGGCGGCTCGTTCTCGCTGCCGCTCTGCTGCTTGACGAATTTGGTGATAGTCACGCGCTTGGTGTCCTGGTCCTGCTTGATGTAGTCGCTGCACTTGGTATCGCCGCCCTTGTTGATGGCGCGCTCGACATCGCTGCAGCCCGCGATCAACGCGGTGGCGACGGCCAATCCGGCGATACCTGCGGCGGGCCAGCGCGGCGATTTCATCCGAGTTCTCCTCGAGTGTCGTGCCGGAGCTGTCCGGCGGTACGGGGCGTTCGGGAGCCAGCCTAGAGGGTCGAGTGAGCGACGAGCCCGGTGAACATGCGGGTGATCCGCTCGGAGAGGTCCGCCGCGTCGGTGTTCATCTTGGCCGCGCGCTTGGTGAGCTGGCCGTCGACGGCCAGCGCCGCCGCCCGTGCGCCAGGGCCCAGAGCGCCATGGCCACGGTGTCGGCCTCGGCGGCGGGCAGCGCGCCCGCCCGGGTGACCTCGGCGATCGTGTCGGTCAGCGCCGCGAACGCGGCATCACCGGCCGCCATCGTGCCCGGATGCTTCTCCGGCTGGGAAAGTTCGGGGCGGAACATCAACCGGAAGTAGGCGGGCTGCTCCCGCGCGAACCGCGTGTAGGTGTCGGCGAAGTGGTGGTAGGGCGCGCCCGGCCTCGCGCGCGACGCGCCGCAGGCTGACCGTGGGCAGCCCCTCGGACTCGATCAGCCGCAGGGAGTGCGCAGCAGTTCCTCGCGGAGCGCTGGTGGCGATCAACCCCGGCATGATCCTGGGTCCGGTGCGGCACGGCGGTGGGCACTTCGTTTGGGGCGCTGCGGATTCTGCTGGCGCGGGAGATGCCCGCCGTGCCGCCGATCGGATTCGCCACCGTCGACGTGCGCGACGCCGCCGTCGCGCACCGGCGGGCGCTCGAGGTTCCGGAGGCGGCGGGCAACCGTTATATCGTTGCGGGGGAATATGTTTCGATGACAGACATGGCGCGCGTCCTGGCGACCCGGTACCGGGTGCCGACACGCACCATCCCCGCCGCGGTGCTGCGGCTGGCGGCCCGATTCGACGCGACCGCGCGGCTCGCGTCGAGCCGTCCGGGGAAGCGCGAGGAGGTCAGTGCGGGCAAGGCGCGGCGTGAGCTGGGCTGGACCAAGGGGAACGGCGCGGCCGCGATGGAACAGGTCGGGTGGTCCGGATAAATGTCTGCGACGACGTGGTCATCGCGACCGAGGTCGGGGTTCCGCTCCCGCGAGCCGATCACGCGATCCGGCTTGTCGCGGCGCGATACACCCTGTGGTCGATCGATCAGAGCCTGCCGCGGCTGGACAGCGACCCCGCCGAGATTCCGCACCCCGTACGTCTTCCCGCACGCCCTGCAGCAGCTGCACCGGGTGCGGGAAGACGTACGGGGTGCGGGAGGGGGTGGGGCGCCGCTACTCTGCGGCGGTGGATTTGTCGGAGTGGACCAGTTCGGTGTCGTCGTTCAGCGATCGGTTGAGCCTGGTGTCGGAGCACCCGCCGCTGTGGGTGGTCGTGGCGACCGGGGCGGCGGCGCTGGCGCTGGTGCTGTACCCGCCGGTGTGGCGGGTGCTGCGGACCGTGGTGACCATCGCGCACGAGGTCGGCCACGCGGTGGTGGCGGTGGTCACCGGGCGGACGCTGAGCGGGATCCGGTTGCACTCGGACACCTCGGGCGTCACGGTGTCGCGCGGAAAGCCCTACGGACTGGGCATGATTCTCACGACGCTGGCCGGATATCCGGCGCCGTCGGCGGTGGGCCTGGGCTGCGCGGCGCTGCTGGGAGCCGGTCGGCTGACGCTCATGCTGTGGCTGGGCGTGGCCGCGCTCGCGGTGCTGCTGCTGTTCATCCGCAATCTGTTCGGGTTTCTCGCGGTGGTCGTCACCGGCGCCGTCACGCTGGGGGTCTCGTGGTACGGCACTGTGGTGTGGCAGGGCATCTTCGGCTACGCGGTGGCCTGGTTCCTGCTGTTCGGCGGGATGCGCGCGGTGGTGGAACTGCAGCGGGTGAGGGTGCGGGGCGACGGCTCCGACGCCGATCAGCTCGCGCACCTCACCCGGCTGCCATCGCTGCTGTGGGTGCTCGTGTTCGGCGCCGCGGCGCTCGCCGCGCTCGTCGCGGGCGGCAGCCTGCTGCTGGGGCCGCTGCCCGCGATCAGCGGCGCCTGACTCAGGGTTCGTACAGGCCGTTCGCGCAGGCGCGCCACACCCGCGCCTCGCTCGCGCTGCCCTGGCGGTCCAGCACCTCCGCCAGTCCGGCCATGGCCCGCACGTCGCCGTGGTCGGCGGCGGTGCGCCACCAGCGCTCGGCCTCGGCGAACTCGCCCCGCCGGAACCGCACCACACCCAGGTCGTACGCGGCGCCCGCATGGCCGAACCCGGCGGCCTGCGACCACAGCGCACACGCCTGGTCCACATCACCGCGCCCGTGCATCGCCACGCCCAGGTCGTAGAGCGCGCCGCGATAGCGGCTCTGGTCCGTCGGCGCGGCGACGGCGGCGACCTCGACGACCAGATCCGTGAAATCCACGGGGCCGACCCCGGCACTGCAGTGCAGCAGCGGATTTCCGGCCGCGGTGCGGTCGACGACGATACCGTAGTTACCGGTCCACGACTCGACCGCGCCCGCGGCGTCCATCCAGACGGGGGTGAGGGTGAACGAGGCATCCGGCCCGGCGGCGCACACCTCCAGCGCGACGCCGCCGGTCATCGCATCGGTCCACACGTCGACGCCGCGTAGTCGGCGGCCCCGCAGTGCCACATGGCCGCCCAGCACCGACAGCCCGACCCCGAGCCCGAGCAGACCGGCCGGGGGAGCGGACGCGTGCAGCGTGAGCGTGACCACGCTCGGGTCCGTCCCGAGCGGTTCGGAGTACAGGGGGTGCACCGCCGTCCCGTCGACGTCGACCGGTTCGGCGCCGTTGTACCGCGCGGCGAGCGGGGGCGCCTGGTCGTACGCGCCGTACGGGGACGACCCGGTCATCGTGTCCGCCTTTCGCCGGAACCGCTCAGGTGGATTCGGGCATACCGTCGTACCGGCTGCCGGGATGAATCGATGAACCGTCGGGAGTCTGCCAGAAAATTCCAGCGCCAAACAACACGGACGAAACGCAGCCGACCGGTTTGCGCCGAATGCGAACTCGCAGCGAATGCCGGTGTGCACGTTGAGCAGTACGGGCGCCCGGCGACGATCCGGTTCTCGCGCAAGGCCCGCGCAAGGACGGTGCAATCGGCGGCCGCCACCCTGGGCGTCATGACCGAGACATTCGATGTGGTGGTGGCTGGAGCCGGATCGGTGGGACCGATGCTGGCGTGCGAGCTGCGCCTGGCGGGTGTGGACGTGCTGGTCGCGGAGCGGCTGCCCGAGATGGACCGGACGGTGAAGGCGGGCGCCATCAATGTCCCGACCGCCCAGGCTTCTACCGGCGCGGCCTGCTGCCACAGCTGACCGAGCGGCTATTCGTCGCGACGTACGCTAACCCTCGCTGTCGGCGCGGTCGCCGATGTATCGCAGCAGGGCCGGATCGGCGGACACGAGCCGATCGACCTCGGTGCCGCCCGCGCAGTCGTACAGTCCGACGACGATCCGGCCGCCCCGCCTGCCGAGTACCCGCCAGACCGCACCGGAGTCGGACCAGCGCTGCAGTATCGCGACGGCGTCGGATCGCTCGGCCACGCTCCGTTCTCCCTTCGATACGGCGGTACCCGCCATTGTCGCCGTGCGGCCAGCATGGTGCACGACCACCTGGTCGATCCGGCGGCGAGCCGCCGGGCGGGAAGACCGGTGACGCCTTCTTCGACCTGCTCGGCACCGGCTGGCGGATCGCCGACAGCGCCCAGCACTGGGTGGTGCGCCGAGGTTTCACCGGAGCGCGGGAATCACCTCGCGCTCGAACAGCTCGATTCCGGAGGTGTCGTACGCCGCCTCCGGGAAGTTGAAGATGGCGTAATCGAGCCCGAGATCGCGCACCCGGCCGAGGTTCTCGACGATCTGTTCCGGGGTGCCGACGGCGGCCGTGGCCCGGAACAGGTCGCGCACCTGGGCCTCGGCCTGCGCGGCGCCAGTGAACGGGGCCAGGCGCGCCGTCAGGGCCGCCAGCCGATCCTCCACCTCGGACTCGGTCCGGCCGACGGCCACATTGAAATTCGAGGAGCGCACGATCGCGTCGAAATCGGCGCCGACGTCGGCGCAGTGGGCGCGCAGAATCTCCGATTTGTGCGCGAAACCCTCCGGATCGCCGCTGAAGTTGGTGTAGGCGGCGTACTTCGCGGCGATCCGCAGGGTCTTCTTCTCACCGCCCCCGGCTATCCACAGCGGGATCCCGCCCTCCTGCAGCGGAAGCGGCCGCACGAGCGCGCCGTCGACCTGATAGTGCTTGCCGTCCAGGGTGGCCGACCCGGTGGTCCACGCCTGCCGGAAGATCTGCACGCCCTCGTCCAAGCGGCCGAGGCGCTCACCGGCGGAGGGGAACCCGTATCCGTAGGCGCGCCACTCGTGCTCGTACCAGCCGCCGCCGATGCCCATCTCGACCCGGCCGCCGGAGATCAGGTCCACCGTGGCCGCCACCTTGGCCAAATACGCCGGGTTGCGGTAGCTCATCGCGGTACACATCTGTCCCAGGCGGATCCGCTCGGTCACCGCGCCGAACGCCGACATCAGGCTCCAGGCCTCATGGGTGGCCTCCTCGGTCGGCACCGGCACCGTGTGGAAGTGGTCGTACACCCACAGCGACTCCCACGCGTCTCCCGCGTCGACCCGCCGCGCCAGGTCCCGCATCACCCCCCACTGCGCCGCGGGATCGATTCCGACCAGGTCCAGCCGCCAGCCCTGCGGGATGAAGATGCCGAAACGCACGAGAGGTCTCCTTCAGCTGTGTGACCGGCCGCGACGGGACTCGCCACGGCGCCGTCGTCCACTGTCACGACTCGGCGGCGCGGCGGCAACCGTTGCGCGCTCGGCGCGTCGATTCGGCAGCGAGCAGCGCTCACAACACTGGCAAATCGCCCGCATCCGCAGCCGTCGGCGCCCTCGCTACGCACGGAAACCCCGATTTTCCTCGCGGTGTGTCGTGCCACCACCCGGGCTTCGGTGATGTTCAATCGGTGCCGTTGAGGTTCCAGCGAACGAGCGAAAGGTAGTAGACATGGCACTCCCCACCATGACCGCCGAGCAACGGAACGCCGCGCTGGCCAAAGCGGCCGCGGTCCGCAAGGCCCGCTCGGAGCTGATCGAAGAGGTCCGCAAGGGCAAGGTCTCGCTGGCCAAGGTGCTCGAGCGCGCCGACAAGGAGGACCTGGTCAAAAAGACCAAGGTCGCCGCCGTCATCAAGGCGCTGCCCGGCATCGGCCCCGTGAAGGCCGCCAAGCTGATGGACGAGGCGGAGATCCCCGCCGATCGCCGCATCGGCGGCCTGGGTTCGCGCCAGCGGTCCGCTCTGCTCGAGGCCATCAAGAACTAGGCCGCGCGGCGGCGCTCAGCATCCGTACCAGCGACGGGACCAGCACCAACCGCTGTAATTTGGACCTCGCGGACGGATCCGATAACCTTGCTGAGCACCACCGGTCCGGGTGGCGGAATGGCAGACGCGCTAGCTTGAGGTGCTAGTGTCCTATTAATGGACGTGGGGGTTCAAGTCCCCCTCCGGACACAGTTTTCCTTACCCCAGTAAGAATTCCCGTGGCGCGTGTCAAAGCGCGCTCGAACACACTCCCGACAACCCGCCTACCAGCGGGTTCGCCGCATCTTCCCAGGTCGGCTTCCTGCCGCCGTACAGCTCCTCGACTCCTCCCGTGTATACGCGGCCGGAACCGCGTGGCGGGCGGTTGGAGGCGATGCCGCAGACCCCCGAGAACCGGGTACACCCTCGTCGACAACCTGCGCCAACACGTAGCAATGGCCACACCAGCAGCGGAAGGCGGCGGCGCCGATTCCTTCGCTGCCCAGATTTCCATCGCCCTGGGATCGTCTTCCGACATCACGCGAATCCAGCAGCAACTCGAGGACGCCCGCAACGAACAGCGACGACGATCCGCACTCACCCCGAAGCAACTCGCGCAGGAAGATGCCCAACGATCCCATTCGGCCGAACCGAGCCGACAGCCCGGACCGCCAGCCGACGATTGTCTTCGCAGATTCGCATTGGCCCGCCGTCCGCGACTTGGCTCTCAGCACTTCCACCGGCGAGGTTCACAGCGCGGTCGCCATCGAACTGCATGCCGATGGCGCTGCGACGTTCCGCGGAGCCGATGTGCATGGCCAACCAGTCACGCTCGAGTTCACGGTCGAAGAGGTCGACGCGTGGACCAAGGGCGTCGCGGACGGCGAGTTCGATCTTCTGATCGTTAACGAGACCCACAACAACTAAGCCAGCGCGGGTCTGTCTCGCCCCATCGTTTATTCGCGTGCGAAACAGCTTCGCCCCGAGCGCGTTTCGGGTCGAGGCTGTTCGCCATATCGAGCGTCGAACAGGGCTGGCAAACACCACTGAACACGCGTTCGCCGTTACCGCCTCAAGCATGGCGTCGAGGATCAGGATCATGCCGATCCTCGGGAACGACCCGCGGATCGTTTGTCAGCAGGGCTGTTTGTTGGCTCCGTGCTGTCGAACGAAGTCGTTGACGGTGTAGTAGGCGTCGATAGATTCGCCGGCATCGCCCCAGAATCCGTCCAAGACAGCGTGTCTCAGTTCGCCGCGGTCGATGTAGTGGTTGTTGACGTCGCTGATCTCGAGCTCGCCCCGAGCGCTCGGTTGCAGGGTCTTGGTGATGTCGAAGACTGTGCTGTCGTAGAAGTAGAGGCCGGTCGCCGCGTAGGCGCTGGGTGGGCTCGCGGGTTTCTCGACGATACGGGTGATTCGGGCGCCGTTGAACTCCGCGACGCCCAGGTGGCGGAGATGTTGTTCGTCTTTCAGCTCGGCCAGGACGACCATGCCGCCGGTCGGGTCGTTGCGAAACTGATCGATGACAGGTGTGAGCGTGTATCCAAAGATGTTGTCGCCCAGTAGAACTGCGATCGGGCCTCCGGTGGCGAAGTGCTCGGTCAGGGAGAGCGCTTCGGCTATTCCGCCAGGCTTTCCTGGTAGGCGTAGGACAGGTCGACGCCGTGCCCGCGGCCGGAGCCGAACAGGCGGAAGAACGAACCGGCGTGAGGTCCGCCGGTCACCAGCATGATGTCGGAGATTCCGGCCTGGGCGAATGCGTCGATGGCGTAGCAGATCATCGGTTGCGTGCCGATCGGGAGCAGGTGCTTGTTCGTGACCTTGGAAATCGGCGCCAGGCGGCTGCCGGTTCCGCCTGCGAGAACGATGCCCTTCATATGGTGGTGGTTCCCCTCGTCGACGGGTGCTGCGGTTGGCTGTGGACTCTATCGCCAGGCGGACCGCGAGAGTCATCCGGTGGCGTGTGTTAGTCGATTGTGTTGGGCTGGTGCGGGTTTCGACCATCGTGCAGGTAGGCCGACTCGGCTGGCGGTCCGGGCGTCGAGAGCCGCGGCAACGTGGGACCAGACGTAGGGGCGCCGACACGTTTGCGGGGCTGGCTGGTGTTGCCCTGGGCCAAATGCGCGCGATAGCCGTCGGAATCGCGTTCTCACAGCGGTTGTTGCACAGCGTCCATGGCATCACCGATCGATCGTTTATGTGCTGATGTCCGGAGTTGGCCAGCAGCCGGCATCAATGCGTTGTGCTCAAGGTGTGGTCGGAAGGAGTGGGGTCGGTAGTGTGATCGTTTGGCAGTGTGATCGTTTGGCAGTGCAGGTCTCGACCGAGGTCGGTGGTGGTGTTGTGGTAGCCGAGGTCCCGACGATCGTGGCGACGTCGATGGGCTTCAATCGGTCGCGTGACCCGTGGGAGCCGTCGCCGGTGTTCCGGTACGCAATCGAGCTGGCAGGCGATGCGGCGCGACCGAGAGTGTGTTTCGTGTCGACCGGGACTGGGGACAACGAGGCCAGCATCGCGGCGTTCTACGGCGCATTCGCAGGCAGCGAGGTTGCGGCGACTCATCTGGCGTTGTTCGATAAGCCGTCGGTCCCCGATGTCGGGAAGCAACTGCGCAGTCAGGATGTGATCTGGGTGGACCGCGGCAGCGTGGTGAACCTGCTGGCGGTGTGGCGGGCACACGGGCTGGATCGGGTCCTGCGTGAGTGTTGGGAGAACGGGGTCGTGTTGGCGGGGGAGTCGGCGGGTTCGCTGTGCTGGTTCACCGGCGGTACTACCGACAGCTTCGGTGAGGTGCGTCCCGTAGCCGATGGGTTGGGGTTTCTGCCGTTCTCGAATGCTGTGCACTACGAACATCGGCGGCGCCAGTTCATGGAGTGTGTGGCAGCGGGTGTACTCCCGGATGGGTTCGCTACCGACGCCGGGACGGGGTTACATTTCGCGGGGACCGAGCTGGCTTCGGCGATCAGTGATCGTCCGAAAGCTGGTGCGTACCGGGTGTTCCGCCGCGCGGACGGCACAGCCGGGGAAGAGGCGCTGGAGGTTACGAGGCTGCGGCGGTAGGTGCTAGCCGTCGGACATGGTCGATGATGGCCGCGATGTCGTCGCGTCCGCGCCAGCGTTGGAGGATCGGCAGCGCCCGCCGAAGTTCACTGAGCGCCGACAGCGATCCGACGTGCTCGATCGCGGTTAGCGCCGGGCCTGCGACGGCGGCGGCTTCGTCGGGTTGGCCGGCGTTGACATAGGCGCGGACGAGTTTGGCGCGGGTGATGGTGGCGGTGCGCAGCGACGATCGACTCAGAGCGGAGAGGCGGGGCTCCACGATAGGCACGACGTGTTGGCCCTTGCCGAGATAGATGTCGCAGGTCGTGGCGAAGATGGTGTACAAATCATCGTCGACGACGCTGCGCTGACCGAGAACGGCATCGTCAGGGCGCACGGGTTTCGCCAGCAGCTGCATCGCCTCGTCCAGGGCTCGGCGACTGGCGTCGGCATCCCCGCACAATGCGTACCCGAACGCAGCTTGCTTGGCGGCCAGGCCCTTAATTCTCGGTGTGGCACCAGGCATGTCGTGGACAGTGCGGGCGTGGTCGACGGCGCGGAATCCGTCGCTGGTGGCGCTGATGGCGATCATGGAGCGGCGCACACTGCCGTAGGCGGCGATCTCCTGCCAACCGGCGGCGAGTCCCCACTGGCTGGCGCGGTCGATCCACCACATGGCGTCTCTCGGGTGTCCGGCTTCCTCGGCGAGCCAGCTCAGCGACTCCGCGTAGCGGGCCTGCATGCGGAACAACGCGTGGCGCCGGGAGCTGCTGGCGCGGCGGCGTAGGCCGTCGAGTACGGCAACTTTGCCGATCATCGCATCGATGAGGCGATGCGGCGGGACTATCCTTGCGGCGGTTTGGAATCCGGCGTAGGCGTCGTCGAACTCGCGCAGCGTGTCGTCGTCGACGTGCTGAGCGTCGACGGCTCGTTCCAGGCTGGCGAGTAATGGGCCTGTGGTGATGCCGACTCCGAGTGAGATCAGCACGTCCCGCCGTGACAGCGGCATCGGTGTACCTCCGTGCGGTAGCTCCACGATGAGCATATCGCCGGATGCGACGGGGCTGGGACCTGTGGGGCGGGATCGGGTGAGGGCGGCAACGACACCGGGGGTGCCGTAGTAGTCGTCGAGACTGCGGGCGAGCCATGGTGTAATGCGGCGCCGACCAGCTTCGACGTGCGCCAGCAATGACACATCACAATCGATCGTGCGGGCGACGGCCGCGCGGGGCAGCGACCGCGCTTCACGCAGGTCACGCAGCATCGCCCCGACCTGAGCATCACCCGACATACCCGTAACTCCTTGTTACACATGACGGTTTGTGACAGTTCCTGTTACCACTGTGGCTTGGAACCAGTGAAGCACGAAAACTCGTAGGGTCAGGAGTCGCGGAAGCGGCCCGCAATCTGCTGCTGTGCAAACGATTTCAGTAGGTGAGCGCCGCGCGGCTCGGTACGCGAGCAGTCCGCCCGCCCGGGGAACGGCTCGTCCAATGGAAGGTGACCGACATGGCCATGAAGATCATGCTCACCGGAGGTGGCGGATACATCGGCTCGGCGTTGACAAGAACGTTGCTGGCCAACGGTTTTCACGTGGTCGTTGTGGATCGGTTCTTCTTCGGGCGGGACACGTTGCCCGAAGAAGGCTCCGATTTCAAGGTGATCTGCAAGGACGTTCGTAATCTGAACAGCTCGGATCTGGACGATGTCGACTGCGTGATCGATCTGGCCGCGATTTCGAACGATCCCGCGGGCGAACTCGACCCGCAGCTGACCGTGGACATCAATCTTCATGCGCGAGTGCGGTGCGCACGGCTGGCGCGGGCAGCGGGTGTCGGCCGCTACATTCTGCCGTCCTCATCAAGTGTGTACGGGCAGCGCGAGGGATTGCTGGGCGAGTCGGCTGTCATCGCGCCACGGACCATCTATGCGGTCGCGAACGCCGACGCCGAGGCGGCGGTCCTCGATCTCGCCGCCGATAGCTTCACGGTGGTCGCGGTCCGGCAGGCGACCGTGTTCGGGCTGTCGCAGCGCATGCGCCTGGATCTCGTCGTCCACCAGATGGTCGTTCGAGCCGTTCGGCGTGCGGTGATTCCCGTGCTGGGTGATGGGAGCCAGTGGCGGCCGTTCGTGCACATCGCCGATGTAGCCGACGCGTTCGTGCGGTTGATTGGCGCACCATCCGACGTGGTCGGCGGGCAACGTTTCAACCTGGGCGGTGACGCGTTGAACTTCCGCATTCGGGAACTTGCCGAAATCGTGGGTTCGGAAACAGGCGTGGATCGGTTCGACCACTACCCGGGCAGGGACGATCGCTCGCATCGCATGGACTTCTCGAAAATCGCCGAGGTCCTGAACTTCGTTCCCGCCCGGACCATTCAGCACGGCGTCCGCGAGGTCGTGGAGGGCCTGGCATCCGGCCGGATCGACGAGAACGACCCGCGCGGTTACACGGTGCCCTGGTACGAGAAGCTGCTGGCGAGTGGTGGCCCGGACAGCCCGTCGAACTTGTGATCCTGCACGTCGCTGACCTTGTCTGCGGAAGAGATCGAGGGGATGACCAATGACGGCAACACAATACGATTTCCTTGTGGTCGGTGGCGGTGTCACAGGCCTGATGGTCGCGCTGCGCTTGGCCGAGCCTGGCGTGCGGGTCGCGGTGATCGAACGCGACCTGCTGGGCGCCGGCGCGACAACCCACAATCACGGACTGGTCCACAGCGGCGCCCTGTATGTGCGCTGGCACCCGGAGATCGTGCAGGACTGCCACCGCGGGCAAGCTGCCTTCGAATCTTCGTTTCCGCGCTGCCTGTCCGGCATCGAAACCTGCTGGTACATAGGATCACCGGGCACGCTCGAGATCTACCGGCCGCTGTGGCAGCAGGCTGGCTTGGACGCGCGCCCGGTCGATTCGCTCGAACTCGGTGAGGTGCTGGCCGGGGTAGACCCGAATGAGGTTGGCGGGTACGCGATCCGGGAGCTGGTCATCGATTCCCACGCGTTGATCGCCGAGCTGGCTGCTCGGGCCGCCGCAGCGGGTGTCGACCTGGTCGTGGGCGCGGATGCGTCGCGTGTCGTCGTCGAGAACGGCGCGGTGCGTGGCGTGCAGACCTCGACCGTCATGTTCGAGACGGCGAATGTGGTGGTGTGTGCCGGGATCGGCACCCGCGAGGTGCTCGACCGGTCCGGGTCCGCAGTCGCCCGCGAATTGACGTCCCGGCTGGAGACGATGATGGCGTTTCCCGGGCAGCTGGACACCGCGGTGATCGGTTTGGAGTTCGGGTGGCCATTCCTGGCGCCGTCGACGACCGGGCGGGCTGTACTGGCGTCCCGGTACGGGGCACCGCAACGGTTCGTGCGCAGTGAGGCCGACTGGCCCGTCCCAGCCACCGAAACCGCCGCGCTGATCAGCGATCTCGGCGCGCGGCTACGTCCCGGCCTGCTCGACCTAGACGACGGGGTCGCATGGGTCGGCGCGAAGACCGAGCACCCCATCGGCTCCGACCAGTGGGGCACCGCACCCGGCATCACCGTGATCGACCACCAGGCCCGCGATGGTGTCGCGGGCTGGTGGACCGTCCTGCCCGGCAAGATGACCCTCGCCTTACACGCCTCCCGCCGTGTGGCGGCAGCCATCACCGGCACGCGAACAGAACTCGACCTCCCGAAGCCGACCCGCCGGGGTCGGGGACCAGTGGGGCACCTGGTCGCGGTCACACCCTGGGCAGCGCACGAGGCGGTGAGCGCAGCATGATCCCACCGTTCTCCGCCGCCCTTTCGGCGGACGAGATTTCGGCAGTACTGGCTGCCGCCGAGGACATCCTGCGGTCCGGCAGGCTGGTACTCGGCCCGTACACCGAGGCGTTCGAGACCGCGGTCGCCGCAATGGCCGGCACCCGGCACGCGGCCGCAGTCTGCTCCGGATCTGCTGCCCTCGAAATCATCTTCCGGGTCCTCGGCGTTGCAGGTCGCACCGTGTTGGTGCCGACGAACACCAATTACGCGACCGCCGCCTCAGCTCTTGCCGCTGGTGCGAAGGTCAGGCTCTACGACTCGGGCCTGTACCCGGACCTGGCCGACTTGCAGCACAACCTGACCAGCGACGTCGCGGCGGTGGTTGTGGTCCACATCGGTGGCTATCTGTCCCCGGACCTTCCGGCCATCGCCGCGGTGTGCGATCGGGCAGGCGTGGCGTTGATCGAGGACGCGGCACACGCGCACGGGTCCACGCTCGACGGTCACGGCGCGGGAGGCAGTTTCGGTGCCGCAGCGGCGTTCTCGTTCTTCGCGACCAAGGTGATTGCCGCAGGAGAGGGCGGCGCCGTCACCACCGACGACACGGCATTGGACCGGTCCGCCTGCATCTATCGCAACCAGGGCAAAGACGAACATGACCGGCACATCGTCACCGGCGGCAGCTGGCGGATCACCGAACTCGGCGCGGCACTGGCCACTGCCCAGCTTTCCCATCTGGACGATGACCTCGCGCGTCGCCGCGCCATCATCGACCGCTACACGAGCCACCTGGCCGAATCCGCGCTGACCTTCCCGCCCCTGAACGGGCAGGTCAGTGGGCACAAATGCGTCACACTGCTCGACACCGACGTGGACCGGGAACAGTTTCGCCTCGCGATGCTCGCCGCTGAGGTCACCTTGGCACGAGGGGTATATGAACGGCCGCTGCACCGTCACCCGGTCTTCGCCGACCTTGCCGACAGCCGACAGTTTCCTGCCGCGGACGCGTTCGCTGCCAGCCACATCTGCCTGCCGCTGTGGCGCAGCATGGACGACGATGCGATCGATCGCGTCATAGACGCCGTGCAGACCGCCAGCCCGTCCTGACCTGCTCGCCGGTGGTTACCGCTGCACCGCGTCGGGGCGGGCCCAGTCGAAGCCGAGTTCGCCCTTCTCCGCCAGGACCTTCTCCCACCAGCCGCGGTTGTCGCGGTACCAGCGCACGACCTCGCCGATGCCGGACTCGAAGTCGTGCTCGGGTCGCCAGTTGAGCGTGGACTCGATCTTGCGGGGGTCGATGAGATACCGGCGGTCATGGTTCGGGCGGTCGGGAATGTGCTCGATCCACTCCGCCGGATCCAACCCCAGTTCCGTGATCACCCGGCGGGCCACCTCCATGTTGGTGACCTCGCAGCGCCCGGACACATCGAAGATCGGCAGCAGGCCCGGATCGGTGGCCGCCGCCGCTGGGACAGGGTCGAGCCGAGCCTTCAGAACCCGGTGGATCGCCGCACAGTGGTCGGCGACGTGCAGCCAGTCCCGCGACTGCTGGCCGTCGCCGTAGATGGGTACCTTCCGGCCACGCAACAGGTTGGTCACCGCAAGCGGAATCAGCTTCTCCGGCATCTGATATGGCCCATAGTTGTTGGCGCAGTGCGTCATCCGGATCGACATCTCCGGATAGGTCTGCATGTAGGCGCGCACCATCTGGTCCCCGGCGGCCTTGGCCGCCGAGTATGGCGTCTTCGCGTTCAGCGGCGATCCTTCGTGGAACCACTGCGCGCCATGGGCCAGCTCCCCGTACACCTCGATCGTCGACACGTGCACATGCGAGGTGACCGGCATCAGCCTGCTGCACTCGGCCATCACCTGCGCGCCCAACGCGTTGGACCGCATGAACGCGCTCGGGCTCAGGATCGCCCGATCGTTGTGCGACTCAGCCGCGAAATTCACCACGTAGTCCGGCTGGTAGCGGCGGTACATGTCGGCCATCGCGTCGAAATCGGCGATATCGGCCTTTTCGAACCTGATGCGGTCCTGGACCGGATCCAGGTTGGCCTCGTTGCCGGCGAAACCGATGTAGTCGACAGCGACGATCTGCGCTTCAGGCTCCCACCGTGTTAGCAGGTGCACATAGTTCGCGCCGATAAACCCCGCAGCACCGGTCACCAGGTATACAGCCATGGGGTCAGAGCCTAGCCGATAGGCCCTACTCCTCGGCAGAGATGATCGCGCCGATCCCTCGTCAAACACCGAACCCCGCTCGCCAAGACCGCCACGGCACGAGACGACCGTCCTGTTGAGCCGCAGTGTCGCCTAAAGGGTGAACGAGTCACTCCCACAGCTTGCGCAAGCACCTCGGCAACCGGAGGTCCTGAATCCGGCCCGACATCGGGTGCCGTCCGCGAGTACTGCGTTAATCAGCGCTCGAGCAAGTTCATGCGCTTCGCGGCTATACGAAACACTTAGACCAGTTGCGCTATTAAGGTCAAAATGCGGTGAGAGTGGTCGGCAAACCCGCTCCACCCCATAGCGTGCGGACAGTAATTGGCGCACAGAGTCTAATGTAGATGCAATAATCACCGGGCCGAGAAACATACCGGTGAATACGGTAAAGATTTCCCGCTCACGTGCGAAATCTGCGATGCTGAACTCGATATCCGGGTCGGCATCGATCCGTTGCATACCGGAGTGAATATCGCGTTGAATCCGCGTGATATCGACCCATGTCTTTTTTCCGTCATCGAAAGTAGTAGGCCACGGAAACTCCTCGCATCGAAGGAGGGCTGTGTTTCAATTAAATCAGCAGCATGGTCGTATTTGTGCTTCAGTGAGTACAAAACGCCTGGTCCTTCCGGGATGGAGGATGGTGTCAGAGTCCCCCTCCGGACACAGTTTTCCGTCCTCCGAGACGGAGATTGGTGTCGCGTGTTCAAGCGCATTTGAACACGCGACGAATTCTCCTTCTACCAGCGGTTTCCCGCATCTCCCCAGGTGGCTTCCTGCCTCCGTACAGCTTCGCGGCTTCACCCGTGTATATGCGCCGGAACTCGTGGCAGGCGGTTGGAGGCGATGCCGCAGACCCCGAGAATCGGGCCCACATCGTCTACGGCTCAGCACTTCTCACTCCCGCCGGGCGGGGTGGCCGACAGCTCCATCCCGAAGGCTCTCGGATGTCGATCGGCATACCGATCGACATCCAGCCCCCGCTTCCCGGTGCTGTGACCATCACGACCGTCTGCGAGGTCAAGCACGCCGTGCGGGCACGCGTGGCGCACGCGACGGCGAACAGCAGCCCTTTGAAGGAGTAGGGATGTCGCCAGGCTGCGAGTTGACGGCACACCCGGGTGCTCGGAGGTGTCGGGTGGTGTCGCTGCCCAGAACCCGGCTCCTGCACCGGATTCGGCTGGATGGCGTGGACGACAGGTGTTCGCGCCGTGTCCTCGCAGGGCGGGATCCGGAGAGGGTCCGCGGGGTGGTGGGTTGTGTCGGGGCCTGGTGGGAGCTCCAGTGTCAGGTTGCTGGCTGGGGTTCGTATCGTGCTTGGAAGAAGGCGACCGATCCGTGGGTGGTCAGTTGGTAGTCGGTGAATCGGCGGGCGAGTTGTGTGTCGAGGTCGTGGAGAGTGTCGGCGGTGTTGGCGAGCACGCCGACTCTGTTGAGTGTGGCCATCAGCAGGCGTGCGCGGCGGGGGTGTGGTTCCCGGTGGCCGAGTAGGGTGCTGCCGAAGATGCGGCAGCCGGGTGCGGCGACGGCGGCGGCGTGGTCGAACACGACGGCCTTGTCGGCGAAATCGCCTGGGATGCAGTGCATCAGGAAGTTCAGCCCGATGGAGTCGAACCGGGGTGGTTCGATGTCGAGCGGGCGCAGCACATTGCGCCGGTAGGTTTCGGGCCGGTGCTGTGTGAGGGTGCGGGCGCTGTGGGCGAGTACTTGGGGGTTGAGATCGACGAGCGCCAAACGCGTTAGAGGCTTGTAGTGTCGCAGGAAGTATCCGGTGCCGGGGCCGAGTTCGAGATGCCGGTCGCTGATGTTGTGGTCGTAGAGTTCTTGCATGTCGGTGCGGGGCGCGCGCCACACGTATCGGCAGACCAGGCCGAGCACGAGGGTGTCGTAGATGGTGAGCATGAACGGGTTGTAGGCGCGCGCGCCGCGTTCGGCCGCGGCGTTGGGGTCATGTGCTGGTTCGGTCATGGTGTTGCCTCTGCTGTCAGTGGTGGAGCTGGGGGACAGGCGAAATGCGTGGCGGCCGTGTGCGACAAGATGAATTCCGGCCGTTCGTCGATCCGGCCAGGGCGGCCGGCGAGGAATTCGTTGAGTTGATCGCGGTAGGCCTACATTGCTGCACCGAGGAGGAAAGTACGCCGTACGACGCTTGTGCTGGCGGGACATGGAGCCGAACGGACGAGACCCGACTTGGCATGATTTCGACGTAACCCGAGTACCGGACCGGCCGGCGTCCTACATAGCGATGTGATCGCAAACGCCGCGCGGCGTTTGGGATTGGGCTACTACTGGACCCGCTTCATGAGCTCAGCCAACAATGCCAGTGCGCGATCCATGGCGGCCTCCGGCATGCGGGCCATGCCGCATGACGTGCCCAGGCCGCCGAAGGGTCGCGGATAGTACCGGCGAGCATAAGACAATGCGGTGAGAATATGTTCGGCTGTCGCGTTCTCGTGCACGATCCCCGCGTAGATCGGCGCGTCGGTGGTCAATCGTTCGAGCGGGCTGTAGATGTCGGCCTTGTCCTCGTCCGCGCAGGGCAGTACGTCGGCGCCGGCGAGCGGAATGTGAATTCCTTCGAGTCGGCGTCCCTCCGGCCAAGCCGCCACGATAGCGTTGGCGAGCTGGACGACCGGCTCGTATCCGTCGATCCGCTTCTTCCAGGTCGTGTGCTCCCAATCGCCTCGGCACATGTGCACGGTGACGCGGGCGCCGTCCGGCATCCGGCCGACGAATGCAGCCAGATCGGTGGCCATAGCGTCCGCCTGCGCCGCGCGTTCCTCATCGGATTCGATGCCTTCCAGCACCACCATCCGCGCCGGACTCTCGAGCTGGAATCGCACGTTGCCGTCGAACAACCGGTGGACGGCCGATATTTCACTCAGCGCCGGTCTCCGAAACGATTCATAATGCCGCGTGATCCCCGCCGTCCCGAGGGCGAAGAATGCGTGATCGAACGGATCGATGATGTCGGCTTGATAGGGCTTGCTCTCGCCGTGCTCCAGGATCATGCGATCCAGGATCGGTTTGGCCGCCTCGGCCTGATCGAAGTATCCCAGCAGGACGGGAGAGATTTCGAGTTCCCCGTTGCCACGGTATTCATAGGTCGGCATGCCGTTGTAGCCGAGTTCGATGTTCCCGTGGTCGACTTTCGTCATCCCGGGGAGGCCGAAAGTTGCACGCAGGCGAGGCATGATCCAACCGGGAAAGGAGGTGTCGCCGTCCGGGAAGGACTGCAGATACGGCCAGAGTGTTTCGAATTTCTCCATGGCCGCACTCCGAGTCGGAGCATTGGCGCTACCGGCGAGATACGTCGTGGGGAATGAAAGCGCGGTTGCCATCGGCGTCCTTCCATCAATGTGATGCCGGGACTCTAAATCGAGAGCAGCTCCGAGTCGACCTCGAGCATCCTCCCAACCGTGGGTATGTGGGAAACCCGCAGCGTTCTGAGGGCTGGTTCTATGTGGATTGTTCTGCCAGGGTCCCCGGGCAGCCGTGGCATTGCGATCCGAGCATCGGGGTGGCCGCGGCGACGGACGGTGACCGGCTGCGGATGGCGCCGCGGGATCAGCCGTGGTTGCGGGTACACCTCCACACTGCACTGTAAAGAGCGGAATCGTGCGGATCATGTCTGACGTAGTTAATCGGAATCGTGCCGCCTACCACCGGGTCTTGGGCCAGTCCGCCATGCTTGGAGGCACCGACATAACTCGTGCCATCGGCGTTGAAGTAGTAATGGAAATACTTGACGTTGGACCGAGTATCGTTCAGTTCCCGGCTCGGACTCGTGACGCCCAGCAACAGGAGCGAATGCGCGAATGAGAACCCGGCGATGCACGCCACGACGATCGCGATCCTCCCTGCCACTGACGTCGGTCGTCCCCGCGCCGAGCACTCACCCACCCCCCGATCTCACCGCCTTCAGCAACGCCATGCGTGGACTGATGACCGGAAACTGGGAGCCTGTGCCGCACAGCCCGAGGCCCGCGCCGGGCCCCCCACACGGTCTCGGTGCGCTTACGGACACGGTGGCGAATTTCCGGGCTGTCGTTCGGTTCTCCCATAACGAGCGACGTCTCAGCTACTCTTGGTCAGGTACGGTGCACCCCACGCAATTCGGTACGAGAGCAACAACATCGGGCTCTGCCGACGTCGCCGGAGCCGATGACCGACACCGCAGACGAGCCGCAATGTAGGCCGGGCGCCACGTGCCCGCGCGCGGCGTGGTCTTCCGGCCGTCGCCATGACCGTTCGCGCAGCAATCGAACACGGCAAGGGGGTTTCGTGGCCACAACAGCCCAGCTTCGCGCCGCCCTGGCAGTTCTGCACACCGCATCCTGCTCAGCCGGACGCTCCGTACCCGGCCGCCGGAACGGCGCAATCGACCCCAGTACCGACCACGTTCTGATCGCCGGAACGCTCTACGGCATCCTCGGCGCCGAACTCCAGCGCACCCTCGCCTCCGCTCCCGACGACGACCATGCAACACGCCGATGGGCCGCGGCCACCGCGGACGCCCTCACCCAGCCCCCGGCCGTCATCGCCGATCACGCGAACTTCGACATCGCGTGGTTCGAACACCGCATCGACGCCCTACTCGGTTACGCCCGCCCCCCGGACACGGGACGAGAACTACTCACCGCGGTCGCTCGTGCCACCGACGCCATCAAGATCCTGCTGTACCTGTACAGCAAGCCGGGCCATATCGACAGCCACCCGCTCTGGCGCGCCGTACTCGACGACCTCAGCCGCGCCCATCATCTGGCCCTCGCCGCCACCGCCAGCAGCACCGAGATCACCACTCCCACAGCGCGAATCGCTCACGCGCCGGCTCAGACGGCCACTCCACACCACCCACCGGCACCCTGATCGCGAGCACGACACACCCCGTGTGGACGAGGGGATGGGCCCGCGAATGCGGCATCGAGATCGCCGACTCGTATCATGTTGTGGCCGTGGCGCTTCCGCCTCACTCCGAGGAGTATTCCGCGCTCAGGCGATTGCCGGTGGAGCGGAGCGGCAGGAGGTGCCCCAAGGTCCCACGGCTCGTTTACAGTCCGGCTCACCGGATACCGACGCCCTCCCCGACGGTGGCGAAAGGTATCCCTTGGTTATCCAGCTCGATCACCTGATCCGCACCGTCGATGGTGACGAGCAGTCGGATCTGCCAACGAACCACACCGGTTCCTGGGTGTTTCGCACGCAGCTCGACCGGCTGCACCTCCCCGGGGCCGAGTACGATGCTGAACCCTCCCGGTACGACGCCGTCGGGGAGAGGATCCGGCAGCGCGTCCGGGGAATCCGTTCCCTCGGATGGGGTGTCGGACAGTGTAGCTCGCCAGCGTTGCGGCTGTCTGTGCGTGGGCGAGTCAGGCAAGGAATCCGCTTTGCACTCGATAGTCCGGGCGTCGGCCACGCTCTCGGCCGAGATGGTGTCGAACAGGATGATTTTGACGTCCACGACGGCCTGGCGGATGGCTCGTATCTCGAATCCTACGGAGTACTCGTTGCTCCGTGCGGCCACTGTTTCGGATAGAAGGGGTGATTTGGCGATATCGGCGCATCGCGTATTCCGGTCGATGGCACTGCTATTGGCCGAATCGACAACGGCGAGCCCCGGACCGATGTACGCCGCGCTGAACTGCACGCCGCGGGACTCGTCAGCCGACCTATCGCTGGGCTCGCCCGTGGCCGACCCTTCGCGTGCGTCTGCACCCGGCTCGTCGTCGCTGTTGGCGACCAGGACGGCCATGACAACGCCGACGACTACTCCCACCGTGAGCGCTGGCACCAGGATTCGGCCGAGCCCACGCGTCCCAGCCTTAACCATGACCGCTCACAATCTTGGTCGGATCTATCGGTTCCAAGCGGGCCATACCCGCCGATACCTTGTCGTCCGGACCGGTTTCATGCAGCCCCGCACCGTAGGAGGTCGGCCGCCCGGTGATCCGGAAGGGCCGGGAGCTCGGGCGTATGGGTACATCGATCTGCTCCTGCCCGTCGACGAATAGTTCTAGTAGAATTTCGAATTCGGTGCAGGGTTGCTTCGATTCGATTCGGACGTCGACGGCTTGGACGGCCTGTGGGCCGAGCGTGATCTGATTCGTCGGGAAAGGGTCACCCAATGTTCCGGTGGCAGTATCGAGCTCACGGAGTGCCGGTCGTTGACTGTCGAGATTGGCTCCCGCCCTGGGGATCTCGCTCATCTCGCCACCGGAACCACCTTGAACGGTACCCATGATGGCGGTTCCGTTCAGTGGGCTGCTCCGGCGCAAGAACCGGACGGATGCCGATTCGATGACCATCGATCTCCGCAAGTTTGTGATCATGAGCCTGAATACAATGCCATCGACCCACGCGCCGCCGTTGTCCAGGACCCAGTTCTGTCGTTTCTTGGACTCATGGAGTTGGCCGAACCAGTCCGGTGTTCTCACTTCGCTCGGGAGAGCCATGAAATCACCACCGAACCCCTTCTCGCCCAGCACCTTGAATGCGACGGCCGATCCCCGCATCGCGGGGAGCTCCCAGTCTTGGCGGTCCTGCTCTCGCCGCTCGGCCTTGTCGGCCACAAGGGCCGACCGCATCGCCCAATAGGTGCCGCCGACGGTGGCGGTGAGCGCCGCGCCGGCGATGAGCACGTTGCGGCGATTCCACACCTCGCCCGCGGCGGACTTCGTGGACCGTTGTCGTGCGCCCGAATTCGATATCTCCGGAGGGCGCGCCGAAGCCGCCGGTGGTGCTTGAGCCGATGGATTCTTCGGCGCGGTCGGCGGTGGTGACTGCGGCTCTCGATCCGGCGATCGGCTGCTGGACCGAGCTTCCGGCTTCGGCATATCCGCAGGCGCCATGGGCCTCCCCCTTCTCCAATGGACCGCGCAGCCGGGTCGAGCCCCCCACACTACAACGATCCCCCTGCTCGAGGACGGAGTTCGGTGCACGGCAAATCCATTGCAGCCCAACATGGAACCGGTTACAGTCGCCAGTCCCGAGCTTTGCCGGGCGGGTGACGGCACAATGTCCGCGCGGCTCGAGGAGGTTCGTATGGCGTCTGGGTTGTCCGCGCGACTGCGGGAATTGTCGATGCGCTGCCGTTGCGGCCGGGGATGCGGGTGTTGGAGATAGGCTGCGGCCCGGGTGCGGCGGCGCGAGCGATCGCCGCCCGGATCGGTGACGGGCACGTGCTGGGCATCGACCGATCGGAGGTGGCCGTCCGGCAGGCGTGCGCCGCGACTCAGCGCAGGGCCGTGGCGACGTGGTTGACGATCGTGGCCCGGGCGGCGGTCCACGCCGCGGAATCGGCGTCGACGAATTCCGCGTGCCCGGTGCCGGGCAGGATCCGCAGATCGGCGGCGAGCCCGGCGCGCTCGGCCGCGGCGATGTAGCGGCGGCTCTGCTCGAGGGCGACGACGCTGTCGCTGTCGCCGTGCACGGCGGTGACGTGGACACCGGTGGGGAGGTTGGCGATGGGGGATGCCGTGCGGTAGCGGTCGGGCACGTCGTCGGGGCCGCCGCCGAGGAGTCCGCGGACATAGGCGTCGCGGCCGTTGGCGACCGCGAACCGCATGTCCAGCACCGCGGCCAGCAGCGTGGCGCTGCGGATACGCAACGTCGACGCGGATGTGGCGGGTGGCGCCGGCGCGCTGCGCCGGGCCGCGGCCCATGCCGCGAGTTGGCCGCCGGAGGAATGCCCGGCCAGGTGGACCTGTCCCAGATCCAGCCGGTTGCCGCTGCGCCGCTGGACGGTGGTAGCCAGGGCGGTGACGGCGTCGTCGACGTCGGTCAGGGTGGTCGGCCAGCCACCGGCGCCGTTGACCCGGCGGTATTCGATATTCCACACGGCCACACCGTGTTCGGCCAGCTGTCTCGAGTGCCGCGCGAATCCGGCGAGGGTGCGGTGTTGCGACCACCCGCCGCCGTGGATGAGCACCACGACCGGGTGCGGCCCGGTTCCGTTGGGCAGGTAGAGATCTCCGAAGGTGTCCGCGGCGTCGCCGTAGCGGATCCGTGCCGGCGTGTCGGGAGCGGCGGGCGTGGGCTCGGCCATGATCGCGACCGGGGAGGCGGGTTCGACGGAGGCGTAGGAAACCGCGGCGACGACAAACGCGAGGACCGCCGCCGACGCGAGGGTGCGTGCTCGGCCGCGCCTGCGCGCGCTGTCGCCGCGGCGACCGTTCTGCCGGGGAGTCACGATTCGATAACCTACCGGCATCGTATGGCGCGCACCAGGATTGGCGGCCGGTGTGATCCGATCGTCGCCCGACGGAACTACCACCAGTTCAGCAGCGGGCCCAGTTCGCGGCCGAGTGGCCCCGCCAGCGATCGTGAGTAGCTGGCGGTGAAGTGGTGCTCGTCATGGTAGATGAGGATGTTTCCCGCGGCCACGGGACAGATCTGCGGTTCGCAGACAGCGTCGGAGAGGTCGACGGGAAAGACGTTCGGGAACCGCGACGCCGGTTCGATCTCGGGATTCACCGGGTCCAGCGCGTCTTCGCGTCGCATCCCGCAGCCGATCCGGTCGCCGCCGCCGGCCAGACAATCCGGTGCGCTGTAGCGGACGCCGTCGCGCCGCAGCCACGGTGTGTCGCGGATCGCGACGACATTGAGGCCGCGGTCGGCGAGGGCGGACCACACATCGATGTAGTCGGCCGGGATCTCGTCGCCGACCTCGTCGCGCGGCCGGGTGCCGGTGGTGAAGACCCAGTCCGGACGGTCGAGGTGGAGGCGGTCGATCACCTCGCGGGACCAGTCGCGGCAGTCGGGGATGGGCTCGCCCTTGTAGGTCACCTCGTCGGAAAGGGTCAGCGGGCAGCCCATTTTCAGGTAGACCTGGATACGGAACCGGTATTCGTCGGCCAGCACCTGCAGGGCGGGCAGCCAATGCTCGGCGTGTGAGTTGCCGACCAGCGCAAGGGTTCGCGGACCCACGGGATCACCGTAGGTGCAGGTGATCACGTCGCGGGTGTCCCAGTCGGCGATGCAGCCGTCGACGGTCGGGGGCGGGATGTCGGCGGCCGCCTCGAACACCGTCGGCCGCATCCGCGCATCGGGAGACGGCGCGCCCGAGGCGAGCGCTTCGGCGCCCCGATACAGCCTCTCGTTCAGTGCGTCGACCGAGCGCGGTGGATTGACGTGCGCGACGGCGACCTGCCACGCACCGCTCACACCGATCACCGTGGCGGTGGTGACGACCACGGTTGCCCCGACCGCGCGCCGATACGCCGCCGACGGAACCGCGCCGGTGCGGCCCATCCGCAGGGGTTGTTCGATCCACCGGTGCGTCGCCCACGCCAGCGGCGCCGACAGGGCGATGACGGCTATACCGCCGAGCAGGTCGGCGCGCGGGCGTCCGGTGTCGACGAGGTATAAGATCAGAATCGGCCAGTGCCACAGGTAGAGCGGATAGGCGAGGTCGCCGAGCCACCGCGCGAACCGTGTGGACAGCACCCGGTTCGGCCACGGCCGCGCCGCCGCGGGCAGATTCGCACCGGCCACGATCACCGCTGCCGCCGCCCCAACCGGCAGCAGGGCCGCAGGCCCCGGGAATCTGTTGGCGCCGTTGACGATCAGCCACCCGCACGCGACCACACCGACCGCGCCCAGCGCCGCCAGCAGCGCCCGCAGCAGCCGTGGCGGCGACAGATACGGCGCCGCGAGCGCGAGCCCGGCACCGGCCAGGAGCTCCCAGGCGCGGGCCAGGCTGTCGTAGTAGTTCCACCCCTGCTGGGTCGCGGCGCCCTCGGCCGCGTACCCGAACGACCACACCGCCAGCGCGGTCGCCACCACGCCCAGCAGTGGGCGCAATGCCGAAACGCGATGCAGCGCACGACATGTCCACGCCAGTGTCGCGACGACGAGGAGGGCGGCCAGATAGAACTGGCCCTGCACCGACATCGACCACAGATGCTGCAGCGGGCTGACCGACGATCGGCGGCGAGGTAGTCCGACCAGGTGAGCGCCAGCGCCCAGTTCTGGTAGTACAACAGCGACGCCAGCGTCTGCGCCGCGACGTCGGACCACTGCGTGTAGGGACGCAGGGCCACCGTCGCGGCCACCACGGTCGCGAGGACGACGGCCATCGCCGGGAGCAACCTTCTTCCCGTGCGGCGCACCGTGAACCACACCCCGACCGACCCGGAGCCCTCGGCACGGCGCAGCAGCAGGCCGGTGAAGAAGAACCCGGACAGCACCAGGAACACGTCGACGCCGCCGGAGACCCGGCCGAGCCAGATATGGAAGACCACGACCAGCGCAATCGCCACCCCGCGCAGGCCGTCCAGATCCGAACGGTAAGCGGCGCCGGTGCGTGGATCGGCCGAGGGTATTGCGGGGCTCGGCGTGTCGATGGCCGCATCGGCCACACGCGGCTCTGCCCGCTTCACCGGATCGCGCGGCGGGCCGGTGCGGTGACCACATGCACCGGATGAACAAGGCGCCGTGCGAGGTGAACGAGAAGAAGCCGAGACACGACATTCCTCCTACCACGGGCCGGAATGTCCGTCCACTTTGTCCGGTGACCGCGCGGACCTCACGCGGCGGGACAAGCAACTCCCTCTCATGTAGTCTGTGGCGCAGTGGCCGAGCATCCATCGGATCTGCAGTATCTGTAACTCAGAGTTACAGATAAACCTCCGACTCCGGTCGGAGGTTTTCTCGTTCCGGTGCCGCCGCCGGATCCGCACCGCCTGGCGTCTGCGCCGGTCGTAGTCGGTTCCGAGCCTACCGAATTCTGGCAGACAACTGAAAGATCGCTCCTCTCGGCACAGAATCGCGATGCGGCGACGCAGGCGCTGGCGGCGGCGGACGATCCGGTAGCTGCCGAATCCTGCACCACTGTCCGGACCGCTCCGCGGAAATACTGCGAATCCTGTCCGAACAGATCAGGGTGCTGGAAAGAGTGCCGGGTCGGCATTTCGCGGCGTTCCGGCAATATCGAGAAATCGGGCGGTTGCTCGGCAACGACAGGCGGCAAGGCTCGTCTCTACGAGGAATTCGCCGCGGCGGTGTCCCGCTCGGGAATGTCGGCCGGTTCACCATGCCGTTCCCGGAGCTGCGCCGCCTCCGCAGCGACGCGTACGCGGACCGCGCGGTCCCGGTGACCTAGGACGCCGCGTCCGGCGGGTCGAAATCGGCGAAATCGAAGCCGGGGGAGACGAGGCAGCTGACGAGGACCTCGTCTGCGTCCCCGGCCAGTGGCACGGCGCTCTGCCACCAGCCCGCCGGGACCAGCAGTTGCGGTATCTGTCCGGAGAGCACGTCGCCGCCGAGGATGTGTCGCTCGGTGGCGTCCGGCCGCGGCCCGTCGCCGCCGAGGGTCAGGGCGAGCGGGAGACCGGTGTGCCACAGCCAGATCTCGTCGGATCGCACGCGATGCCACACGGACTGCTCGCCGGGCCCGAGCAGGTAATAGATCGCGGTGCCCGCCGCGCGGGCGCCAGGATAGCCCGCGGGGGTGAACGTGTGTGCGCTGCGCCAGGTTTCGCGGAACCATCCGCCCTCGGGATGCGGCAGCAGATCCAGCGCGTCGACCAGCTGCGAGCGACGGTCGAGCGAGACGTACGCGCCGGTGACATCCCTGCGCGCGTATCGGGTTTCGACGATCGCCGAGCGCTCGATCGGTCCGTGGACGCGCGGCAGATCGCCGTCCACCGACGTCTCGTAGCGCACGGCTACGCCGAGCTTCGACGGATCCAGCAGCAGCGCCACCATCGGTTCGTCCTCGTCCCGGTGGGACGTGTTCGCGATGTGCAGCATCGTCGCCTCGTCGGGGGCGCACCGCAGGAAACCTTCGGACTTCAGGGACGCGCTCGAGATGGACCCGTCGGCTGCCCGGAGGTCCGACAGGCGCAGCATATGGACTATCAGATCGGTCGACACACACCCAACCTACGCACTCACGGGTGTGAGGAGACGGCGAACCCGTCCGCGAGCCGACGCAGGCTGCGCTTGGCTTCCATGGTCGTCGCGTGTTCGATGATCGAGGCGTCCGCATGGCGCAGGGCCGCGCCGTCGAGACAGGTCTCCAGGGTCACCAGCGACTCCGCGGCATCCTCGCTGCTGAGTGTCAGCGTGTAGGTCAGGTGGGTGCCCGCGATGCCGACGCCGGTGAGCTGCAACGTCTTCGGGGCGCGGCAGTCGGCGACGGTCATCTCGATCGTCCCGACCATGCTGAACATCGTGACCTGAGCCCGGACCTTGGCCCCGGCCTCGAGCGAGGGCGGGGTACGTCCGATCCAGTGGTCGTGCGTCGGGACCCACTCGGCCATACGGCTCGGATCCGACACCGCCGCCCAGACCTCTGCCCGCGGCGCATTCACGATACGGGAAACGCTGCTCCGCACTTGCGTCACTACCGTTGCCTCCCAGCAAATTCCAGATACACGCGATTACTGCAGCGAAAACACGGTCACCGCGGTCGGAAAACCAACCTGCCTGTGAACCGGAGAAACAGGCAGTTCGGCCGGGGAAACTGTGTGCGGCAGAGCATATCCGGAGACGACGGCATATTGCACGTCGAACCTCGCCGATCGAACCAATCTCCTCGAATACCCACGAACCGGCCAATTGTAATTCCGAATGCAAGAACAATCGCACACACATGTGCAACGGAATAGTCCGGCTCCGGTCGTCGCTCACGACAGGAATCGGCGCAGGAGACGGTTGCCGAAGCCGTACCGGACCACCGCCTCGAGGTTGCGAATCGTCTTGTCCGAGTAGGGATACCAGAGGCTCTCGGCCTTCGCCTGCCACCGGTCGACGAGGATCGGCTGGGCGTGGGTGAACCCGCGCAACGCGTCGGTGCCGTTGACGTGGCCGACGCCGCTGTTCTTGCGGCCGCCGAACGGCGCCTCGGGCACCCCGTAGATGACGGCGGCGTCGTTGTGGACGACGGATCCGGTGGCCATCCGGGCGGCGATGCGGCGGGCCTTGGCGGGATCCTTGGTGAAGACCGAGCCGCTGAGGCCGTAGCGGCTGTCGTTGGCCAGTCGAATGGCCTCCTCCTCGTCGCGCACCCGCATGACCGCCGCCACCGGCCCGAACGTCTCCTCGGTCATCACGTCCATATCGTGGGTGGCGTCGAGGACGACGGTGGGTTGGAAATACAGGCCGTCGCCCGCGGCGGGCGCGCCGCCGACAACCACATCGGCGCCCTTGTCCTTGGCGTCGTTCACGTGTCGGGTCACGACGTCGACCTGGTGATCCCAGAACAGCGGGCCCATATCGGCGTCACCGCCGGGGCCGTAGGTGATCTCCGCGGCACGCCGGGACACCAGCCGGACGAACTCGTCGGCGACGCTGTCGACCACGTAGATCCGCTCTACGCTCATGCACACCTGCCCGGTGTTGAACATGGACAGATACACCGCCCCCGCGGCGGCGCGCTCGAGATCGGCGTCGGCGCAGACGATCATGGCGTCCTTGCCGCCCAGTTCCAGCGTGTACGGCCGCAGCCGCTGCGCACACGCGGCGGCGATCTTGCGGCCGGTGCCCACGCTGCCGGTGAAGCACACCTTGTCGATATCCGCCTCCACCAGCGCGGCGCCGGTTTCGCCGTCGCCGTGCAGCACCTGGACCACGTCGTCGGGGACGCCGGCCTCGCGCAGGACCCGCACCACCCATTCACCGGAGCGTGGCGTCACCTCGGAGGGCTTGAGCAGCACGGTGTTTCCGGCGAGCAGGGCCTGGACGACGGGGTTGAGCGACAGGACGAACGGCCCGTTCCACGGCGTGATCACACCGACCACGCCCAGCGGCTGGTAGTTGACGTACAGCTTCTTCAGCGGCCGGATGTAGCCGTGCAGCCTGCGGCGCTCCGGGCGCAGATCGCGGCGGGCGCGCCCGGTCCAGTAGGTGAGGAAATCGCAGGACGGCACGATCTCCACCGCCATCGCCTCCACCCGTGGTTTGCCGGTCTCGGCCTGCACCGTGTCCATGATCTCCGCGCGGCGCGCGACGAGCACATCCACCGCCCTGCGCAGGATGTCGGCGCGCTCGCCCACGCCGCGCGCGCCCCAATTCTCCTGCGCCGCACGCGCTCGCGCGACGGCCTCGTCCACCTCGGCCGCCGTGGCGACGTCGATCTCGTCGATGCGCCGCCGATCCACCGGACTGTCCAGGGTGAGTCGGCGGCGACCGTCGGCGGCCGGGATCGAGTGGACGATGGCCATGGTTCTCTCCTCCTCGATTGAAACGTGTTCCATTATTGCCCAGCGCGAGCGTTCCGGCGCGTCGGTACGTCCGCGCGCATCGGCTGCCGCGCGAACCGTCGACCAGGTTTCCGGCGTGCCCCGCGTGGCTATGGTGAAATGGTGAACGTTGAGGTGACCCCGCTCCCGGGCATCGGGGTGCGCAAGGAGTTCTCGCTGGGGAACGCGCGGCGGCGGGTGGGGGTGATCGACCACAAGGACGGCACGATCGACCTCATCGTCAGCAAGCCCGGCAATCCGGACGCGACCGAGCAGATCCCGCTGTCCGCGCGGGAGGCCACCGTGCTGGCCAATCTGCTCGGCGCACCGCAGTTGGTGGCGCAGCTGCGGGAGGAGCACAGCGAGCTGGACGGGGTGACGACTCGCGAACTCCCGGTGCGCGACGGCTCCCCCTATGCCGGGCAGCCGCTGGGGGAGACCAGGATGCGTACGCGCACGACGACGTCCATCGTCGCGGTGGTGCGCTGCGGGCACGCCATCCCGTCGCCGGGCCCCGACTTCACCTTCACCGCAGGCGACGTGCTGGTGGCCGTCGGCACGGCCGAGGGCCTGGAGGCCGCCGCCCGGATTCTCGCCGACGGCTGACCCGCGCCCGAATCAGCTGTCCGCCACCAGACCCGAATCAGCTGTCCGCCACCAGATCCGCCACGATCGGCTCCGCCCGATCGCGGATCCGCGTTCACCGCCCGTCGTGCGCCCAGGCGCGAGATGCCAGCAGTCGCATCCCGTTGAGGCCGACGATGACCGTGGACCCCTCGTGCCCCGCGACGCCCACCGGGAGTGGCAGATGTCCGGCGAGGTCCCACGCGACGAGCACCGTGATGAAGCTCCCGGCGATCACGAGATTGGCCACGACGACGCGTTTCGCCCGGCGCGACAGCGCGATCACCGCCGGGATGGTGGCGAGGTCGTCGCGGACGATCACCGTGTCCGCGGTCTCCAGGGCGAGGTCGGATCCGCTGCGGCCCATGGCGATTCCGGTGTGCGCGGCGGCGAGGGCGGGCGCGTCGTTGACTCCGTCGCCGACGAGGGCGACGCGATGACCTTCGCTCTCGAGGTCGGAGACGGCCGCGACCTTGTCCTCGGGGAGCAGGCCCGCCCGGATGTCGGCGATCCCGACCTGTTTCCCGAGTTCGGTTGCGGCACTAGCGTTGTCGCCGGTCAGCAGTACCGGTGGCGTCCCGGTCAGCCGGGTCAGCGCCGCCACCGTGGTTTCGGCGCCCGGGCGCAGCCGATCGGCGACGGCGAGCACCCCGGCCGGTTCGCCGTCCACCGACACCACGATCGCGGTCTCGCCGCGAGACTCCGCCGCGGCGATGAGGGCTTCCAGCGCGCCGTGCGCGGAGTTCCTGTCCCGACGAGTGCGCAACGGGTCGCAGTCGGATTCCGGCGCGCGTGCGGGGCGGCCGAGGCGAATCTCGTGGCCGTCGACGATCGCGCGGATCCCGCGGCCGGGCATCGACTCGAACTCGCTCGCGGAAGGGACGTCCAGGCCGCGCCGCCGCGCCGCCGCCGCGACGGCGCGGGCGACGGGGTGCTCGCTGGCATGCTCGGCCGCGGCGGCCAGGGCGAGGATCCGGTCGGCGGCGGTGTCGCCGAGCGGATGCACGCCGGACAGGTGCGGCTCGCCGCGGGTGAGCGTGCCCGTCTTGTCGAAGGCGACGGCGGTGACCGCGCCGAGCTGTTCCATCACGACCGCCGACTTGACCAGCACGCCGTGCCGCCCGGCGGTGGCCATGGCGGCCAGCAGCGGCGGCATGGTGGCCAGGACGACCGCGCACGGCGAGGCGACGATCATGAAGGTCATGGCCCGCAGCAGCGCCGCGTGCAGGTTTGCACCGAATGCCAAGGGTGCGAACAGAACCGCCAGGGTCGCGACGACGACGGCGGCGGAATACCACTGCTCGACCTTCTCGATGAACAGCTGCGCCCCGGCCTTGGTCGCCGAGGCCTGCTCGACCATGGCGACGATGCGGGCCACGACGGTGTCCGACGCGGCGCGCTCAACCCGTACCCGCAGCACCCCGGTGCCGTTGAAGGTGCCCGCGAACACCTCGTCGCCCGGCAGCTTCGGCACCGGCAGCGGCTCCCCGGTGATGGATGCCTGATCGACATCGCTGTCGCCGGATTCGACCGTGCCGTCGGCGCCGATCCGTTCCCCGGGCCGCACCACGAGCACCGTGCCCGGCGTGAGATCGGCCGCGTCGACGACCCGCTCCCGCCCCGCGTCGTCGAGCACCGTCGCGCGTTCGGGCGCGAGGTCGAGCAGGCTGCGCACGGAGTCGGCGGTGCGCTGGGTCAGCACCGCCTCCAGCGCGCCCGATGTCGCGAAGATGACGATCAGCAGTGCGCCGTCGAACACCTGCCCGATCGCGGCGGCCCCGAGGGCGGCGACGATCATCAGCAGGTCCACGTCGAGGGTCTTGTTCCGCAAGGCTCGCAGGCCCGCCAGCGCCGGTTCCCACCCGCCGGTGAGATAGCAGGCCAGATACGCCGCCCACCACAGCCAGGGCGGAGCCGCGGCCCACTGCGCGAGGAGTCCGGCGACGAACAGGGCGGTCGCCGCGACGGCCCATCGCACTTCCGGCAGAGCCAGGACTCGGGTGCGGCCCGGGTGCGCGCCGCCGCGCACAGGACGATCGACGAGGGACGCGGTCATGCCGAACTCCATTTCTCCGAGCCACTATACAGGAATACATGAAGACGTCTTCATGTAATCACGGGGTACAGTAGCCGCTGTGGGACATGGAGTCCAGGGCAGGACAACGCCGCCGGCACAGCTGGATGCCGACTCGGCCGCCACCGTCGCGGCCACGCTGCAGGCGCTGGCCACGCCGAGCCGCCTGCGCATCCTCACGCGGCTACGGCACGGCGCGTGCTCGGTCGGCGACCTGGTGGAGGCGGTGGAGATGGAGCAGTCGGCGGTCTCCCACCAACTGCGGCTGCTGCGCGCGATGGGCCTGGTCACCGCGACCCGCCATGGCCGCAGCATGATCTACACCCTCTACGACAACCACGTCGCGATGCTGCTCGACGAGGCCGTCTACCACATCGAACACCTCGGCCTGGGAATGAGCGATCCGGCGGTCTAGGGAATATCCCAGAACGCCAGCTCGTGCCGCATACCTTCCAGGAACAGCCCTTCGGCGCGGGCGGGGTCGACGGCGGCCTCGTCGAGCATCTGGGCGCAGCGGCGCGTGAGGGCGGCGAACTCCGGGTCGGCGTAGGTCTGCACCCAGCGTCGGTACCGCGGGTCCTCGGGCATCGTCCGCGCCAGCACGGCGCCGAGCGTGGAGTAGCCCCACATGCACGGGTACAGCGCCGCGAGGCCGTCGGCGTAGGAGGCGGCCGAATCGAGGAGGAAGCTCGTATACGCGACGCACGGCGCGCCTTTCGCGGCGCCGTCGAGGTCGGCGTCGAATTCGGCGGCCAGCGAGCGGTGCAGCGACAGCTCGTCGTGGTACGTGGCGTGCGCCAGATCCACCAGGTCGCCCAGGTGCGCCGCGGGCGCCTGCCACGCCAGCCGCGTGAAGACCCGCACATAGTCCAGCAGGAACAGGTAGTCCTGCTCCAGCCACGACCGGAAGACCGGCTCCGGCAGGTCGCCGCGGGCGATCCCGGCGACCGTGGGGTGCGCGAGTTGCTGCTCGACCAGCGGGAGACCGATATCCTCGAGGTGCGCCGAAATGTTCATGTCCCGAGTGAATCAGGTCCGCCGCGATCGCGCGGTCATGCGCCCATCGCCTCGACGACAGGTTCGGTACTGGGCCAACGCGTTTCGCGCGCTCCGCGGCGACCTCGCGCGTCAGGACCAGTGCAGTGCCGCCCACGCACCCAGCAGTACCAGGGGAGCGCCGCCCAGACCCACGGCCGCGAATCGCAGCGGCGCGATCGGCACGCCGCGGGCGCGGCAGCGCTGCGCCCACAGCAGGGTCGCCAGCGATCCCCACATCGTGACGAGCGGCCCGCTGTTCACGCCGATCAGGACGGCGGCCAACCGGCCCTGATCGCCCGGCGGCACCGCGGATTGAATCGCGGTGTACGCGGGCAGATTGTTGACGAGGTTGCTCATCGCGGCGGCGACCGCCACGGCCCGCAGCTCCGACTGCCCGAGCCAACCGCTGAGCATCGCGGCCAGGCCGTGCCTGCCGAGCGCGCCCACCACCAGTAGCAGCCCGGCGACGGCCACGACCGGACGCCACGGAATCAGCGACCACCGCAATCGCTTTCGATCCCGGAGCGCGAAGGGGACCGCCGCGACGGCGGCCGCGGCGGTGGCGGCCACCCACGGTACGGCGCCGAGGGCAACCGCCGCCGCGAAGGCACCGCATGCGACGGTGCAGACGATGAAACGCGGACGGTCCGGCGGCGGCGCGGCGGGGGGAGCCTGGTAGCGGCCGGTGAGGTGGCGCCGAAACAGTACGCCGAGATAGGCGACGGTGATCAGGACGGCCGCGAGCGCGGGCAGCGCCATGCGCCCGGCGAAACCGATCGTCGAGACGCCGGTGTGCTGCACCGCGAGCAGGTTGGTCAGGTTCGACACCGGCAGCAGCAGGCTCGCCGTATTGGCCAGCCACACCACCAGCATCGCGAACGGGAGCGCCGCGACCCCGACGGCTTCGGTGACCGCGAGCACCACGGGGGTCAGCAGCACGGCCGTGGTGTCGAGGCCCATCACCACGGTGACGACCGTGGACAGCATCGCCACCAGCCCGAACAGCGCCACGGTGGAGCCATGCGCCAGCCGCGCGCACGCGGCCGCGGCCACATCGAAAACACCGGCGGCATCGGATAATTCGGCCAGCACCGTGGTAGCGATCAGGAAGGCCAGGATCGGGCCCGCCTGGGTCATCTCGATATCCACCGCGTCCACCAGCGGCAGCCATCCGCCGATCACGACCGCCGCGCCGAGCCCGGCCAGTACCAACCACACCCGCTCCAGCGTGCCATGGCCGGGTCGACCGATGACTTTCCCGGGCCGGTTCCGTCCGAGTTGTATGGACGATGCTCCGCTGCGCCCTCATGTCGACGGGCAGGCCCCGGCGCCCGCCGAGGACGAGTTCAGCATCGCCACCCCTGACCGAATTCCCGAAGCTCGCTGATCAAGATGTCTCGTCGCTCGATGGCGCGGGGGCAAGCCGCCGTCTCAGGGCTGGATCAGTTGCCAATCGGTCGGCAGGCCGTCCACCTTGACGGTGGTGCCCTTGGCCTGGATGTTCACTGTGGCCGGGCCCAGTCGCAGCTCCGACAAGCGGACGCGGCCCGCGCGATCGGGCAGCCGCGGCGCGAGGGTCAGGGTGCGGCGGGGAACGTCCGGCTGCAGCCCGAGGAACGAGCGCATGAGCAGCAGGGTCGAGGCGCTCGCCCAGGCCTGCGGCGAGCACGACGTCGGATACGGCACCGGCGACGGGAAGCTGGAACGTTCGAAGCCGCAGAACAATTCGGGCGGGCGGGCCCCGAATGCCAGAATCGACTCCAGCAGGCCGCCCGCGAGCCGTTCCGCCAGTTCGGCCGCGCCGGGGATGTGCTGGTAGCGCAGCAGCCCCGCCACGGCGATCGCGGTGTCGTGCGGCCACACCGAGCCGTTGTGATAGCTCATCGGGTTGTAGCGGCCCATGCGCGAGGACAGGGTGCGCAGGCCGAAGCCGCAGTCCATGCCCTCGTCGGACAGCCGGTCGACCAGGATCGCGGCGCGCTCGTCGTCGACGATTCCGGTCCACAGGCAGTGCGCGACATTGCTCGACAGCGAGTCGACCTGGTTCTTCTTGCCGTCCAGCGCGAGCGCGTACCACCCCGACTGCGGCAGCCAGAACGCCTCGTCGAAGCGCTGTTTCAGCTCGGCGGCCTGGGCGCGCAGCCGACTCGCGGTGGCGACGTCGCCGAAGGCCTCGGCCATATCGGCGCGGCCCAGCCGGGCGGCGTACGCGTAACCCTGCACCTCCGACAGCGCGATGGGCGGATCGGCGAGGCGGCCGTCGGCGAAATTGATCGAATCCCAGCTGTCCTTCCAGCCCTGATTCGCCAGGCCCTGTTCGGTTTTGCGGCGATACTCCACGAAACCGTCGCTGTCGACGTCGCCGTAGTGGTCGATCCAGGACAGGGCGGCGTCGGCGGCGGGCAGCAGCGCCTTGATGGCGGACTCGTCCGCGCCCCAGCGCCAGCATTCGGCCAGCAGCATCACGAACAGCGGCGTGGCGTCGACGGTTCCGTAGTAGACGGTGCCGCCCAGCACCTCGTCCCCGGCCGGGCCGTGGCGCATCTCGTGCATGATGCGGCCGGGCTCCTCCTCGGTGATCGGATTCACCTGCGTGCCTTGCAGATTCGCCAGCTGCTGCAGCGTTCCCATGGCCAGGTCGGAATCCAGCGGCAGCGCCATCCAGGAGGTGAGCAGGCTGTCGCGGCCGAACAGCGTCATGAACCACGGCGCCCCCGCGGCCACGTAGGTCGGCGAGCCCGGGCCCTGGTCGTCGATGCGCAGGGCGCCCAGGTCGCTCTCGGTGCGCTGCAGGATGGAGGTGATGCCCGGATCGCTGGCGGTGAGGGTGGTGGCGGTGGCGCGCCACTGCTTGATTTTGAAGGTGGGGCTGTCCTGGTCGTCGTCGCCGAAATTCGTCTCGACCGCGCGATGCCCGACGATCGGCTGGCAGCAGACGGTGGTCTGCCAGTGTCCGCGCGGCGGCACCACGATCTGCCAGCTCAGCGTGCCCGCGTGCGTGGTGGGATTGCCGTCGGCGCGGATGGTGAGGCCGCGGCCCGGGTCCTGGCGGTCGCTCAGATGTAGCTCGTGGTCGCCCGCGGCGAGTTCGCACCCGCTGTTCTGGACCTGCCCGGCCTTGACCGCGAACAGATCGGCGAAGTCGGAGTCGGCGGTGAGCGTCACCGTCATCGCGGTGGCCTCCTCGCCGAGGTTGTGCACCACGATGATCTCCCGCATGCCGTCGCCGATCATGCGGCGGCGCAGCACCAGCACGGTGCTGTCGGCGACGCCCTGGCGCGGCAGCTTGCGCAGGACGAACCGCGCGCGGAACGCCTCGGGCGTGAGCACCGAAAGCTGTTCGGGCAGATGCCCGTCGAGCCGCAGCTCCCAGCGGGAAATGACCCGGGCGTCGCGATAGAACAGCCCCTGCGAGGTACCGGCGTGGATTTCGCCGAGGTGGTCGGACAGGCAGAAGGTGCTGGCCTCGACGAGCGTCACGGTGCCGCCGCCCCCGCCGTTCACGGGTACGGGCGGACCGGCGTTGAAGATCTCGTTCATGCGCGACACCCCGGGGGAGTGGGGGTCGCCTGTTCGATCACGTGTTCCGGGCGCATGCTCGCTCCTGCGGGTACTGGTGGACCTGCCGTGGGTCGAACTTCACTCAGGGTAGCCGAACGATTACCACGCGGTACGACGGTTGCTCCCGTGTTGCCCAAACGGCCGCGCCGAGCGAGAGCTATTCAATACCTTTACGTGAATATGCGCATCTATGCATTAGATTGCTGAAAGTTCGATCCAGCGAACCACAACACTCACCATTTACCGAAAAGCCCCGACGAGGGGAGTGGGTGGACGGTACATCCCACATCACCGCCGCCGCACCCGGCTGACCGGCCCGGGTACGGTGGATTCCGATATGTCCACTTGTCACTGCATACTTCCGGTTGGGCGGCCGTGGCGCTGATCGGGCGAGAACACGCCGTCGGGCAGCTGCGAGACGCGCTGCGGCGCACCACGAGTCACGGAGGGCTCGTGCTCGTCTCCGGCGAGGCGGGGATCGGCAAGACGACGCTGGTCGCCGAGGTGGTGGGTGAGTTGGACGCGGAATGCGCCCTGGTGCTCACGGCGACTGCGTGGAGCGGGGACGGGGCGCCCGGATTCTGGCCGTGGGTGCAGGTGCTGCGCGGGCTGCGGCGAGCGGCGACGCCGGACCAGTGGGCCGCGCTCGACGATGCGGCGGGTAACGCGCTGTCGGTCCTGATCGGCGACACGGCGGCGGGCGAGGACGGTGCGGGCCTGTTCCGGATCGGCGATGCGGTGACGGAGGCCCTGGTCGCGGCCTGCGCGCGACGGCCCGTGATCGTGGTGATCGACGATCTGCACCGGGCCGACCCGGCGTCGGTCGGGGTGCTGGCGTTCGTAGCGCGGCACACCTGGTTCGAACGGCTGACCCTTGTGGCGGCGCTGCGCGACAACGAGGTCGCCGCGCCCGCGCATCCGCTGCACGCGGCGGTGGCGGAACTGCGGCATACCGCCCGCAGCGTCGACCTCACTGGCCTCGAGGTCGACGAGATCGGCGAATTGGCCGCCGCCGCAACGGGTCACCGACCACCGGACGCCGTTGTGCTGATGCTGCACTCGCTGACCGGAGGCAACCCTTTCGCCGCCGAGGAGGCCGCGAGGCTGTGGCATGCGGGCACTCGATTCGAGTCCGAACCGGAGGCAGCCGACGGCGAGCATCCCAGCGCGGCACGGGATCCCGCGGTACAGCACATCCTCGACACCCGCCTCGCCCTCCTGCCGGACGGCGTGGTGGACCCGCTCACCACCGCCGCCTTGCTGGGCGGCGAGTTCGACACCGCCGTACTCGCCAGTGTCACCGCGGCACTCGCGATCCCCGAAACTGCCGTTCCGCTCGACGCGCCCCCTCCACCGAACGCGGACGGCGGGGCGCTGAGCGCGGCCGTCGGCGCGCGCCTGATCGCGCCCGTGAGCGGCAGCCGGTATCGGTTCACGCACGATTTGATTCACGAGGCGCTGGCTCAACGCATCGGCGGGGCGGAGGCGCGGCGACGGCACGCGGCTATCGTCGCGGTCCTGCGCTCGAGCGCCGGGGCGCCTGGCGCCGTCGCTCAGCACGCCTATCTAGCCGCTGATGCCGTCGCGGCGGACGAGCGGATTCGCCTGCTGCTCAACGCGGCTCGCGATGCCACCGGGAGACTGGCGGCAGGTGAGGCGGCGCAGCACTACCGGCGCGCGGCGGCGCTGGTGCCCACCGAGGACAGTCGACTGCGCGGGGAGATAGCCTTGGGGCTGGCGCATGCGCTCACCGACGCGGGCGAACTCGCAGAGGCGCGGCACACCTTCGAGTCGCTGCTGACCGACCCCGGGCACGCGAGCCGTCCGGAGTTGTACGCGCAGGCCGTCCTCGGCCTCAACGAATTGGGCATCCCGAATGCCGAATTCGACGCCGACCGCGAGATCGAGCGCATCGAGCGCGCGCGCCACCTGCTGCTCGGCGAGCACTCCGACACCCATCGGCTCAATGTGCGGCTGCGTGCCGCGGCGCTGCGGGTCGGGGTGCACACCGGTCGTTCGCGGTCGCCGGAGCAGGCGGGGCGCACGGAGGCGGACAGCCGCGAGGTGTTGCGGTTGGGGCGGGAGTCGGGCGACGATGCCGCCCTGGCGGCGAGCCTGCTGACCCGGCATGACGCGATCTGGCGGCCGGGCACTGCCGCGGACCGGTTGGCACTCGCGAATGAGCTGGTTACGGTCGGAAACCGGTTGCGCCGGGAAGAGATTCACCTCACCGGCGGACTGTTGCGCTGCGTGGCGCTGCTGGAGCTGGGCGATCCGCGGGTGCATGCCGAACTGGCGGCGTTCTCCCTGCGGGCCGATCGATCGCGGCTGCCGCGATTCCGTTTCGTGGCACTGTCGCGGACCGGCGCGCTGGCGCTGCTGACCGGACGATACGACCAGGCTCGGGCGGATATCGACGGCGCGTGCACGCTGGCGGAGCGCCTGGGAGAGGTCGACCGGTGGCCACTGTGGCTGGAGCAGCGCTGGGCGCTGGCGGTGCAGACCGGCGACACCGACGGTGCGGCCGAATTCGTCGATCGCTATTACGCGATAGCGGGCTCGTATACGGCGGTGACCGATGTCGTCACGTCGGCCCTGCGCGGCGATCCGGAGCGGGTTCGGTTGCGGCTGGCCGATGTACAGCGGCTCTACGACGACTATCCCCGCCATTTCCACGCCGGAGTTTTGGTGGCGCAGGCGCACGCGGCACTGGCCCTCGAGGACCCCGGTCTGCGGGAACTGGTGCGCGAGCGCCTGACTCCGTTGCGCGACTACTGGGCGGTGGTGGCGGGCGGTGGCGTCGTCTACGGTCCGTACGCGTACTGGCTGGGGCGGCTGGCGGTCGCTGCGGGCGAACAGGATTGTGCCGCTGAGGATTTGCGTGTCGCCGCCGACACGGCCCGCCGGTTGCGGGCGTGGCCGTGGGTCGAGGCGGCGGAGCGTCAGTTGCGGCTGCTGGCGCACGGCCATCCCGTGCCGGTGGCGGTTCCGGCGGAGAATCCGGTACCCGACAACGTCTTCCGGCGCGACGGCGCGGTGTGGACGATCGGGTTCGCCGGTCGGACCGTGCACCTGCCCGACGCCAAGGGGTTGCGGGACCTGCATCTGCTGCTGTCGCATCCGGAGCACGACATCCCCTCGCTCGAACTCCTCGGCACCCCGGGCGATCCCACGCTGCGCGCGGCCGGAACCCTCGGCGCCGCACCGGTGCTCGATGCCGAGGCCAAGGCGTCCTATCGCCGCCGCCTCACCACCCTGGACGCGGAGATCGACCGGGCCACCGCGCTCGGCGCCGACGATCGCGCGGCCGATCTGGATCGTGAGCGCGCCGCGCTGCTGGCCGAGCTCCGCGGCGCCGCGGGTCTGGCGGGGCGCACTCGTCGCCTCGGCGACGAGGCCGAGCGTGCCCGCAAGACCGTCTCCGCCCGGGTCCGCGACACCCTGCGCCGCCTGGACCGCGAACATCCCGAACTGGCCGAACATCTGCGCGCCGCGGTCTCCCTGGGCGTGCTGTGCCGCTACCACCCGCACCGCGAGGTTCGCTGGGCGCTGTGATCCGGGTCTCGTATCCGCCGGATCCAGCGCCGCGAGATCGGATCTCGCGCCTTCGGGGTACGAGCGAAAGGAGCACACCATGAAGCAGATCGCCGCGAATCTGTGGGAGACCGAGACCGAGAGCCCGTTCCCGGGCCTGACGACCCGCGCCTACCTGTGGACGCGCCCCGAGGGCAATGTGCTGTTCTACAACACCACCCACGCCGCGGAGCTGGATCGCATGCGGGAGCTGGGCGGGATCGCGGACCAGTATCTGAGCCATCAGGACGAGATCACCCCCACCCTCGCCGCCATCCGGGAGCGTTTCGGCGCGAAGCTGCACATCCACAAGGGCGATGCCGAACATGTCACGCAGACGACGGTCGACGACCCGTTCGACTCCCGCCACACCGCGCCCGCGGGGTTCGAGGTGATTCCCACACCCGGTCACACTCCCGGCAGCGCCTGCTACCTGGCGACCATCTCCGGCCGCACCTACCTCTTCACGGGAGACACCCTGGTCCGCAATCCCGAGGGCAAGTGGTGGGCGGGGTACCTGGAGGGCCACAGCGACCGTGAGACCCTGCTGGCCTCGCTGACCGTGCTGGCGGAGCTGACCCCCGATGTCGTGATCTCCAGTGCGTTCATGGGCGATTCGGGAGTCACCGAACTGGGGGATCGCGTGTGGTCGGAGTGCGTGGCCCAGGCCCGCGCGCCGCTCGCCGCGGGCGAGACTCCGGAGTGGGGATAGCGGCGCGGCAACGTCGGGACGAACGCCCTGAGCGGCGGTGACGAGATCAATTTCCGTTGTTTGGTTTCGGAGCCCGTGTGTTGGCTACCCGGGAGAGAACGCACTGCCGACCGAGACTCCCACGACAGCGGGAAGGAACCCGACAATGCTGATGCTCACCCCCACCGCCATCGACGTCGTTCGAACGATCACCTCCGCGGAGGGCACGCCGCAGGGCGCAGGCCTGCGCATCTTCACCGACGACGGCGCCGAGACGCTGCAGTTGGCGCTCGCCGCGGAGCCCGCCGAACAGGACCAGGTGGTGACCGCGGAGGGTTCCCGGATCTTCCTGGACCAGCAGGCCGCCGCCTTCCTGGACGACAAGGTCCTCGACGCCGGAGTCGACGGCAACGGGCAGAGCAGTTTCGTCCTGGGCACCCAGGACGGCGACGCGCCGACCGCCTGATCCGGCCGCCCGCCTAGGTCTCGTCCGTGACGGGGCCGGGTGCGGCGGTCGCGGCTTGCCCGCAGTAGCGGGTGATGAACCGGTGCAGGATCTCGCCCGGCACCGGAACAGATTCGCGACGCCCGAGGGCGATCAGGTTGTCGGCCTCGTCGGGATCGAAATACCCTGCGTGCCGGTAGGTTTCGATGCGCAGGGCCAAGCCGTCGCCATCCAGTTCCGGGTGGAACTGGGTGGCGTACACATGCGCGCCGACCCGGACCATCTGCACCGGGCATCCGGCGGACCGCGCCAGCAGGACCGCTCCGGGTGGAACTTCCTGGCAGGATTCCTTGTGTCCGACGAACGCGCGGAACTCCTGCGGGAGGTTCCGCAGCAGTGGGTCCCGACCGCCCGCAGCGGTCAGTTCGATGGTCTGCGCCCCGGCGGTTTCGGCGTAGCGCTCCTTGCTCACCGTGCCGCCGAGCGCGTCCGCCAGGATGCCCAGGCCGTAGCAGGCGCCGAGGTAGGGGAAGTCCCGCCGCGCGATCTCGGTGACCAGTGTGCGCAGGGTCGGTTCGAACTTCTGCTGGTAGTCGTATTTTTGGTCGTCGGGGTTGCTGATGTTGCTGGGGCCGCCGCCGACGATGACGGCCGAGTAGTCGTCCAGTTCGACATCGGGCAGGCCCTGATCCATCTGGATCCGCACCAGCGCGCCGGCGGCCATCTCGGCGATGCGGACGATGGCGTGGTATTCGTCGTCGGCGGCCGTTCGCTCGGGCCGCAACTGCAGCAACAGGCAAGGCTTGGACATGAATCCGATTGTGCGACACGGCTGCCATCAGCCCATATCCCGGCGCGCCTCCATCTCGCATTCCCGGCACGCTTTTTGGCCGGATCTCTCGAGCCGTCGGCGTGCAGGACTACACCGCAACCGCCCGGCGCCTCACCGCGGCGATCGCCTTGCCGACGACCCCTTGCCGGGGCGCGAACAGGTAGACCGCCGTGAACACGGCCCCCTGCACGACGACCACCATCCCGCCCGGCGCGGTGTCGAGGTGGTAGCTGAGGTACAGCCCGGTGACCGAGCACGCCGCCGACACTGTGGGCGCGATCAGCAGCATCCGCCCGAACCGGTCGGTGAGCAGGTATGCCGTCGCGCCGGGGATGATCAGCATCGCGACGACCAGGATCACCCCGACCGCTTGCAGGGCGAGCACGGCGGTGAGGGCCAGCAGTCCCAGCAGCGCGGTGCCCAGCAGCCGCGGCCGCAGCCCGATCGCGTGCGCGTGGGTGGGGTCGAAGGCGTAGAGCACGAAGTCGCGCCGTTTGGCGATAAGCGCGGTCAGCACGATCGCGGCCAGCGCCACGACCTGGATCAGTTCGGACCGGCTGACTCCGAGCAGATTGCCGAAGATGATGTGATTGAGGTCGGTCTGGCTCGGTGTCACCGACACCAGTACCAGCCCGGCGGCGAACAGCGTGGTGAACACGATGCCGATGGCGGCGTCCTCCTTGACCCGGCTGGTGTTGCGGACGACGCCGATCAGCGCGACGGCGAGGAATCCGAACACGACCGCGCCGACCGCGAACGGCGCGCCCACGATGTAGGCGAGCACAACGCCGGGCAGCACGGCGTGCGAGACGGCGTCGCCCATCAGCGACCAGCCGATCAGCACCAGCCAGCACGACAGCACCGCGCACACCACGGCGGTGACGATGCTGGTGATCAGCGCGCGGGTCATGAAGTCGTAGGACAGCGGGTCGAGCAGGAGTTCGGTGGGGCTCATGGTCATCCGGCCTTCCGCGGCGCGTCGCGGTCGAGCACGTCCATCCCGAAGGCGAGGGCCAGGTTCTCCGGGCGCAGCACCTCCCGCGGGTCGCCCTGGGCGAGCACGCCGCGCATCAGCAGGATGGCGTCGTCGGCGAGGCCGGGCAGCGCGTGCAGGTCGTGGGTGGAGATCAGGACGGTGGCTCCGGCGGCGGCGAGTTCACGCAGCAGCGCGGTGAGGGTGGCCTCGGAGCGCTTGTCGACTCCGGCGAAGGGTTCGTCGAGTAGCAGGATCGTTGCACCCTGTGCCAGTCCGCGCGCCACGAAGGCGCGTTTGCGCTGGCCGCCGGACAGTCGGCCGATCTGTCGGTCGGCGAGGTCGGTCAGCGCCACCCGCTCCAGGGCGTGGTCGACGGCGTCGCGGTCGGCGCGGCGGGGGCGGCGGGTCCAGCCCATATGGCCGTAGCGGCCGGTCATCACCACGTCGCGGACCGACAGGGGGAAGTTCCAGTCGACGTCCTCGCTTTGCGGGACGTAGCCGAGGACGCCGGATCGGCGGGCGGCGGCGGGCGGGCCGCCGTCGACGCGGACGGTGCCGCGGTCGGGGTGGACCAGTCCCATGATCGTCTTGAACAGCGTGGATTTGCCCGATCCGTTCATTCCGACCAGGCCGCAGATGTGCCCGGCGGTGACGGTGATCTCGACTCGGTCCAGGGCGAGCACGTCGCCGTAGTGGACGGTGACGTCGTCGACGGCGATCGCGGGGTTCACGGCCGCCGCCCGGTGAGCGCGGTGCTGATCGTGGTGGCGTCGTGGCGGAGCAGATCCAGGTAGGTGGGCACCGGGCCGCCCGCCTCCGAGAGCGAGTCGACGTAGATGGTGCCGCCGAACCGGGCGCCGCTGGCCTCGACCACCCGCTGCATCGGCGCGTCGGAGACGGTGGATTCGCAGAAGACCGCGGGCACTCGGGTGTCTCGGACGAATTCGATGGCCGACGCGATCTGCTGCGGCGTGGCCTGCTGTTCGGCGTTGACCGCCCAGATGTATTTCTCGCTCAGTCCGGCGTCGCGGGCGAGATAGGAGAAGGCGCCCTCGCAGGTGACCAGGGCGCGCTCGTTGGGCGGCAGCGCCGAGAGCGTGGTGATGAGGTCGGTGTGCACCTGCTGCAACTGTGCCTTGTATGCCTCGCCGTTGGCGCGGAAGTCGGCGGCGTGCGCGGGGTCGAGGTCGCCGAAGGCGCGCACGATGTTGTCGACGTAGGTCTGCACGTTCAGCGGCGACATCCAGGCGTGCGGGTTCGGCTTGCCCCGGTAGGCGTCCTCGCCGATCGCGATGGGCGCCACTCCGTCGCTGACGACCACGTGTTCGACGTCGGCGTCGGCGACGAACTGTGCGAACCAGGCCTCGAGGTTGAGGCCGTTGTCGAGGATCAGGTCGGCCTGCGCCGCCTTGCGGATATCGCCCGGAGTCGGCTCGTAGCCGTGAATTTCCGCGCCCGCCTTGGTGATCGACTCGACGGTCAGGTGGTCGCCCGCGACATTGCGCGCGATATCGGCGAGCACGGTGAAGGTGGTCAGGACCACTGGTTCGTCGTTTCGGGAGCCGAGGTCGCCGCAGGCGGTGAGCGCGAGGGCGGTGCATGCGGCGATCGCCGCGGCGACGGCGCGCAGGGGAGTGCGCGCCGAGCGGTGGAGCCAAACCTTCATGCACCGGAATGATAAGTTCGGCAACCCTAACTTTCAAGTCCCCGCAAATCGAACAGACCGGTCAGGTGGGCTAAATCCGTGGGCCGCGTCGTGTACGGACGCTATTCGCACCATGATCCGACCTCACGGTGGTGCACATTCACAGGCGATCCGGTAAACCGCTTGTGCGGTGGGGGAGTATTCGATTCAGGCTGTTCGTCGGTGGCCGCGTAATGGATAAGATCGACGCGATCCGGCCGGACCGTGAAATGTGTTACGGCCGTGGAGAAATCCGCACCGCGCGGCCGGGAAATCGGCGCACCATGCGACACCGCCGTCCGCTGCCGGCGGGTTGGAGTAATACTGTCCCGTTGCGGCACAACAGCTCTCGCGGGATGACATCGGGGAGGTCCGCTATGCCGGAAAGTGCCTTGGCCACCGCTCGAATTCGAGAAGCGGCAATGGCCGTCGGTTCCGGTGGGCGGCCGGCGAATAGTGAACCGGCGGTGGATGTCCCGCCCTTCGCGTGGCGTGCGGTGTCGGCCGTCGCCGCTGTCGCCGGAATATTGTTTCTCATTCGGCTGGGCCGTTACGAATTCGGTGGCGACGAACTGTATTTCATTGCGGCCGGGCATCACCCGGCGCCGAGTTACGCCGACCAGGGGCCGGTGGTGCCGCTGCTGGCGGCCTTGGCCGATACGGTCGCCCCGGTTCGACGGTGGTGCTGAGGTTGCCCGCGCTCGGGATGACGATCGCCGCGATCGTGCTCAGCGCCCTGCTCGCTCGGGAATTCGGTGGTGGTCGGCTCGCGCAGACGCTGGCCGCGGCGGCCTACGCCACGACGCCGCTGGCGGTGATGCAGTCGACCATGCTCTCCACGTTCGGCGTCGACGTGACGCTGACGGCGCTGGTGTCGTGGTTGCTGATCCGCAGCGCGGAGATTCCCCCGGCGTATCGGTCGCGGATCTCGGCGGTGTGCGGCTCGGCGCTCGCGATGAGCGCGCCGGCGAGTTCGACGGCTTGGAACCGGTCGGCCGGGGTCCCGCTCGAGGCAAGCTCCGCGAGTTCGGGCAGCGCCGCGCAGGCGTCCTCACCATTGTGCCGGTGGTAGAGCTCGTCCCACAGATCTGTCCACACCCCGGCATCCGTACCGTCGGTCGACAGCCGCGCGAGTAGGTCCACGGCCTGCGGGCGGAGAAGATTCGACACACCCGCTATCCAACCATCGACGGGATCCCCGCACTCACTCACCGAGCGCCGCACTCAGCACCGGCCACGACTTGTGCAGGTCTTCCTCCCAGTACCCCCACGAATGCGTGCCGTTGGGACGCAGGTCGAACGTGGCGGGAATGTTCAACTCCCGCAGCCTGTCTCGCAGCTGCTGCGTGCAACGGGCGGCCACGGCGTCCAGAATCCCGCCGATGACCAGCTGGTCGATCAGCTTCACCGGATTGGCGTGGATACCGGGTCCGCCGAGGGTGTCCAGCGGTCCGGGCGCACCGTTGCCGGATGCCACGTAGACGGTGGTGCCGCGCAGCCCGGCGGCGTTGAGGTAAGGGTCGTTGGCGGCCCAGGCCGGATCGTTGGGCGGCCCCCACATGTTGAGAATATTGCCTTGGCGGCCGGTGACGATCGCGTCGACCATGACCTGCCCCAGGGGATCGCTGGTGCGCACGCAGCCGCTGTAGGAGCCGATGGCGCGGTAGCGGCCGGGCTCGGCCAGGGCCAGTTGGAACACCGAGGTGCTGGCCATGGACAGTCCGGCGATGGCGTTGGCGCCGCTGCCGTTGAACGCCGAGTCGATCACGGGCGGCAGTTCGCGGGTGAGGAAGGTGGTCCAGCGCTGCCGTCCGTGTACGGGGTCGTCGGCGCGCCAGTCGGTGAAGAAGCTGCCCGCCCCGCCGATCGGGATCACGACGTTGACCTGTTGTCCGGCAAAGAATTCCGCGACGTCGGTCTTGGTGAGCCAGTTGCTGCCGTCGCGCCAGTTGCCGGTGTCGGTACCGCCGTCGACGCCGTTGAGCAGATACAGCGTCGGCGCCGGTTTCGAAATATCCGCCGCCGGAAGGATTTCCACCGACAGCGGACGTCCCATCGCGGCGGAGTGCACGGTCAGGTCGATGACGCGGCCGGGGCCCTGGGCCGCGGTGAGCAGGCGCGAGCCGTTGGCGGAGGGTTGGGCGGCGGCCATGGCGTGCACGGGAATCGGGGTGCCGGGCGCCGGGCCGGGTGCGGCGGCGGCCGGGCCGGTCGACGCGGCCAACGCGGCGGCGAGCGCCAGCGCGGCGAAGGGCCGGGCGGCGCGCGGTCGCCCGGCGCCGGTGCGGGACGTGCGGCGGTGTCCGGCACGGGTTTTCATGCGGCGCCTCCCAGCTGGAACCCGGTTGCGGCAGACGCTAGGACGCGGCCGTCGGGGTCGGCAAGGCATGGGCCGACATTTGGGGTTTGTGCGCAGCGCGCCCGGGTTTCGGCTGGTAAAGGCCACAAGGGCGGGGTCAGGCGTTGAGCCAGAAGCCCGACCGGGTGCGCCAGAGCTCGAGCAGCTCGATGTCTCCGGTGATGCGCAGCGGACCGTGCCGCCGACGATAGACGTACAGCAGCAGATCGGCGACCGCACCACCCACCCACACGGACCCCGCACCGGTCCCGCGCCGCCAGGTGGCCGCCTTCCCGCCGAGATCGACAACCCACGACCCGACGTCGCCGGCGACGAAGGATTCGGTGGCGTCGAAGACCAACCCGCGTCCGGCGCCGAGCAGGTCGGGGAGGTCGGGCCGGGGCTCGTAGGCCTCGGGCACCGAGGCGTTGTCGAGCCATTCCTCGAAGCCGTCGGCGGCGAGGTCCGGCGGCAGGTCGAGGGCGGCGCCCACCGCCTCGGCGGCGTCGCGTCCGTGCAGCGCGGTTTCGAGCATGGCCCTGCGCGCCCAGAATCGCGGTGTCCCAACAGGTCCCGGTGACCATACCGGCGTTTCGGGATCGGCCGCCCGCAGCGTCGCGGTGAGCTTCTCCGCACCGTCGTGCAGCCACGGCAGCAGTTCTCCGGATTCGATCCGGGACTCGGTCGGATCGTCGACGAATTCACCGGACACCGGCGCGGTGGCTCGGCTGCCGACGATCTCGGCCATCCACCGGTGCACGCCACCGATGTGCTGTAACAGATGGCCGAGATCCCAGCCGGGACACGACGGTACCGGGGCCGCCAGGTCGGCATGCTCGACGACGGCGGTGACCGCACGGGTGCGCGTCTCGATCTCGGCGCACAGTCGGTCGTAGGTCAGCGGAACCATGCCCCGATCCTAGGAAACGCGGCGTTGCCGGACGCGTCGCGGGAATTGCGGCAGGTGCTCGATGAACTCGGCATCGCTCAGGACAGGAGGCCCTCGAAGATGCGGGCGAAGGCTTCCTTGCCGTGGCCGTCGGCTACCTGGCGGTCGATCAGGGACTTGACCGGGCCGATCACGTCGAGGCCGACTCCTGCGTCGCGGCTGGCGCGGACGATGGCGTCGAGGGCGGCCTTGTTGAAGTCCAGGCTCTGCACTTCGGTGGTGTAGTCGCCGCTGTCGATGATGCGGCCCGCGTCGGACAGGGTTCCCGTGATCGCGGTGAGCCACGAACCAGCCCGTGCCGCAAAGGTTTCCGCTGAGACACCGGCCGATCGGAGCATCGCCGCGCCGTGGTAGAACCCGGCAAACATGACGTACATGCCCGACAGCAGGGCGAAGTCGTACAGCGAGGCGGTGCCTGCGTCGTCGCCGAAATATTCGGCGGTGCCGAGCAATTCGAGGGCCGCGCGGTGGTCGTCGAACACCTCCCGCGTCCCGCTGTAGAGCAACGACGACCCGGGCTGTCCGATCATCTCGGGGGTGGCGATGATGGCCCCGTCGAGGTAGACGATGCCGTGCCCGGCTGCCCACCGCGCCAGTTCACGCGCCTCCTCGGGGGTGGTGGTCGTCAGATTCACCACCGTCTTGCCCGACAGTTCGGCGACGATCGGGTCGAGGGCGTCGTGCACCGAGGCGTGGTCGAGCAGGACGGCGATCACGAGGTCGCCGTCGCGCACCGCTCCGGCGACGGTGGCGGCCCCGCGTGCCCCGGCGGCGACCAACTCGGTGTCGCGGCCGGGGGTGCGGTTCCACACGGTGGTCGGATGCCCGCCCCGCAGCAGCGCGGTCGCCAGCGCGCGGCCCATGGCGCCGAGTCCGAGCACGGTGACGGGGGTCTTGTTGTCAGCCATTGCGGTTGAGCTCCTTGCGTTTTCGAATATCGGTTCGTCGGCGCCGACACCTACAATGCGCTCAGCGGTTTATCGCGGCAAGTACCTACTATTTTGTGGGGTACTTACCGATAGGTATGTGAACAGGTAGTGAGGTCAGGCGATGGGTGATAAGCGATCCGGGCCCTATTTCTGCGGGATCGACGCGGCGATGGACGTGATCGGCGGCAAGTGGAAATCGCTCATCCTGTGGGAGCTCGAGGCGGGCGGTGTGCGCCGGTTCGGCGAGCTGCGCCGCCATCTGCCCGGCGTCTCGGAGAAGATGCTGATCCAGCAGCTGCGCGAACTCGAGGAGGACGGCATCGTGCACCGCGAGGTCTATCGCGAGGTGCCGCCGCGCGTGGAGTACTCCCTCACAGAGCTGGGCACCCGACTCAATCGCGCACTCGAGCCACTGGGCGCGTGGGGCAAGGAACGCATCACCCGCATCGGCGCGGACAGGGTCGTGGTGGCGGGCTGACGACCTGCCCGTCGCTGTGCGACCGCAGCGACAACGTGGCCACGCTGCCCGAGGCAGGCGAGACATCGGCAACCGGGGTGTTCCGGTATTTGCGTGCACGCTGCGGGCAACCCGGGGCAATATCCGCCCGCAATGGTAGGAAGGGGTACGTGTCTGCACCCGGTGAGAAGTCCCTGTCCGAGCCCGACTCCCGTGCCGTATCGGAGGTGGTGGACCTGGTCAGCACGCTGATCCGGTTCGACACCTCCAACACCGGCGAACTGGAGACCACCAAGGGCGAGCGGGAGTGCGCCGAGTGGGTGGCCGATCAGCTGCAGCGGGCCGGGTACGTCACCGAGTACGTGGAATCGGGCGCCCCCGGCCGCGGCAATGTGTTCGCGCGCCTGCCGGGCGCCGACTCCGGCCGGGGCGCGCTGATGATGCACGGGCACCTGGACGTGGTTCCCGCCGAGGCCGCCGACTGGAGCGTGCACCCGTTCTCCGGCGCGGTCCGCGACGGTTACGTGTGGGGCCGCGGCGCGATCGATATGAAGGATATGGTCGGCATGATGCTGGCGGTGGCCCGCCAGTTCAAACTGGAGGGTACGGTGCCGCCGCGCGATATCGTGTTCGCGTTCCTGGCCGACGAGGAGAACGGCGGCCGCTGGGGTTCGCAGTGGCTGGTGCAGAATCGCCCCGATCTGTTCGACGGCGTCACCGAGGCGGTCGGCGAGGTGGGCGGGTTCTCCCTGACCGTGCCGCGCCGCGACGGCACCGAGCGGCGGCTGTATCTGGTGGAGACCGCGGAGAAGGGCCTGGGCTGGATGCGGTTGCGCGCCAAGGCCCGCGCCGGGCACGGCTCGTTCCTGCACGAGGACAACGCGGTGACGATCCTGGCCGACGCGGTGGCGCGGCTGGGCAAGCACACCTTCCCGCTGGTGCTGTCGGATTCGGTGGCGGAATTCCTGGCCGCGGTCAGCGAGGAGACCGGCATCGAATTCGATCCGGACAGCCCGGATATCGAGGGTCAGCTCGCCAAGCTGGGCACCATCTCCCGCATCATCGGCGCCACGCTGCGCGATACCGCGAATCCGACGATGCTGCGCGCGGGCTACAAGGCCAATGTCATTCCGCAGACCGCGGAGGCGGTGGTGGACTGCCGTGTGGTGCCCGGCCGCCGCGAAGCGTTCGAGCGGGAGGTGGACGAGCTGATCGGCCCGGATGTGGAGCGCGAGTGGATCACCGCGCTGAACTCCTACGAGACGACCTTCGACGGCGATCTGGTCGACGCGATGAACAACGCCATCCTCGCGCACGACCCCGACGGCCGCACCGTGCCCTATATGCTCTCCGGCGGCACCGATGCCAAAGCGTTCGCGTCCTTGGGGATTCGCTGTTTCGGTTTCGCACCGCTGCGGCTGCCCCCGGAGCTGGACTTCTCGGCCCTGTTCCACGGCGTCGACGAGCGGGTCCCGGTGGACGCGCTGGAATTCGGCACCCAGGTACTGGAGCATTTTCTCCTGCACAGCTGACGATTTCGAAAGGACGGCCCTGATGCCCGACTACTCCTACGACCCCTACGCCGCGCTGCCGCAGCTGCCGACGTTCACCGTCACCTCGCAGGACGTCATCGACGGTCAGCCCTTCGGCAACGATCAGGTCAGCGGTGTGTTCGGCGCGGGCGGCAAGGATATCTCACCGCAGCTGTCGTGGTCCGGATTCCCCGAGGGGACACAGAGTTTCGCGGTGACCGTCTTCGATCCGGACGCGCCGACCGCCTCGGGTTTCTGGCACTGGGCGGTCGCCGACATCCCGGTCGCCACCACCTCGCTGCCCAGCGGTGCGGGCAGCGAGGGCGGCACGCTGCCCGCGGGCGCGATCCAGTTGCGCAACGACGGCGGGTTCGCGGGCTACGTCGGCGCGGCGCCGCCCGCCGGGCACGGCTACCACCGGTACTTCGTCACCGTGCATGCGGTCGATGTGGAGTCGCTGGGCTTCGACGCGAGCGCCAGCCCGGCCTTCCTGGGCTTCAACCTGTTCTCCCACGCCATCGCCCGCGCCCACATCGTCGCCACCTACGAAGTGAAGTAGTCCCCGCATTTCGGCACCGGATGCAACGCGACACTCTGCGCACGATTGCATCGCTTGCCCGCTCCTACCCCAGGTCGATCACGCCCTCCGGGGCCGGAGCGCCGTACAGTTCGGCGATTTCGGCGCCGTACTTGGCGGCGATGGGGTTGCGCTTGAGTTTGAGGGTGGGGGTGATCTCCTCGCCGCCGGGCTCCCAGGCACTCGGCAGGATCCGGAACCGTTTGATCTGCTCGACCCGGGAGATGCGGGTGTTGCCGGACACCACCGCCGCGCGCACCTCGTCGACGATCTCGGGCCGGGTGGCCAGGGCGGTGATGTCGGCGTCGGGGGCGCCCAGCGCCTTGGCCCGCACCGCCGCGGTGTCGGGGTCGAGCACGATCAGCGCCGTGATGTACGGGCGCGCGTCGCCGATCGCCACCACCTGCCCGACCAGCGAGGAGGCCGCCTTTACGGCGTTCTCGATATTGGTGGGGGAGATGTTCTTCCCGGCCTCGTTGATGATCAGTTCCTTCTTGCGGTCCACGATCGTCACGTAGCCGTCGCCGTCGATGGTGGCGACGTCGCCGGTGTGCAGCCAGCCGTCGCCGTCGATGGCCTCGGCGGTCTTATCGGGCATGCCCCGGTAGCCGGGGGTGACGATCGCGCCGCGCACCAGCAGTTCGCCGTCGCTGTCCAGGCGCAGCTCGACCCCGTCGAGGGCGCGGCCGACCGACCCGGGGCGGGGTGCGGCGAGTTCGGTGAAGGTGCCGACGCCGGTAGTCTCCGACATGCCCCACACCTCGGTCACGGTGAATCCCAGGCCCAGCATGTATTCGAGGGTCTCCGGCGGGATGGCGGCCGCGCCGGAGGCCGCGACCTTCAGCTCGTCGAGCCCGAGCGCCGCGCGCAGCTTCGACAGCACCAGCGCGTCGGCCAGTTTGTGCTGCGCGTTGAGCACCGGGCTCACCCCGCCGCCCGCCAGCTGCGCCCGGGCGGCGCTGACGCCGACGCCGATGGCCCAGTGGGCGAGCGCCTTCTTCACCGGGCTGGCCTCGGTGGCGAGTTTGGCCTCGATGCCGGCCTTGATCTTCTGCCAGACCCGCGGCACGCCGAAGAACGCGGTGGGGCGCGCGTCGGGCAGCGCGGCGGCGATCTCGCGCGGATCGGGCACGCAGGTCATGGCGACACCGGTGAACAGGTTGGCGCAGTGCCCGGAGATGCGGTCGGCGACGTGGGCGGCGGGCAGATACGACACCGAGCGGTCGTCGATCCCGACGACCAGCGGGCCGTTACGGGTCAGGCCCGCGATCTGGGCGACGATATTGGCGTGGGTGATCTCCACGCCCTTGGAGGGCCCGGTGGTGCCGGAGGTGTAGATCAGCGTGGCGAGGTCGCCGGGCCGCACCGCCTGCCAGGCGGCGTCGAAGTCGAAGTCGGCGGCCGGGTCGGCCTCCACATCGGCCAGCGACACAGTACCCTCGGGGGCGCCGCCGCTCGCGGCATCCACCACCACGATCCGCTCGTACCCGGCGCCCGAGCGCTGCACCACGTCGAGGAATCCGCGTTCGGTGATCACGAGCTTGTTCCCGGCGTTGCCGAACACGTGCGCGATCTGTTCGGGCGAACTGGTGTTGTACACCGAGAACGGCGCCGCGCCCAGATGCAGCGCGGCGGTGTCGACCAGGTTGAACTCGGGCCGGTTGGTCAGCATGATGCCGACCGTGTCACCGTGGCGCACCCCCAGTTTCGCCAGTCCCGCGGCCAGGGCGCGCACGCGGCGGTCGTAGTCGGCCCAGGTGATCTGCTGGGTGCCGCCGACCGTACGCAAGGCCACCTGGTGCGGGCGCAATGTGATGGTCTGCTGGAATGCCTCCGGCGCCGTGCGTACCGTGACGCCGGTGTGATGCGTGTAGCCGATATCTGTCGTCATGTCCTTGTTCCCGATCGGTATGCGAACCGTAGCCTCGGGGACGCTCCGCCAGATGACTGCGCGAACTCGCCGTGGCAGAGATCGGATAACGGCTGGCGTCGCGTCACCGAGTGACGCGGCTCACCCATCCTATCCGCGCATTCGGCAAAATGTGATGCGTCTTACGCGCGCTCGGCCGAGGCGCACAGCGTCTCGGCCCCCGGCAGGTCGCCAGGCCCCGGCGGCTCGGGCCGTTCGGCGTCCGCCGATCCGGCGGCGCTGGCGCGGAAGTCGGGCAGCAGGTGGCCGCGGTAGTCCCGTTTGGATTCCATGTAGAGCCGGGCCCGCTCGCTGCGCGGCACGGTGATCAGCGGTGTCCGCTCGACGGTGGTTCCCGCGGCGGCCACGGCGGCGACCTTCTCCGGATTGTTGGTCAGCAGCCGCACGCGCCGCAGCCCGAGCCGTCGCAGCGCTTGGGCGGCCCGCTCGTAGGAGCGGCAGTCGGCCGAGTAGTGCAGGCTCCGGTAGCTGGTGAAGGTGTCCACGCCGTTGAGTTCGCTGAAGCGCAGCCCGCGGGCCTTGGCGATCAGGCCGTGGCCGCGGCCCTCCTGCTCGAGATAGACCAGCACGCCAGCGCCCTCGGCCTGGATCATATCCATCGCCTTGTCCAGTTCGGGGCCGCAGTCGCAGTCCTCGCTGTGCAGCACGTCGCCGTAGAGGCAGCGGGAGTGGATGCGTACCAGACATCCGTCGGCGAGGTCACCGAAGATCAGCATCGTGCCTCCGTCGCGTACATCGCCGAGTTCGCGCACGCGCACCCACATCTCCGCGCCTTTGCGGCGGATGCGGTGCGCGGTGTCGTCGTCCTCCGGCGCCGCGGTGTCGTCGGCCGATTCGGCCGTGTGGGCCGGGCGGCGAGAAGTGGCGTGCACGTCGTGTCCGGTCTCATGCAGGGCTGTCAAAAGCTCCTCCGAAGGGATCGCAGGTAGTACCTCAGGCAAACCGGTGGCATCCGACATCTGGCCCCGGCGAAAGATCTGGGTCGAGCACGATGGCTGGAGACGATAGCGTCAGGCCGCGCGGCGCTCGGAAGGCGGGCCCGGCGCGACAGTCGGGATCCGGCAAATCGATCGCGGTCACGGGGTCTCCGTGCGGACCACCGCGGGGGGTCCGGCGCGGTCGAGCAGGCGGTCGACGTCGGCGACGGTCGGCATCGCGCCCGACACCGCCCCGGTGGACTGGGTGGCGGCCATCGCCGCTGTGGCCCAGACGAAGTCGTCGGCGTCGGCGCGATGCCCGCGGGTGACGACGCGGTGCGCGAGGGCGGCGACGAAGGCGGCCGGGGCGCCGGGGGAGTCCTTCAGCGCGGCCGGGAAACGTCCGATATCGATCGCCAGATCGTCGGAGTGCACACTGGCGGCGAACTCCTCCACCATGCACACCGTCCGGGCGCCGAGGATGCGCAACCGGCGGGCCAGTTCGGTGTCGCCGTCGGCGGCGTCGACGGTCTGGATCAGCGGCGCGAGGGCGTCGAGTTCGCCCCGCGTCCCGATCAGATAGTCGATGGCGTCGAAGCGGCGGTAGAACCGCTGTGGTCGGGCGATCGCGGGCACCGGCTGCACCAGCAGCCGCGGCCGCGACTCCCGCGCGAGGAGGTCGAGGGCGTCCTCGACGACCGCCGAGGGCGGTTCGAAGGTGAGCAGCACGGCGTCGGATCCGGCCAGCGCGTGGCGGGCGTCGAGGGTGCGCAGGTCGTCGGGGTTGAGCCGGACGCGTTCGTTGGGGCAGGCGATATCGCGTCGTTCACCGCTGCTGGTGACCAGGACGACCGCGACCGGGGTGGTGGCGCCGGGCACGACGCGCACCAGATCGGTCTCGACGCCTTCGGTGCGCAGATGGTCGAGGATGCGGCGGCCGCGGTCGTCGTCGCCGACCGCGGCGATCAGGCGCACGCGCAGGCCGAGCCGGGCCGCGGCCACCGCGCGATTGAGTCCCTTCCCGCCGGGCCGGTCCAGGAAGGTGCCGGTGGCCGGGTCGTTCGCCGCCGGGAAGTGATCGATGCTGCAGATATTGTCGATGACCGCGTCGCCGACCACAGTGATCGTGCCCGTGTGCCGATCGGGCACCGCGCCGGTCAGCGGTGGCAGGGTCAGCACCGACGCGTAGCCGGAGGCGGTGGTGAGGCGCTGCGCCAGGACGGTGAAGGCGTCGAACTCGAGACGGCTGCGCAGTTGCCGCGTGGTGGGCGCGTCGGCGACCGTCTCGGCCCCGGCGGCCCGCAGCAGCGGCGGCCAGTGATCGCTGAGGTACTGGCGGCGCTTGCCGAGATCCGGTGCGTAGAGCAGATGCGTCTCGATATCGGGGGGCGCCGCGTCGCGCAGTAACCCCAGCGCCAACCCGACATCGACGATGAGCCGATGCTCCGGGGGCAGCTGCCGGGACAGGTCGCGCACCACCGGTGGGACGGCCTCGGCGGGATCGGTGCCCGCCAGTTGGGCCTGGCGCCGGATGACGTAGAGCTCGAGCAGCGGGGTGACGTCGATTTCGGTGCTGCGCAACCGTTCCGGGCTCAGGCCCGCGCGTTTGCACAGCCGGGTGAGCACCGCGCGCACCGCGGTGACCGTCGCGTCCTGTCCCGCCATCGGGGCAGCCACCTCCGTCTCGGGTGCGCAGTGATCGTCTGCAGACGATAAGCGAAGTCGCCGGGGATTGCCGGTTTATCCGCCGGGAATTTCGGCTACCAATAACCTATCGCGGCATTTGCCCGAATAGAATGGCAAGTGACGCTCTGGAGTCGGCGTTCGGTCGCCGAGACGTCCAGGAGGTTCTGATGGTGGGAGCGATTCTCCTCGAGCGGCGAATCCGGCGGCGCCGCATGCCTCGATCCGCCGAGCGCGACGCCGACATCGTCGGGGTCGCGAACTAGACCGACGGCAGTGGCCGTCTCGGTGGGCGTACCGGAAAAGTACGCGCAGCGCCGACAGGGGCCGGGCACAGTACCGGCCGCGCGAATCCGGCAGGGCGGCCGGACGCGCTTCGACCCGGGACCGGGCCGATTCGGCCGTCCGTGTCCCGACCCCTCACTGAGCCGGATGCTGCGGACGAATTCACCGCGATCCGCAACTCTTCGGCAACTCGAGCCGATGTATTGGGTACCCGCCCCGCCGACGCAGTGATCCTGGGCCGTGGGCGGCGACGCGAGAGGAGACAGCCGTGACGATCGAAACGACCGACTGGGCGATGATCAGTGACCGGACCCCCGAGCATGCCTTCCGAATCGACGGTTTCGGAGCGGCGGTGTGGCGGCTGAGCTGGCTGCCCGAGCATCGCCTGACCCAGGTGCAGGCGCTGGCCGGGATGGAACTCGACGAACTGCTCAGCGATCCCGACGCGGTGGACGACGACTCGGTGCATCGGCGGGTCGCCGACCGCGCCGGGGCGCTGGGTGTGCGGTACGAGGAGGCCGTGATCCTGCTGTCGCGCCGGATGATCGAGCGGATGCGCCGCCACTGCGGCGGCCGCACCCGTCGGGAGGCGGAGCCGGTGCTGTCCGGCCCCACCTACCGGCAACAGCCACTGGGTATCACCGAGGAGCCGCCGCGGGTCTTCGGCTGACCGCATCGCGGACCTCGCGTGCTGCCCCGAATCTCGACCCGCACCGAGCCGCGACGGCAGCGGATGCACGGTTGCATCAGGTGCAAGTACGGCCGCGTGTGTGATCAGGCGCGGGTCTTGTAGGAGGCGCCGACGGCGTCGGCGATGCTCGCGTAACCGCCCGCGCGCAGCCGCTGCGCGATTCCGCGGTGGATGCGCCGGGTCCAGAACGGGCCGCCGTAGATGAATCCGGTGTAGCCCTGCAGCAGGGTGGCGCCCGCGAGGATGCGTTCGAAGGCCTGGTCGGCGTTCTCGATCCCGCCGACGGAGATCAGCACCAGCTGGTCGCCGACGCGGGCGTAGAGGCGGCGCAGCACCTCGAGCGACCGGTCGGCCACCGGCGGTCCGGACAGCCCGCCCGCGCCCATGGCGTCGACCTCGGCGACCGGGGTGGCCAGCCCGTCGCGGCGGATGGTGGTGTTGGTGGCGACGATCCCGGCCAGGCCGAGCTCCACGGCCAGATCCGCGGCGGCGTCGACATCCTCGTCGGACAGGTCGGGGGCGATCTTCACCAGCACCGGCACCTGGACACAGTCGAGCACCGCGCGCAGCAGCGGCCGCAGCGATTCCACCGCCTGCAGGTCGCGCAGGCCGGGGGTGTTGGGGGAGCTGACATTGACGACGACGAAGTCGGCGAGCGGACCCAGCAGGGTGGCGCTGGTGACGTAGTCGTCGGCGGCGTGTTCGGCGGGGGTGGTCTTGGTCTTGCCGATATTGGCGCCGATGGGCACCCCGCCCGGGCGGCGGCCGCGCAGCTGCTCGGCCGCCGCGGTCGCGCCGTGGTTGTTGAACCCCATCCGGTTGATCAGGGCGCGGTCGGCGGGCAGCCGGAACAGCCGCGGCGCCGGATTGCCCGGTTGCGCCTGCGCGGTGACGGTGCCGATCTCGGCGTAGCCGAAACCCAGTGGGCCCCAGGCGTTCACGCCCCCGGCGTCCTTGTCGAACCCGGCGGCCAAGCCCAGCGGCGCGGGGAACTCCACTCCGAAGGCGGTGGTACGCAGGACCGGGTCGTCGACCACGGTCAGCCTGCGCACCAGCCGCCGCGTAGGCGCGAAGCGGGTCGCCAGCCGCATCGCCGCGAAGACCAGGTGGTGGATGCGTTCGGGGGGCAGCAGGAACATCAACCGCAACAGCACGGAGTACATGCCGGTCACATCCCGGTTTCCGCGACGGGGAAGGTGGTCTTGCGCCGCCGCAGCAGCACGCGCCGGCTGCCGTCGGTGTAGGCGCGTACCCGCGACAGTTCCCAGCCGCCGAATTCGGCCTGGATGGCCAGCCGCATCGACGCGGTCACCCGGGTGACCTCGGGCGGTAGTCGTAACGGCACGTATTCGTATTCCCCCTCCTCGCTGGTCTCCTCCCATTCCGCCGGGATCGACCGCCTGCGCTGCGGACGGTGCGCCGAGGCCCGAGTCATCGCTGCCCTCTCTTCCTCTCGTCCGCGCCGATCCGCTGCAACCCGTCGCCGGTCGCGGACCCCACGAACAGGTCGCCGGTGCGTTCGTCGATGGTCACCGAATTCGGCTGGCGCACCGTCGCGAAGCGTGCCACTTCCTCCGGTATACCCGTCGACAGGTCGAAACCGGCCACTTCGTTGCTCGCGGTCAGCGTCACCCACACGGTCTCGGACCGCTGATCGTAGGCGAGCGCGTAGGGCGACGAGCCTACCGGGAAGCGCTGCCGCAGGACGAGCGGATCGGCCGTATACACCAGCAGCGCACCGCCGGCGGTGTCGGCGACCAGGATGCGCCCGAAGTGGTCGGAGGCGAGATTGGTGGCGCCGGTGCCCGCGCGCAGCGCCAAACCGGGCTTGCCGCGACCCAGGTCGAGCTGGGTGAGGCTGGTCTGGGCGCGGTCCAGGACCGCGACGGTGTCCCCGGGCGCGGCGAGCGCGTCGACACCGGACAGGCCCGAAACGGTCTGCAGCACTTGGCCATCCGCGGCCATGACCGCCACGCGGCCGTCGGCGAGGCCGACCGCGATACTGCCGTCGCCGCGCCGCGCCGCCGCGCGCGCCTCGCCGTCGAGCGGGGTGGCGCGGGTGGTGGCGGCGAGGGTGTCGATGTGCACGAGTTGGCGCCCGGCGGCGGCGAGGACCTGCCCGGGCGCGCCGGGCGTCAGCGCCGACGCGGGGGCGGGGAGGGTGAGCGTGCGGGCCGGTTCGGCGCCGCCGGGGGTGAGGATGCGTACCGTGACGCTGTCCGGGTCGAGCGCCACCAAGCGGCCGCCGGAGGGTTCGGCGAGCAGGGCGGCGACCGGTCCGGACGCGGTCACCGACCCGGCGGGCGCGGCGACCGGCGCGGGGGCGAGGGCGGCGTGCGCGGGGGCCGCGGCGGAATTCGGATCCTTGTCGCCGTCCGACGACGAGCATCCCGCCGCAGCGGCCGCGGCGACCGCGGCCGCGAGTATCGCGACCCATCCCCGCCGGATTCCGGCGCCCCGCCGGTTCCGTGGCCCACCAGCAGCCGTGCCCGCGCGCCACTGCCGCACCGTCCGGTCGCGACGCTCCCGACACTCCGCGGCGGCGCTGGCCGGTGACGGCCCCGTTGCCCTGCGCGGTGACATTTCGCTACCGCCCCCGGGCCCATCGCTGGCGTGGCGACCCGCCGCATCCCGTCGCGTGCGACCGTGCATGCACCGAACTCCTCACTACCGCCACTACCGCCGACGACTCATGCGTACCTCTTCATCTGACCATGGTCGCGGAACGGGGCCGTGCGCCGGGGTGGTTCCGACATCCCGGCGCACGGCGGCGCGCGACACGGCGGATCGGCGCTCTCCACCGGGTCGGCCCCAGGGGTTACCGTTGATATCGAACCGCCGCCGATACAGGGAGTCCCGGTTGAAAACAGACCATACGTCTGAATTCATCGTCGAAGACATTACCGTTGGTCCGTTCGCTCACGGATTCGGCGCCACCGGTGACGGGCGTTCGTTCGCCTTCCGCATCGTGCGCTCCATGCTCACCCTCGAGATCTACCGCGCCGACATCGACACCACCGGCACCGCGGTACCCGGCCCGGAGGACGTGGTCGCCGTCGCCGAGGCCCGCGTCACCGATATCGACCTCGACGACGAGCGCAGCGTGACCGCGACGGTGCGCGACCTGATCGCGGCCGCGACCCCGGCGGAGGACCCCGCCGCGGAGACGGACCGCGAGACCACGATCGTGCGCGCACTGCTCGGCCGGATCAGCTCGGTGATCGAAGGGCGCTGAGACGGCCCGGCCGATACCGCCTCGTCGCCGACGGCCGGTAAGCGCTTGCGCCGCACGGGCTTGCGGCGACGGACGCGCGCGAGCCCGGTGTTCAGCGGCACACATGACAGACTGTAGGAGAATTACCGGTTACTTCCGACGACGGGTGAGGATGCAGATGGCATTGCGAGGATCGGCCCGCATCGCGCCGCCGCTGGCGGCGCTGGCCGTGCTGGCGGCGGCGTGCGGCGGTGGCCAGGACGAGGATTCGGTGGCCGCGGCGCGTTCGTCGGCGTACGCCGCGATGTCCTCCTCGTCACAGGCCGCGGCGGTGAGCAGCGCCAACCGCCCGCCGCTCCCGACCGCCGCCGATCTCGACGCGCAGATCAAACGCGCACTGGACCCGGCGCTGCCCGACAGCGACCGCACCGCGCTGATCGAGGACGGCGAGGCGTTCACCGATGCCATCCCCGATATGTACCGGGCCCTGCGGGACAACCCGCGCGCCGTCTACGGCGTCACCGATCCGGTGTTCGACAACCGCGACGGCACCCTCACCGCCACCATGCGCCTGGACAAGGACGGCACCGGCACCAACGTGCGCACCACGATCGTGCACTTCGTCGATATCGGCGGCACCTGGAAGATCTCGCGCGCCGACCTGTGCGGGATCCTGCGCTCGGCCGACTACAAGACCCCGGCCTGCGGCTGAATTCCCGTATGGTGCAGGAGCATTCGCTGCGGTGGGGCCGATTCGTGCACCGCCACCGGTACCTCGTGCTCGCGCTCTTCGTCGGGATCGTCGCGCTGTCGGGCTGCTACGGGCGCGATCTGGGGCCGCGGCTGACCCAGGGCGGCTGGTTCGACGAGCACAGCGAGTCGGTGGTGGCGTCCAAGGTAGCCGACGAGACCTTCGGGCGCGACCGCGACGCCGACGTCATCCTCCTCTACACCGCGCCGCCCGGCGCCACGGTCGACGATCCGCCGGTGCGCGACGCGGTGACCGCGGCGCTGGCGCAGGTGCGGGCGAAGTACCCCGACCGCGTGCAGAAGATCGACAGCTATTTCGACGGCCCGATGATGGGCCAGTTCGCCGACGCCTCGCGCACCCACGCCTTCGCCAGCATCGGCCTGCGCGGCGAGGACACCGATTCGGTGAACAACTACCTCGCCATCAAGGACGATCTGGCCGCGCAGGCGCCGGGGCGCGGGCCGGGCGGCACGTCGGTGCAGCTGGCCGGGCTGCAACCGGTGGTGGAGGGCATCAATATCGGCATGCAGCACGATATTCAGCGCGCCGAGCTGATCGCGCTGCCGATCGTGGCGGTGCTGCTGTACTTCGTGTTCGGCGGGGTGGTGGGGGCGCTGCTGCCGGTGCTGATCGGCGGCATGACCATCCTCGGCACGCAGGGCATGATGCGGCTGCTGACCGACTACATCGAGGTCAACGTGTTCGCCAGCGCTGTGGTGACGCTGGTCGCGCTGGGCCTGGCGATCGACTACGGACTGTTCGCGGTGACCCGGTTCCGGGAGGAGCTGGCGGCGGGGCGCAGCGTGGAGAACGCCACCGCGCGCACGGTCGCCACCGCCGGGCGCACGGTGCTGTTCTCCGCCGCGATCATCGCGGTGAGCCTGGGCGCGCTGTTCATCTATCCCAACGGGGTGCTGCGGTCGGTGCCCTACGGCGGTATCAGCGCGGTGCTGCTGGCCGCGCTGCTGTCGGTGACGGCGCTGCCCGCGGCGCTGAGCATCGTGGGCCGCAGAATCGACCTGTGGGGGTGGGGCCGGTTCGCGAGCATCCGCACTGCCGAGCAGATCGACCGCGGGTTCTTCTCCCGACTCGCGCAGTTCGCGATGCGCCGCCCGGCGCGGGTGATCGTGCCGGTGGTGCTGGGCCTGCTGGCGCTGCTGACCCCGTTCCGCCACATCGAATTCGGCGGCCTGAGCGAACGCTATCTGGCCCAGGACAATCCGGCGCGGGTGGCGCAGGAACAGTTCGACGCGCTGTTTCCCGAGTTCCGCACCGATCCGCTGAAGCTGGTGGTGGTGGGCGCGAATCCGCAGCAGCTGTCCGATATCCGCTTCCAGGCCAATTTCGTGCCCGGACTGACCGGGCCGTTCGAGGCGTCGGCCCCGACCACGGGCGGGGTGAACGTGCTGTCGACCGGACTGGTCGACGAGCGCGACGCCGACACCGCGATCGCGGCGCTGCGCGCCATCGCGGAGCCGCCGGGCGTGCGGGTGATGGTGGCGGGGGTGCCCGCGCTGGAACGCGATGCCATCCGCGGGCTCATCGACGGGCTGCCCCTGCTGGCGGGGATTCTGGTGCTGGCCGCGGTCGCGCTGATGTACGCGGCGTTCCGGTCGCTGGTGCTGGCGGTGAAGGCGGTGGTGATGAGCGCGCTCAGCCTCGGCGCCACCCTCGGGATCCTCACCTGGATCTTCGTCGAGGGGCACGGCTCCGGGCTGTTCCGGTTCACGCCCGGGCCGCTGATGTTCGCGGTGCTGGTGCTGATCGTGACGGTGCTGTTCGGGCTGTCCACCGACTACGAGGTGTTCCTGCAGTCGCGGATGGCCGAGGCCCGCGCCGCCGGCGCGCCGCCCGCGGAGGCCATCCGCTCCGGCATCGCGCACACCGGCGGGGTGATCACCTCCGCCGCCGCGATCCTCATCGTGGTGACCGGCGCGTTCGGGTTCTCGGATCTGGTGCTGATGAAATACATCGCCTACGGGATGATCGCGGCATTGGTGCTGGACGCCACCGTGATTCGCATGCTGCTGACGCCCGCGGTGCTCAAGCTGGTGTGGCGGTGAACGCGTGGCGTTTGCAACCGGAGCATACGGCTCCGTTACCATGCGGGGCGTGACCAACGACGGGGAAACGCAGCAGACGACGAGCCAGGGCAAACATGCGGCACCTGAGGGCGCCGGCGTGCATCCGCTGATCGATCTCACCCGGGACCCGAACCCCGGCGTTCCCGATCACGCACGCGCCGATGAGGACGAGGACGAGCAGCCGGAGCAGTAGACCGCCGAAATCGGCGACGCGACAACATCTTCCATGACGACATGAATTCCGGGCGGGGCACCCAGTGCCCCGCCCGGAATGCTGTGTCGTTACCGCCGGACGCCCGGGGTCCGGATCAGATGCCGAACGGCGCCGCGTACCGGAGGGTTCCGGCGGGCAGCGGGCGCTCGTCCAGCGACAGCGCCATCAAGGCGTCGTCGGGCACCTCGACGGTGACGCCGATGCCGTGCAGCGAGGCGCGAGTGAAACCGAACCGGGGGTAGTACTCCGGGTGTCCCATCACGGTGACGTAGTGCTCGCCGTGCTCGCGCGCCGCCCGCAGCGCCGCGCGCACGACCGCCGTGCCCGCGCCGGTCCGCTGCTGGTCCGGCGCGACGGAGACCGGCGCCAGGCACAGGGCCGGGACGTCGCCGATATGGCAGCGGGTCAGCAGCGTGTGGCCGACCGGATCGCCGTCCGGGCCGGTGACCACCCAGGACAGGCCGTCGATCCAGGCCGGATCGCCGCGCAGCGCGTCCACCAGGTCGGCCTCCTCGTCGCGGTCGAAGGCCGCCTGGGTGATGGCGCGGACCGTGCGCGCGTCGGCCTGCGTCTCGACGCGGGTGGTCCAGGAATTATGGGTATGCATCGCGGGTGAGAACCCTTTCGTGTTCGAAACAACCGCTCGGCGAGGAGAATTCGCCCGAGCGGACCGGAATCGGTCAGGCCGATGCCGCGGCGGGGGAGATCCGACGATGCGCGGCAACGGCCACCAGCGCGGTCATCGACCCCACCTCCTCATCCGATCTCTCCGGGGGAACACGAACGCCGCCAGCCTAGTCGACCGCCTCCCGCCTCGCCAGCGACTTACCGGCGCGCGGCCCGCGCGGACACCCCCGTCAGCCGCGGACCGGGAGTACCAGTTGGGCGCCGGTGCGGGGGTGGTCGAAGACCTCGACCGGGTGCTGGTAGATCTGGGAGAGCAGGTCGGTGGTGAGGATGTCGCGCGGGGGTCCGGCGGCGGCGAGGCGGCCGCCGTCGAGGACGGCGACCCGGTCGGCGTAGGCGGCGGCGATGCCGAGGTCGTGCAGGACCACGACGACCGCCGCGCCGTCCGCGGCGCGGGCGCGAGCCAGCCGCAGCACCTGTTCCTGGTGGCCGAGGTCCAGCGCTGCGGTGGGTTCGTCCAGCAGCAGGGTGGGGGTGTCCTGGGCCAGGACGCGGGCGAGGGCGACGCGGGCGCGTTCACCGCCCGACAACGCCGGAAACGGCCGTGCGGCAAGGTGTTCGGTATCGGTGGCGGCCATGGCGGCGGCGATCGCGGCCGCGTCGTCGTCCTGCCGCGCCGTGCGAGCCCAGGGGGATCGGCCCATGGTGACCACCTCCCGCGCGGTGAACGGGAAGCCGACGGTGTGGTTCTGCGGCAGCACGGCGCGGCGGCGCGCCATATCCACCGGCGCCCAGTGGCCGATCGGCCGCCCGTCGAGTTCGACGGTGCCCGTGGCCAGGTCCAGTTCCCCGGACAACGCCGCCAGCAGCGTCGATTTCCCGGCCCCGTTGGGCCCGACCAGCGCCAGGATCTGCCCGGCCACCACCTCGAGATCCACGTGGTCGAGTACCCGCCCGGCGCCGCGGTCGACGCTGACCTGCCGCGCGGACAGGGTCACCGTCCCCGTCGCGGGCCGCGCCGGAACGCCGTGCGATCGGGTGAAAGCCTGTGCCACACCGCGCAATACGCCCGCCATCACCGACCTCCCGCCCGAACGCTCGGGTCTGCACCGCCGCGACCTCCCGGCCTCTCGTTCGGCGGCCCGGGCACGGCGCGGTGCGGACCGGCGGGCCGCGCGGTGATGCTCGGATGTCGCCTTCGGCCGCGACCGTTCTCGCGGTGCCACGTCCGGTTCATGCCCAGCCTCCCGCGCGGGCTCGGGTGCGGCGCAGCAGCCAGAAGAAGAACGGGCCGCCGACCAGGGAGGTGAGCATGCCCAGCGGGAGGTCGGCGTTGGCGACGAGGGTGCGGGCGCCGACGTCGGCGGCCAGCAGCACGGTGGCGCCGAGGATCGCCGACAGGGGGACGAGTACCCGGTGGGCGGGGCCGACCAGCATCCGCACCACGTGCGGCACGATGAGCCCGACGAACATGATGATGCCGGTGAACGCGACGCCCGCGGTCGCCAGGACGGCGACGATCACGATCACGTGGCGCCGCAGCCGTTCCACGTCCACCCCGAGGTGGCGGGCGGCGGATTCGCCGAGGGCCAGCAGGTCCAGCCGCGGGGCCAGCACGACGGCGGCCGCCACACCGATCGCGGTCAGCGGCGCCACCACCCACACCGCCTGCCAGGTGGCGCCGTTGAGGCTGCCCAGTTGCCAGAACACGATCTGATCGCGCGCCGCAGGGGACGCGGTGAACAGCAGGAACGCCATCAGCCCGCCGGCGAAGGCGTTGACCGCGACACCGGTCAGCACCAGGGTCACGGTCTCGGTGCGCCCGCCGGACCGCGACAGCAGATACACCAGCAGGGTCGTGCCGAGCCCGGCGACGAACGCGCCCGCGGCCACCGACCACACCGCCACGAACGCGCCGCCGATGACGATGACCACGCCCGCGCCGACCGCCGCGCCCGCCGACACCCCGATCACGCCGGGTTCGGCGAGCGGATTGGCGAACACGCCCTGCAGCAGCGCGCCCGCGGTGGCCAGCGCCGCCCCCACCAGGATCGCCAGCACCACCCGCGGGAACCGCACCTCCCACAGCGTCACCTGTCCGGCGGGGTGTCGGGGCAGCGGCCCCCAGTCCAGCCCGATCTTGTGCAGCACGCTGCCGAGCACCTCCGGCGGCGTGGTCGGCACCTGCCCCACCGCCGCGGAGTACATGGCCAGCAGCGCCAGCAGCACGATCGATACGGCGAACACGATCGAGATCCGCGACCACCGCCGCGCCGGGGGTACCGCGGCCTCGGCGCGAGATTCGGCGGCGCGGTTGCCGCTCGAATACTGTTCCCGCACTGTCGTTTTCGCGCTCACCGCAGCGGGGTCGGATCCGGTGTCGGTCGTGCCGTCCGGCGGCGCGGCACGGTCGGTCGGGCCGGGTCCGCGCGCACTCGAATTCGTGTGCGGGGTGTCAGGTTTCGGGTCGGTCATGCGCTGGGCTGGCCGTAGATCGCCTCGGCGAGGGCCGCGATCACATGGCCGGTGTTGGGGCCGAAGCTGAGCAGCGCCGAGTCGGACATGTCGATGACGCGTTTGTTGCGGCCCGCGGGGGTCTGCGCGACGCCGGGGATTTTCTCGAGTCCGTCGACGCCGCCGACGGATCGGAGGCCGTCGGTCATGACCAGGAAGACGTCGGGGGCGGCGGTGATCATGCCTTCGCTGGTGATGGCGGTGAACGGTTCGCTCAGCCCCGAGGCGGTCCCGGCGTCGGTGCCGCCGAGGGCGGTGATCAGCGAGTCCGCGCCGGAGCCGGGCCCGGCCATGAAGGTGATCGCGCTGCTGCGCAGATACAGCAGCGCCATCCGCTGTTTCGGATCCTGCTGCCGTACCGCGGCGGTGGCGGCGGCGATCTCGTCGCCGGTGCGCCGGGCCAGCTGGCGGCCCTGGTCCGGGACGCCGAGCGCGGCGGCCACGGCCTCGATCTGCGGCACGACACCCTCGAGGCTGCGCTGGGGATCGAAGTAGACCGCCGTGATCCCCAGGGCCTTCAGTTGGTCACGCATCGCCGGGGTGGCGCTGACGGTATCGGTGAGGAACACCGTGGGCCGTTGCGCCGCAACGGCTTCCACATTGATGCTGCCGTTGCCGCCCGCGACGTTGGGCACGTGCTGCACGGCCGGGAACGCGGCGGAGGTGGAACGCCCCACCAGATTCGCGCCCAGCCCCAGCGCCCACACGGTCTGCGCCAGGCTGCCGGACCGATCGACCGCGATGATCCGGGAGGTATCGGTAACGGTGACGTCTCCGCCGTCGAAGGACCGCACCGTCGCGGGCAGCGCCGGCGCGGGCGCGGCCCCGATGGGCGCCGGATTCAGATCGGCCAGCGTGGCGGTCGCCGGACCCTGCCGCCCCGCCCCGTCCGCCCCGCCGGGCGACTCACAGGCGGTAACACCACCGACCAGCACCACCGCCATCACGGCCAACAAAACCCGGCCCGCCGCCCGCCTGGACGCGGCACGGACCGATCGACGACGGACAAGGCGACTCATAAAGGCAAGCCTAAGAGGTCCCCCGATCACCCCACACCCGGCCCGCCACTACCGGCGGCACCGCGACGTGGGAGCGACCCGGCCGAGAGCATGCCGGGGGCAAACCGAACTCCCCGCCGTCAAATACTGCTGACATCATCCAACGCCGCGGCGATAGCGCGCGGCAACTCCAGCGTCTCCGCCGCCAAAACCCCCGTGAGCTGCCCCATGTCCCGCGCCCCCACGACCATGCTCGCCACTCCCGGCCGATCCCGAATCCACGCCAGCGCCACCGACAGCGGCGAGGTCCCCAGCCCGTCGGCGGCGGTGACCAGCGCATCGACCACCCGGTCGGCATGATCGTCGAGCCGATCCCGGATCTCCGCGGCCGTATCCTCGTCGGCGCCCCGCGAATCGGCCGGAACCCCATCGCGATACTTGCCGGTCAAGATCCCCCCGGCCAGCGGCGACACCGCGATCAGCCCGACCCCGTGATGCTCGGCGGCAGGCACCAGATCACGCTCGGGCCCCCGCGCCAGCAGCGAGTACGGCAACTGTGCGGCGGTGATCGGCGCCGCGGAGGCCAGCGTCGCCAGCTGCCAGGCGTTGAGCCCGCGCACCCCGGCATAGCGCACCCGCCCGGAGCGGACCGCGTAGTCGACGGTGCTGGCTATCTCCTCGAGCGGGGTCTGCGGATCCCAGGCCGCCACGCTCCAGATGTCGAGGTAGTCGGTGCCCAGTTCGGCGAGGGTCCGGTCGAGCTGGCGCATCAGGGTGCGCCGGGAGGCGTCGACGGTCCAGCGGATCTCGGTGGACGGCGCGCCCGCCGGATCGGTCACTCCCGGCACGGCCGCCAGCCCCGCGCATCCGCTGAGCACGAGGTCGCCGCGCGGCACCAACTCGTCGATCAGCCCGCCGAGCACCCGCTGCGCGGCGCCGCCCTGGTAGGCGGGAGAGGTGTCGACGAGGGTGCCGCCGGTCTCCACGAACGCCACCAGTTGCGCCGCGGCCTCGTCGGCGTCGGTCTCCCTGCTCCAGGTGTGGGTGGCCAGACCCATTCGAGAGACCCGCAGGCCGCTGCGCCCCACCGCCCGCTGTTCCATCACCGTGCCCACACTTCCGTCACACTGCAAGAGCCTAGGGCCACAAGCCGTTCGAGCGTGGGTATGACCCGGTGCGGCGCGGGCGGTAGGGTCGCTGTCCGGACGACTTCGGGAGGTGTAGTGGGCGCGTCGATGACGTGGATGCAGGCGCTGATACTGGGAGCGGTGCAGGGACTGACGGAATTCCTGCCGATCTCCTCCTCGGCGCATCTACGCATCGTGTCGGGGGTGTTCTTCGGCGACGACGCCGGCGCGTCGTTCACGGCGGTGACGCAGCTGGGCACCGAGGCCGCGGTGGTGGTGTATTTCGCCAAGGACATCTGGCGCATCCTGCAGGCCTGGTTCACGACCGTGTACGGGAAGCTCACCGCGGCGGCGCGGCAGCCGGTCCCGGTCAGCGAGCAGGTCACCACGCAGCTGCCGGTGTACACCGGCGATCCGGGCGCGCTTGATCCGCGGTCACAGCGCGAACTCGACTACCGGATCGGCTGGTATGTGATCATCGCCACCATCCCGATCGGGCTGCTCGGCTTCCTGTTCAAGGACGCGGTGCGCACCGGCGCCCGCAACCTGTGGCTGGTGTCGACGATGCTGATCGTGTTCGCGCTGGTCATCGCCGCGGCCGAGTACTACGGCCGCAAACAGCGCCCGATCGAGCAGCTCACCACCCGCGACGGGCTGATCATGGGTTTCGCGCAGTGCCTGGCGCTGATCCCGGGTGTGTCGCGATCGGGCGCCACCTCGTCGGCGGGTCTGTTCATCGGCCTGACTCGCGAAGCGGCCGTGCGGTTTTCGTTCCTGCTCGCGATTCCCGCGGTGGTGGCGTCGGGGTTGTTCAGCCTGCCCGACGCGTTCGAACCGGCGGGTGAGGGGCTCAACGCCTCCGGGCCGCAGCTGTTGGTGGCGACGGTGGTGTCGTTCGTGCTCGGATACGCGTCGGTGGCGTGGCTGCTGCGGTTCGTGGCGCGGCATTCGCTGGACTGGTTCGTCGGCTACCGGATCGCGCTGGGCCTGCTGATGCTGGGCCTGCTCGCCGGTGGCGTGGTCTCGGCGACGTGAGCCTGCCGCACCGCGCGTCCCCGACCGCCCGGCGCCCCCGACTAGGGTGGATTACATGACGGTGATCCTGTTGCGGCACGGGGTGTCGACCTCCAACACCGCCGCGACCCTGGCCGGGCGCAGTCCGGGCGTCGATCTCACCGACCACGGTCAGGAGCAGGCCCGGCAGGTCGCGGAACGGTTGGCGCGCTTGCCGATCGAGCACATCGTGCATTCGCCGCTGCTGCGCTGCGTGCGCACGGTGGCGCCGCTGGCCGACAAGCTGGGTCTCGAACCGGAGCCCGAACCGCGGCTGCTCGAGGTCGATTACGGCGAGTGGACCGGGCGCAAGCTGTCGGAGCTGGTGACCGAGCCGCTGTGGAAGGTGGTGCAGCGGCACGCCTCCGGTGCGGTGTTCCCGGCCGGGGAGGGTTTGGCGCAGGTGCAGTATCGTGCCGTGGCCGCCGTCCGCGACCACGACCGCGCCCTGGCCGAGCGGCACGGGCACGACGTGCTGTGGGTGGCCTGCACGCACGGCGACGTGATCAAGTCGGTGCTCGCCGACGCGTTCGGGATCCACCTGGACGGGTTCCAGCGCATCATGGTGGAACCCGCATCGATCAGCGTGGTGCGGTACGCCCCGACCGCCCCGCATGTCTGGCGGGTAAACGACACGGGCGCCGATCTGTCCGCGCTGGCGGCAACCGTTGAGCAACGATCAGGTGATCGAGCCGGTCCGGTGCCCGGCGGCGAGATCACGCCCGCCGCGCCGACCGGCACATCCGCCGCGGGTACGGATAATGGGAATACGGGACAGCCCGATTCCCGTAGTGAGTAATGCAGTCGGTTTCAGGAGGTGCAGGTGGCCCGAGCAATCCATGTGTTTCGCACCCCCGATCGTTTCGTCGCGGGGACCGTCGGTGAACCGGGCGATCGGGCCTTCTACCTGCAGGCCGTGGAGGAGCCCCGGGTGGTGAGCGTGCTGCTGGAGAAGCAGCAGGTGAAGGTGCTCGCCGACCGGATGGGGTTGCTGCTGGACGAGGTGGCGCGCCGGTTCGGCGCCGAGGTGCCCCCGCAGGCGGCCGAGGTCAACGACACCGACCCGCTCCAGATGCCCCTCGATGCCGAGTTCCGGGTCGGCACAATGGGTCTGGGCTGGGACGCCGACGCGGGCGCGGTGGTGGTGGAGTTGCTGGCGATCACCGAGACCGAGGTCGACGAGTCGGTGGTGCTCGACGACACCGACGAGGGGCCGGACGCGGTGCGGGTGTTCCTCACCCCGTCGCAGGCCCGCGAGTTCGCGCTGCGCTCGACGAAGGTGATCGCCGCGGGCCGCCCGCCGTGCCCGCTGTGCGGGGAACCGCTGTCGGAGAAGGGGCATATGTGCGTGCGCACCAACGGCTACAAGCGCGGCGACATCTTCGGCGCGGCCGATCTGGACGAGGAATGATCCGGTGAGCAGTGCCGACGGCAGCGCCCGCGACGGGTTCCACGGCGGGGAGCTGTCGGTGATCGGGCGGATCAGCACGGCCAGCAACGTCACCCTGGTGTGCGAGATCGCCGCGGACGGCAGTGTCCGCACCGACGGCAGCGAGACAGTCGATGCGTCCGTGCGCGTGGTGTACAAACCGGTGCGCGGGGAGCGGCCGCTGTGGGATTTCCCGGACGGCACGCTGGCGGGCCGGGAGGTCGCGTCGTTCCGGGTGTCGCAGGCGCTGGGATGGGGGGTGATCCCGGAGACGATTCTGCGCGACGGCCCGTTCGGCCCGGGCATGGTGCAGCGCTGGGTGGAATCGGTCGACCACCACGTCGACCGCGCGGACCGGCTGGACCTGGTGGATCTGGTGGCGGCGGGCGAGGTGCCCGACGGGTTCCGCGAGATCCTGCGCGCGGTCGACGGCACCGGCGCCGAGGTGTCGCTGATCCATGCCGACGACCCGCGGCTGCGGCGCATGGCGGTGCTGGATGTGCTGCTCAACAACGCCGACCGCAAGGGCGGGCATGCGCTCGAAGGTCTGGACGGCGGCGTGTACGGCGTCGATCACGGCATCTGCCTGCACGCCGAGCCGAAGCTGCGGACCGTGCTGTGGGGGTGGGCGGGCGAGCCGGTCTCGGAGGAGTTGCTCACCGATATCGGCGCCTTCGTCAAGGCGCTGCCCGGTGACCTCGGCGCCGATCTGGCCGAACATCTGACCGATGCCGAGATCGAGGCGCTCAGCGCGCGGGCGCGGCGGTTGCTGGACGATCCGGTGATGCCGCTGCCCGAGGTCAGCCGCCCGATCCCGTGGCCCGCGTTCTGACGCGAGTCCGCGTCCCCGGGCCCGCGTTCGGATTTCACGCTGCCTCATTGCAACCGTTGACTTTCGGCATTCGCTGCCTCGTTGCAGGTCGTGCACGGTGGGCGCGGGTGTCGCGGGCCACCGGTGCGCGGGGGCGGCGCGGGCGGGTGTCGATGACACCTTTACTCTCGAATCATGCAGTCCTGGTCCGAAATCTCCGTCCCCGCCGTTCCCGGATCCGGACCGCCGCTGCGGTTGTTCGACACCGCCGACCGGCAGGTGCGCCCGGTGACGCCGGGACCGACCGCCACCCTCTACGTCTGCGGCATCACCCCCTACGACGCCACCCATCTCGGCCACGCGGCCACCTATCTCACTTTCGATCTGGTGAACCGGGTGCTGCGCGACGGCGGCCACGAGGTGCACTACGTGCAGAACGTCACCGACGTCGACGATCCGTTGTTCGAGCGCGCCGACCGGGACGGCATCGACTGGCGGGAGCTGGGCAGCCGGGAGATCGCGCTGTTCCGGGAGGATATGGCGGCGCTGCGGGTGCTGCCGCCGCGCGACTACGTCGGCGCGGTGGAGTCGGTCGGCGAGGTCGTGGAGCTGGTGGACAAGCTACTGGCGTCGGGCGCGGCGTATGTGGTCGACGATCCGCAGTACCCGGACGTGTACTTCCGCTACGACGCGACCGAGCAGTTCGGGTACGAGTCGGGATATGACCGCGCGACCATGGACCGGTTGTTCGCCGAGCGCGGCGGGGACCCGCGGCGGCCGGGTAAGCGGGATCCGATCGATGCGCTGCTGTGGCGGGTGGCGCGGCCGGGTGAGCCGTCGTGGCCCGCTCCGTTCGGCGCGGGCCGCCCGGGCTGGCATGTGGAGTGCGCGGCGATCGCGCTGAACCGGCTGGGCGCCGAATTCGACATTCAGGGCGGCGGCAGCGACCTGATGTACCCGCACCACGAGTATTCGGCCGCGCACGCCGAGGCGCTGGTGGCGGGGCGGCGTTTCGCCCGGCACTACGTGCATGCCGGGCTGATCGCGCTGGACGGGGAGAAGATGTCGAAGTCGCGCGGCAATCTGGTGTTCGTGTCGAAGCTGCGGCGCGGGGAGGTGGATCCGGGCGCGATCCGGCTGGGGCTGTTCGCCGGGCACTACCGGCAGGACCGGGAGTGGAACGATCAGGTGCTCGCCGAGGCGCTGGCGCGGCTGGACCGCTGGCGGCAGGCCACGGCGCTGGCCTCGGCGCCGCCCGCCGACGACACCCTCGCCCGCCTGCGCCAGCATCTCGCCGACGATCTCGACACCCCGAAAGCCCTTGCGGCCGTGGACAGCTGGGCACGGCAGGCGCTGTCCTACGGCGGTTCGGACCGCACCGCGTCCGCGCTGGTATCCGATGCGGTGGACGCGTTGCTGGGCATCCGGCTCTGAGCCTGCGGGAGCCACCCCTCTTTGACTCGGCGAGATAAATGGTCATTAATGGTCTCAGGCTCGACGAGGAGGTTGAACGGTGGCACCTGTGCCTGGGCGCGATCGGATTCGTGCGGTACGCAAGCAGATCCGGGCCGGTGGCGCCCTGCTCGGCGCGGTCCGCCGCGATCCGCGCATCGCCCGCGATCTGATCGCCGGGCTGACCGGCCGCGCGGACACCACACCGGCCCCGCCCGCACCCGCCGAGGACCGGCTCGCCCCGGCGGGGCTGACCGAGTTCGCCAAGACCGCGCACGCCACGCAGGAGATCGCGGCGCCGCGCGACACCGTGGTCGCCTATCTGTCGGATCTGGACCGGCTCGGTGAATGGTTCACCCTGCACTCCGGCTGGCGTGATCAGCCGCCGGGCGCGATGCGGGAGGGATTGACGTTCACGCAGCAGGCGCTGGTCATGGGCCTGCCCGCCGATATCCGGTGGACGGTGGCCGCGGTGAGCGATGCGGGATTCGAGTTGCGCGGTGAGGCGCCGCAGCAGGTGCGGATCGGCTACTGGATCACCGTGGCGGGCACCGGATCGCAGACCACCGTGTACTTCGACGCGGGTGTGGCGGGCCCGCCCATCGAGGGCCCGCTGGGCGGGTCGGTGGCCCGCAGCCTCGGCGACGCGATGCGCGATTCGCTGGCGCAACTGCCCGCCGCGATCGCCGCGGCGGGACCGGTGCGGGCGCGCGCGGCCCGTAAACCCGTGCGCCACACCGCCTCCGGCGTCGACCTGGATCCGAATACGCCGGTGCTGGTGGGCGTGGGGCAGGTGGTGCGGCGCACCCCCGATCCGTCCTACGGCGACCCGGCCGGTCTGGCCGTACAGGCGCTGCGCCGCGCGGGCGCCGACGCCGGGCCCGGCGAGCAGCTGCTGCGGGAGGCGGACGCGGTGTTCGCGGTCGCGTGCACCTCGTGGCAGTACCGCGATCTGGGCGCGGTGGTCGCCGAGCGGCTGGGCGCGCGCGGCGTGGACACGGTGCAGTCCAGTCCGTTCGGCGGCGACGGCGGGCAGCTGGTAATCAACGAGGCGGCCGCGGCGGTGGCCGCGGGCGACTACGAGATCGTGCTGGTCACCGGCGCCGAGGCCGGGGCCACGCAGGCCGCGGCGCAGCGCGCGGGGGTGGCGGTGTCCTGGCCGGAGCAGGGGCCCGAGGTCGCCCCGACCCGCACGGTCGGAGTCGACAAACCGGCCAACAATCCCGCCGAGACCGCGGCGGGGCTGATCGCGCCGATCAACATGTACGCGCTGCTGGAGTCGGCGAACCGGCACCGGCTCGGCCGCGCCCCCGCCGAGCACGACCGCGCGGTCGCCGAGCTGTGGTCGCGGCTGTCGGCCGTTGCCGCCGGCAACGAATACGCTTGGCAGCCACAGGAATTCAGCGCCGACGACATCGCGGCGGTGACGGCGGACAACCGCCTGGTGTCCACGCCGTACACCAAGCTCGAATGCGCCAACCTCACCGTCGACATGGCCAGCGGCATCGTCGTGTGCAGCGCCGCGGCGGCCGCGGCGGCCGGGATCGCGCAGGAGAAGTGGGTTTTCCTGCACGCGGGCGCTTCCGGCCACGACGAATGGTTCACCAGCGAGCGGGCCGAACTGGCCGCTTCCCCGGCGATCCGGACCCTGGGCGCCGCGGCCCTCGAGCACGCCGGGATCGGCGCCGATCAGCTGGCCCACGTCGACCTGTACGCCTGTTTCCCGGTGGCGGTGCAGATCGCCGCGCGGGAGCTGGGGCTGCCCGCCGACGATCCGAAGCGGCCGCTGTCGGTGACCGGCGGCCTCACCTTCGGCGGCGGGCCCGGCAACAATTACGGCGGCCACGCGGTGGCGACGCTGGTCGAGCGGCTGCGCGCCGAACCGCAGACCTACGGCCTGTCGACGTCGCTGGGCTGGTATGTGACCAAGCACGCGCTGGGCGTGTACTCCGCGCAACCGCCGCGCACGGACTTCCGGCATCTGCGCCCGATCATCGACAACCCGCCCGCGCGCCCCGCCCGCGACGCCCACGAGGGACCGGCGGTGGTCGAGGCCTACACCGTCCCCTACGGCCGCGACGGGGAGCCCGAGGCCGCGGTGGTCAGCCTGATCACCCCCGACGGTGCGCGAATCCTGCTGCGCAGCAAGCAATCCGGCCTTATCGACGAACTCACCGGCGGAGATCTGCTGGGGCTGCCGGTGACGGTGAGCGGCGGGCGGATCGAGGTGGCGGGCCGCGAACGCGTGGCGCTGCCCGCCCCGCCCCCGCCGCCGGTGCTGGTGCAGCGGCGCGGCCCGATCACGATCATCACCGTGAACCGGCCGCAGGTCCGCAACGCCATCGATCTCGCCGCCGCGCTGGGCATCGAGCGCGCCCTGAACGCCTTCGACGCCGATCCGGCCGCGCAGGTGGCGATCCTCACCGGCGCGGGCGGATACTTCAGCGCCGGAATGGATCTCAAGGCCGCCGCCCGCGGCGAGGTGCCGATGACCGAGGGCCGCGGACCGCTCGGCATCACCGCGAAACCGCCCCGCAAGCCGCTGATCGCCGCCGTGGAGGGACCGGCGCTGGCCGGTGGCTGCGAGCTGGCGCTGTCGGCGGATCTGGTGGTCGCGGCGACGGATTCGACCTTCGGCATCCCGGAGGTCAAGCGCGGGCTGGTGGCCGTCGGCGGCGGCGTGCTGCGGCTGGCGCAGCGGCTGCCCCGCGCGCTCGCCATGGAACTGGCGCTGACCGGCGACCCGATCACCGCCGCCCGCGCCGCCGAACTCGGCCTGGTCAATCAGCTCGCCGAACCAGGCGGCGCCCTCGACGCGGCCCTGGCGCTGGCCCAGCGGGTGGCGGTGAACGCCCCGCTGAGCATCGCCGCCAGCAAGCGCATCATCGACGAATCCCCCGACTGGCCCACCGACCAGGCCTTCACCCGCCAAGGGGAGATCGCCAGCGGCGCCCTGTCCTCCCAGGACGCGGCCGAGGGCGTCGCGGCCTTCGCCCAGAAACGCGCCCCGGTCTGGACGGGCCGCTGAGCCGCCGATTACGTCACGATGTGAGAAGGTCTCCGTCCCCGAGTGCCGGTCAGTCTCGGGAGCCAGGCGTGCACCTTCGGTGCGCCCTGGGGGATCAGTTCCGCTTGCGTCGGCCGCGGAAGGTGTAGACGCGGCGCGGAAACCCGTCCTCCAGGATCCAGGTGGTGTAGTCCAGGCCGGGACGTTCCGTGTCGACCACGATGCGTCCGGCAGCGGCGAGTTCGGCGAAACCGGCCCTGATCTGGGAGGCGGTCAGTCCGGTGTCGGCGAGCGCTCTTTCCAGCTGGCTCGCCGACAACGCGTAATCGCCGTCGCTGTCGTCGACATCGGCCAGGTCCCACCCCAGCACGTTGTCCAGCCGTGCGATCCGATCGAAGAAATCGCTGCCGGCCGCAGGCCGCGTCAACGCCCCCGCGCGGTCCGCCGTGGCGGTGCGGATCATCTCGATGAGCATGGCGGTGATCATGAACCCGATGATGGGCCCGGCACTACCGGTGATCTGTGCTCTTCCATCCAGCAACATGATCACGACGGCCAGGCTGTTGCAGATCCCGAGCAGCACCCCCCGCCTCAGCACTTCGCGGTGCGTGAGCCGTCGGAGGGTTGCCTGCTGACGAGGCTCGCGCGGATACGCGAGTTCACGAATTCTGCGGGACAGAAGGAAATCCAGCAGGAAGAAGGTGGTGATCAGCAGAAAGACCGACTGTACGGCGTTATCAGTGGTGTACTGCGTGTGCAGCCCGACGCTCATCGTGCACACGAAGCCACCGGCGAATCCGGCACCAGCACGGCCGGCAGCACGGCCGGCGAGTGTCGGCTCGGCCTTGCCGAAGGTCTCCTTGAACTGTTGAATAGCCGGCCAGCACACCCACATGGTCACCCCGATGGCCATGATGACGGCATCGACGGCGAACTTGCCCGCGATCGACCATGCTTCGGGGGCGGGATGTGCCCAGGGAAACCGGTCGCCGACCTCGTGCCCGCCCCCTCCAGCCCACTTCGCCAGCGGCCCGGACAGCAGGTTCTTCGTGAACAGCACCACCGCCAGCAGCCACCACGCCCGGTACAACCGAGGACGCCCGTGCGCGGGGTCACCGTGGATCGCCTTCCACGTAATGACCATGAGGTTGGTAGCCGCCAAGTCGAACGCGACACCACCGACCACGATCAGCACCAGCACCAGGACCCACGACAGTGGCAGCATCGCCACGCAGCCTATCGGTGACGCCCGCCACTGCAAGCCCCGAGAAATCGCGGGCGACACTCCCGCTGGAGGACCGGTCTGCGCCTGCGAGCACGATCCGTTCCCGATTGACGACTGGGTTTGACGACAGATAGAACCGTGAACGGAACGATCCGGAATCGGCGAAGGGACCGCGGACATGGCCGAACTCGTCTACACGCGGGTGTCCACCGACGAGCAGAGCACGGTCCGGCAGACCCACCTGCTCGCTTAGGCCAGGTGGCATCCTGGCTGCACGATGCCGGATTCGTGGTCGAGGCCCAGATGCTGCTCGACCCGGATGCGAAAGCTCAGCAAGCGATTCTCTTCGCACGCAGTAAGTCCTAACCTCTGCACCACGGCCTCACCGGCAGTCAGCTGCGGCTACGCCATATCCGTTGGTTTTTCGGCGGTTACTACCGGAACCCCACCCAGGCTGGCAGGTGTTTCGGACGTCTGGGAGACCCTGGTGGTACAGGTACTGTGAGTGCCGGTGTCATCGGGGAGTGAGGCGCCACAGGCTGACGGTTTCGGCGGATCGGGCGGCGTGCAGGGGGTCGGTCGGGTCGGCGGCGCGGGAGTGGCGGGGTGTCGTGTCGAGGCGGTCGATGACATGCAGGCCCGCGGCATCGATGGCGGCTTCGAGGTCGCCGTGGTGGCGCAGGCCGACTCGTTCGGCGAGGTCGGACAGCACCAGCCAGCCTTCGCCGCCCGGGCGCAGGTGGGCGGCGAGGCCGTCGAGGTAGGAGTGCAGCATGGCGCCGTCGGGGTCGTAGACGCCGTGGTCCAGGGCCGCGACCGGGGCGCCGGGCAGCCACGGCGGGTTGCAGACGATCAGGTCGGCGCGCGGGGCCGGGAACAGGTCGGTGCGGTGGACTTCGACGCGATCGGACAGGCCCAGCCGGTCGAGGTTGTCGCGGGCGCAGGCCACGGCCCGGTCGGACAGGTCCGTGGCGATTACCCGGTCGACGCCGCGCCGGGCCAGCAGCGCGGCCAAGACTCCGGTCCCGGTGCCGAGGTCGGCGGCGAGCGCGGCGCCCGGCGCCAGCGGCGCGCGTGCCACCAGGTCGACGTATTCGCCACGCACGGGCGCGAATACGCCGTAGTGGGGATGGACACGGGCACCCAGGGCGGGCACCTCGACGCCCCGCACCCGCCACTGATGTGCGCCGAGGACGCCGAGCAGTTCGGTCAGCGACACCAGCATCGGGCCGCTGCCGCCGCCGTACGCCTCAAGGCAGGCCTGCCGCACATCCGGCGCGCGGCGCAGATCGAGCGCGTAGTCGGCGTCGAGCAGGACGACCAACCGCGCCAGCACCTGCGCCTGCCGCGCGCGGCCGCGGCGGTAGCGACGGAACTGTTCGGCCGGATCGGCGGCGGGGCTGTGGCGGGTGCGTTCGAGGCGGCGGCGCACGGCCGACAACAGTTGTCGTCCGTTGTGGTAGTCGCCGCGCCACAGCAGCGTCGCCCCGGAGCGGGCGGTGCGCAGCGCGGCGTCGGCGCGCAGGGTGTCGTCGGCGACGACGATGCGGTCGGGTAGAGGTGCGCCGGATTCGGAATGCCAACGGGCGCAACGGTTGCTGTGCTGTTCGGTCCAGTGGACGGTGGACACGACGGGTCTCCTCGCGATCTGCCGGATGGGGGCGAACGCTTCGAGGAGCGGGAACGGTGACCGGCGGTTACCGCCGGGCGTCGGCGCCCGCGTCGAAGCGCGGGCAGCGGTCCCACAGGACCATGCCGAGGGTCATGACGTGCCTTTCATCGAGAGGCCCGAGCCTACCCCGGCCGCGCGACGCGATGCGCACCGCCCCGACGACGAATTCCCGGACCGACCCACCCATCGCTCAGGAGCCGCCGCGGCACCGGACCGGAAGGGCGCCTGGCCCGCCGGGTGATCGATCCACGACGCTCAGGCCACCGGGAGCCCACGGCGGCGCACGCGGTCGCGCACCCACGTACCGGCACGGTCGGCGGCGACCACCGCCACGCCGAGTACCACGAATTCGGCTGTGAGCGTGACGATCTCACCGGCGACACCGCTGTAACCGCGGGCGGTCGGGTCGAGGAACGGGTACGGGTAGCGGTTCGGGAAGTGCGGGAACACCGCGCCGCGCCCCAGGACCATCGCGGCGTATCCGACGGGGAAGCACAGCCACAGCGGCACATCCCGCCACCGCGCGGCGTCGCGCGGGCGCAGCACCAGCCAGTCCACGATCACCAGCGTCGGAGTGACGTAGTGCAGGAAGAAGTTCGACCAGTTGCCGAGCCGATCGGGTCCCGACACCAATCCGGGCAGTGGGCTACTGCCGTGCTCGAGGACGAAATGCGCCACCAGCCCGGTGATGGTGAGGTAGAGGACCACCGCGCCGCGCAGCCGGGGAGCGGGCGCGTCGGCGGTGTCGCGCACCAGCATCCAGTAGACAGCCCCGAGGAAGTAGCCGAGCGCGATCACATTGCTCATCACGGTGAAATAGATCAGCGAACTCGGCCCGGTCACCAACCCCATCGCCGCCGACGCCACGATCAGCCAGCGCCACCACAGCGCCGGTCGGCGCCACACCGTCCTCACACCCGCATCCTGCCTCACCGTTCGAGAACAGCACGCGGCGCCCGGCCGCCGCACTGCGAGACCCCGACCCACGTACGGGCTCGCCATACGGCCACACGCTGTCTCGCACGCACCGCTCCGGCAACGATTGCCACAGGTATGCCGGACGCCTCGAGTCTCACGCCGAGTCGGCGACTGCGACCGGCGGCTCGTGCACGGTGTCGCCGGGCGCGTCGGCGTACAGCCGCTCGATCTCGGCCGCGTACTTGGCGGCGATCGGCTTGCGCCGCAGCTTCATCGTCAGCGTGACCTCCTCGCCGCCCGGCTCCCAGAACACAGGCAGGATCGTGAACCGCTTGATCTGTTCCACGCGTGACAGTTTCGCGTTCCCGGCCGCCACCCCGGCGCCGATCGCCGCGATCACGCCCGGGTCGGCGGCCAGCGCGGCGGGGGAGGCGTCGGGCAGTCCGCGCTGAGCGGCGTAATGTCCGGCGGATTCGGCGTCGAGCACCACCAGCGCGGTGTTGTACGGGCGCGCGTCGCCGATGGTGGCCAGCGCCCCGATCAGCGGCGCCGCCGCCTTGACGGCGTTCTCGATATTGGCGGGCGACATGTTCTTGCCCGCGGCGTTGATGATCAGTTCCTTCTTGCGGTCCACCACCCGCAGATAGCCGTCGTCATCGATGGTCACCACGTCGCCGGTGTGCAGCCAGCCCTCGGGGTCCAGGGCGTCGGCGGTCTTCTCCGGTTCCCGCCGATACCCGCGCATCACCAGCGCGCCGCGGACCAGCAGTTCCCCGTCCTCGGCGATCTTGCCCTCCAGTCCGGGCAGCAGCCGCCCGACCGTGCCCAGCCGCGCCTGGCCGGGCGGGCTGACGCTGGCCACGCACGTCAGTTCCGACATGCCCCACACCTCCGAGATCGGGATGCCGAGCCCGAAGAAGAATCCCAGCGTCTCCGGCGGGATGGGCGCAGCCCCCGACAACGCCCACTTCAGTTGGTCCAGCCCGATTTTCGCGCGCAACGCCGACAGCACCCGCTCGTCGGCGCGCGCCCACTCCGCCGCCAGCTCCGCATCCATCGGCTCGCCCGCCAGCTGTGCGGCCGCCTTGCGCGCGGCCACCCCCAGCGCCCAGTCCAGCGCGGACCGTCGCGCCGGATCGGTCTCCGCGGCCACCGAGAACTCGATGGCGGCCTTGAACTTCTCCCACACCCGCGGCACCGCGCCCCAGATGGTAGGACGCACGTCGACCAGCGCCGCGGGCAACCGCGCCCGATCAGGCACCGCCGTGATCTGGACGCCGAAGTATTCGTGCAGATACAGCGCGGTCAGGCGGTCGGCCATATGCGCGGTGGGCAGGTACGACGTCTGCCGGTCACCGAATGCCACCGGCATCACCGACGCGTAGGAGTAGACCTCGGCGGCCAGATTGGCGTGGGTCAGCTCCACCCCCTTCGGGTTGCCGGTGGTGCCGGAGGTGTAGCAGAGGGTGACGATGTCGTCCGCGCGCACCGCCCGCCAGCTCGCCTCGAAGTCGAAGTCGCTGCGGCCCAACGCCGTCAGCTGCGCCACGCTCAGCGTCCCCGGCACCGGGCGGTCGACGCAGACGATGGTCCGCATCGGCACCCCGGCCTCCCGCACCACCTCCACGAACTGCGCCTCGCAGATCACCACCTGATTCCCGGCATTGGTGAACACGTAGTTCAGCTGCTCGGCCGACAGGGTGTTGTACACCGAGAACGAGGTGGCGCCCGTATGCTGCACGCCCACCTCGAGCGGGTAGAACTCCACCCGGTTGGCCATCATCGACGCGACCGTGTCCCCGCGCCCGATCCCCAGCGCCGCCAGGCCCGCCGCCACCGCGCGCACCTGATCGGAATACTCGCGCCAGGTCAGCGCGGGCGCGCCGCCGACCGAGCGGACCGCCACGGCCTCCGGCTCGATCGCGGCCACCCGCTGGAAGGCGGCGCAGGAGGTGATCGGGTCGTTCATCGCGGTCTCGCTTCACTGCCGTCGAACTTTCCCAGACGGTATGCCGCCCGGCGCCCGCAGCGGATCGATTCGGCCATTTTCGTTGCGGTCCTGCGTCTTACGCACCGGGACCATTTCGAGAACCCGGCGCGAAGGCGCCATCACGACCACTTGCGGCCACAACCACCCCACCGGTTACACTGTGACAACGATCACGATTGCCAGTGTCAACGCACGTCGTAGCGCATCCGAACGACCCGGCCGCGACCGCAGCCCTGTTTTCGCGAACCCGCATGGGGTACTCCTGGGCTTCGTGCCGGTGTCGTTGCGACCAACCGGTGGGAAACAACCGCAAACAGGGGAGAGGAGCGCGCGTGACCAGCGCCGACCCGCAACCACAGCAACGCAAATCCGTTGCCGCAGCAGCCATGGGCAACGCCACAGAGTGGTACGACTACGGGGTCTACGCGGCCACCGCCGGTTATCTCACCAACGCTTTCTTTCCGGGGGAACTGGGCACTCTCGGCACCCTGCTCGGCTTCGCCATCTCCTTCGTGCTACGCCCGCTCGGCGGCATGGTGTGGGGCCCGCTCGGCGACAAGCTCGGCCGCAAGGTCGTCCTGGCCACCACCATTCTGCTGATGGCCGCCGCCACCGGCCTCATCGGCCTGCTGCCCTCGCACGCGAGCGTCGGGATCTGGGCACCGATCCTGCTGATCGCGCTGCGTGTCGTCCAGGGCTTCTCCACCGGCGGCGAATACGGCGGCGCGGCGACCTATCTCGCCGAATCCGTCGAGGACAAGCGCCGCGGATTCCTCGGCAGCTTCCTCGAATTCGGCACCCTCGCCGGTTTCGTCGGCGGCTCCGCGGTCGTGCTGGCCACACAGGTGCTGCTCACCGACTCCCAGATGGACGTGTGGGGCTGGCGCATCCCGTTCCTGCTGGCCGTCCCGCTCGGACTGATCGGCTGGTACCTGCGCGCCCGACTCGACGAATCCGACGTCTTCACCGAGGTCGCCGAGAAGGACCATCCCCCCACCGGCCTGCGCGAACTGGTCGTCAACTACCGCCGCGAACTGCTCACCCTCGGCGGTCTGGTCGTCGCCCTCAACGTCATCAACTACACGCTGCTGGCGTACATGCCCACCTACCTCGAGAACACCATCCACATGGAACCGGCACAGACCACCGCCATGGTGCTCATCGGCCAGACGGTGATGATGCTGGTACTGCCCATGTGCGGCGGCCTGTCCGACCTCGTCGGCCGCCGACCGATGTGGCTGTTCTCCCTGGTCGCCACGGCCATCCTCGCCGTCCCCATGTACTGGCTGATGGGACAGGGGCTCGGCTGGGCCATCCTCGGATTCGTCATCCTCGGCCTGCTGTACGTACCGCAGCTGTCCACCATCTCCGCCACCTTCCCGGCGATCTTCCCGACCCAGGTGCGCTACGCGGGCTTCGCGCTGGCCTACAACGTGTCCACCGCGCTGTTCGGCGGCACCGCGCCGCTGCTCAACGAATTCGTCATCGACCGCACCGGCTGGGACCTGTTCCCCGCCTACTACACCGTCGGTGCCTGCGGCATCGGCCTCATCGCCTGGTTCTACCTGCGCGAGACAGTCGGCGCCTCGCTGCGCGGCACCGAGGTGCCCCGCACCGATGAAATCCCGAAGGTGTCGGCGCAAACCGTCCTAAGCGACAGTTAGAAAACGGCCAGGGCACTGTCGCGCGGCTGTGACTGCAGACACAGTGATCTTCGAACGATGCAACGCAGCGTCGAGAAGGAGATCAGGTGACAACGACACAGCCGGTCAACGGCGACAGTGCCCGTCCGGGCCGCGGAGGTGAGCGACGCGTCGTCGCCAACGTGCTGCGCGGCTCCATCGGCAACCTCGTCGAGTGGTACGACTGGTACGTCTACGCGGCGTTCAGCGTCTACTTCGCCAAGACGTTCTTCCCCAAGGGCGACTCCACCGCCCAACTGCTGTCCACCGCCGCGGTATTCGCCGTCGGCTTCCTGATGCGCCCGATCGGCGGCTGGCTGCTGGGCCGCTACGCCGACCGCTTCGGCCGCCGCGCCGCCCTCACCCTCTCGGTCACCGTGATGGCCGCGGGCTCCCTGCTCATCGCGCTGACACCCGGCTACCAAACCATCGGACTGGCCGCCCCCGCCCTGCTGCTGATCGCCCGGCTGCTCCAGGGACTGTCGGTCGGCGGCGAGTACGCCACCAGCGCCACCTACCTGTCCGAGGTCGCCTCCCAGGGCAAACGCGGATTCTACTCCAGCTTCCAGTACGTCACCCTCGTCGGCGGACAACTCGTCGCCCTCGCCGTGCAGATCGTGCTGCAGCAATTCCTCACCAACGCCCAGCTCGACAGCTGGGGCTGGCGGATCCCGTTCGTCATCGGCGCCGCTGGCGCCCTCATCGTCATGCTGCTGCGCCGCGGCATGGACGAATCGGCCGCCTTCCGCGCCGAGGCCGGACAGACCCCGCAGGTCAACAGCATCGGTGCCCCCGCCGAACCGGCCTCCGGCAACCGCGGCTCCCTGCGCGTGCTGCTGCAGTACCCCCGCGAATGCCTGCTCGTCGTCGGCCTCACCCTCGGCGGCACGATCGCGTTCTACACCTACACCACCTACATGCAGAAATACATGATCAACACCTCGGGCATCTCCAAGTCCACGGTAGCCTGGATCAACTTCCTCGCCCTGCTGGTGTTCGTCGTGCTGCAACCGCTGGCCGGGGCCCTGTCCGACCGCATCGGCCGCCGCAAACTGCTGATCTTCTTCGGCGTCGCCGGAACCCTGGGCACCGTGCCGATCATGACCGTCCTCGGCCACACCACCAACCCGGTCGCCGCCTGGGCGCTCATGATGGCCGCGCTGATCATCATCACCGGCTACACCTCGATCAACGCCATCGTGAAGGCCGAACTGTTCCCGACCAAGGTCCGCGCCCTCGGCGTCGGCCTCCCGTACGCGCTGACCGCCGCCATCTTCGGCGGCACCGCCGAATCCCTCGCGCTGTGGCTCAAGCAGGCCGGACACGAATCGGTCTTCTTCTGGTACGTCTCGGCCACCATCCTCATCTCCCTGTCCACCTACTGGTTCATGCGCGAAACCTCCGCCGACTCACCCATCGACGCGGACGAGAACGCGGCAGAGGCGCAGCAGGTCTCGACACGCCCCTGAGCACGACCGCGTGCCGGAATCGCTGAGGGGTTCCGGCACGCCGACGAAGAGATCCCGGCGCCCGGCACGCCGACGACAATTTTCCGGCGTGCTTTTGGCCGGAATCGCTCAGTGCTGGAGAATCACATGGTGCGATTGGCAGTGGTCGAGGATGACGACGGCGTCGGCGACGCCCTGGTGGAGGCGCTCGGCGTGCGCGGCCACGACGCCCAGCGCATGCGCCGCGGCGCCGACCTACTCACCGCCCACCGCGGCTACGACGCGGTCATCCTCGACCTCGGCCTGCCCGACGCCGACGGCCTGCAGGTCCTGCGCCAACTCCGCGAGGTCAGCTCCGTCCCCGTCGTCATCCTCACCGCGCGCAGCGACGAACGTTCCATCGTGCGCGGACTGCGCGGCGGCGCCGACGACTACGTTGTCAAACCACCCCGCATCGCCGAACTGCTCGCCCGCATCGACAACATCACCCGCCGCGCCGCCGCCACCACCGAACCCCCGTCCCCGGTCATCACCACCGGCGACGTCCGCGTCGACCTGGCCGCCCACCGCGTCGAGGTCGGCGGCCAGCCGATCTCGTTGACCGCCAAGGAGTTCGAACTCCTCCAGGCACTGGTCGAACGTCCCGGCGCCGCCGTCAGCCGCCAGCAGCTGATGGACCGCATCTGGGGCGACGCCTTCGTCGCCGTCTCCCGCAGCCTCGACGTGCACATGACCGGACTACGCCAGAAACTCGACCGGCCCGGCCTCATCACCACCATCCGCGGCTACGGCTACCGCTGGGGCGAGTGAACCGATGCGGCGACGCGTACTCGCGGCCCTGACCGTCTTCGCCACCATCGCGGTGCTCGCCTTCGCCGTCCCGCTGTGCCTCACCGCCGCCACCAGCCGCACCCAGCAACTGGCCCTCGGTCGCACCGGCGACGCCGACTGGTTCGCCACCCTCGCCGACACCGCCACCACCACCGGCGACAACCGCGCCCTCACCGTCGAGGTCGGACGCTACTACGAGCTCTACGGCGAACGCGTCCTCGTCGTCGACGCCCGCGGCGGCACCCTCGCCAACGCCGGCGTCGACGCCACCAGCCCCGCCGTCGTCGCCGCCCTCGCCGCCGCCCGCCGCAACCAGCGACCCACCCCGGTCGGACAGCTCATGCCGTGGAGCCCCGCCACCGTCCTCATCGCCCGCCCCGTCGGCACCGGCGTCCAGGTCAACGGCGCCGTCCTCATACAGGCCGCCACCGACCGCGCCCGCGCCGACATCCTCCGCACCTGGGGCATCGCCGCCACCGGCGCCCTCGCCGCCATGGCCGTGTTCACCGCGCTCGCCCTGGTGCTCTCGCGCTGGGTGCTGCGCCCGCTGGCCGACCTGTCCACCGCCGTCGCCAACCTCACCGCCAGCCTCCCAAAACCACGCACCGGCACCGGCGAGGAGACCCGCGACGCCACCATGACCCGCCGTCACGGCGGTCCACCCGAGATCCGCGCCGTCGCCGAATCCTTCGACGCCATGGCCCTGGCCGTCGCCGACTCCACCGAGGCCCAGCGCCAGCTCGTCGCCGACACCGCCCACGCCATGCGCAATCCGCTGGCCGCCTTGACCATTCGCCTCGACTCCCTCGAACCGGCCATCCCCGAACGCGCCGTCGCCACCTTCCGCGGCGCCACCGCCGAACTCGAGCGGCTCACCGGACTGCTCGACGGCCTGCTCACCCTCGCCGTCGCCGAAGGCACCGACTTCGACCCCGGCGGCAACCCCGCACCCGCCACCTGCGACGCGGTGCAGGTCGCGCAGGACCGCGTCGACGCCTGGCACAGCGCCTTCGAACACTCCGGACTCACACTCACCGCCGACATCGGCGTTGATCGCCTCGACACCGCCATCGACGCCGACGTCCTGGCCCAGATACTCGATGTGGCACTGAGCAATTCGTGCCGCTACGCCGGAACCGGCGCCCACACCCGGCTGCTCGCCGCCGCCACCGACCGCGCCGTCACGCTCACCGTCACCGACGACGGAGTCGGCGTGCCCGCCGCCGAACTGCACCGCCTCACCACCCGGTTCTTCCGCGGCTCCACCGCCGCGGCCAGCGGCTCCGGACTCGGCCTGCCGATCGCCGCCGCCCTGGTCAACGCCCGCGGTGGCAGCCTCACCATCGAATCCGCGCACCCGCACGGGCTGTCGGTCACCATCAGTCTGCCGACGGCGGCCCCGCGATGAACCGGCGCGGATTCCTGTGCGCGGCAGGCACATTCGCCACCGCGGCACTGACCGCCGGATGCGGCGAAGACGGCCCGCCCACCGTGCGCCTGGCCGCCGGCGAGGTCGGCGGCTTCTACCACGCCTTCGCCACGCAGCTGGCCGCCACCGCCGCCGACGCCGGAACCGTCCACATCGAACCGGTCACCACCAGCGGGTCGTTCGCCAACCTGGCCATGCTCGACTGCGGCGACGCCGACGCCGCACTCGCACTCGCCGATTCGATCGAAGCCGGCCCGGGCATCGACCGGCTCTACGCACTCGGCCGCGTCTACGAGAACTACATCCAGCTCGTCGTCCGAGAGTCCAGCGCCGTGCGCACCGCGTCCGACCTGCGCGGCGCCCGCGTCAGCCTCGGTGCGCCCGGCTCCGGCGCCACCTTCACCGGCGAAAGACTGCTGCGCGCAGCCGGTCTCGACCCCGCCGCCGACGTCAGCGTCACCCACCTGCCGCTGCAGGGCGCGGTTACCGCCCTCACCGACGGCGTGATCGATGCGCTGCTGTGGGCCGGTGGCGTCCCGACTCCCGTCTTCGACATCCCGCGCACCCTGCGGCTGATCGACCTGGGCGACCTGGCCCAACCCATGCGCGACCGCTTCGGCTACCTCTACGACCGCGTCGTCATCCCCGCCGACGCCTACCCCGGGACGCCCGCCGTGCGCACCATCGGCGTCGCGAACTTGCTCGTCACCACCCGCACACTGCCCGCCGACGCCGCGGCCGCACTCACCGAACTGCTGATCACCCGCGCCGACCGCCTGGTGCCCAGCGAGGCCGCCGGGACCCAGTTCCTCGACGCGCGTTCACTGATCGGCACGGACGGGCTGGCCCTGCATCCCGGCGCGGCGACCGTCTACCGTCGCCACCACGGGTGACTGCGGCCGAGATGCCCACGGGGGCAGGATAGTTCGCGTTCGCGACGGTCGCACGCACCCATCCCTGAAACGTCACTGTGACGAATTTAGGAGGCGGAGAGGGGGCCAGGGGAGGGGAGAGCACTGACCGAAACGGGCCAGCACAGACATCTCGAAAGTTGCGCACCGACAGGGCACTCGTGTGGGATCAGAAGTCCAGATGGAACCCCGCCTCGACGGCGTCCCCGACAGCCTGCGCCCCTCCTCGAAGACATAAGACCTGCTCGCGTGCCGAAATCCTCACTGCGGCAACCTCGGACAGCATCACACTCCGAGCGCGTCTTACCGGCGGCGACTCGTCACTGCTCGGATGTCAGGATGACGGGCAGGATTCGACACTACGGCTGACCTCAGAAGGCACCGTCAATTATCGAATGGCTGGTGTTGTCGGCGACATCGTTGGTACATTCAAACGTCAATGATCAAGGTCGAGTTGGAGTGCTCGAGACCGCTCGACCTCACACCACGAGTTCGAAGATGTCTCCGTTGTTGACGTGGTCGTAGAGGGCTTTGGCGCCGTCGGGGGTCATTCGGATACAGCCGTGGGACTGTTCCTCGATGGGGCCGATATGGGTGGCTATATCGCCGTTGAAGAAGACGGCCCAGCGCATTTCGGCGTGGTGCATCGTGCTCCAGTGGTATTCCTTCTTGAATGCCGCGCGGAAAACGCCCGGGGGAGTCTCGTACCCCGGCCTGCCGTGCGAAATCGGGGTCGGGCCATACACCACCTTGCCGTCACCGTCCAGCAGCCAGGCCTCGTTGGTCGACAGCCGCATACACACCTTCGCGCCCTCTTTGGTGCACGGGGCCAGTACCGGCGCGGGCGGAACGATCGCGGGCATGCCCGGGATGGCGGGGCTCCCGAAGTCCGGCCCGCCCGGCCACAGCGGTTCCGCCGCCGCGGGCCCCGCAATGAACAACCCCGCCGACGCCACACCCATACATACGGCCGACCGGACCGTCCAACCCAGGTAACGCTTGCCGTTCATCGAGCCACCGACCTCTCTGGCCGCGCCCGCCGGGTGGCGGGTGACAGGACCGTCTCGAGCATTCCGACAAACCGGAGGTATCAATAGTAATCCGCTGCTGTATGCCCGGTATACCCAATTGACGCTGCTTTCACCACGATATTCGTGGCGACGACCGTACTTCCCAGGCCGGGGCCGAGCTATCCGCCGACTTTCCACGCTTGGTCCACATGCGTCAATTTCGTCACTGTGACGAATTTCCGTGGATGGGTCTAGCGAATAAAGGGGACCGGCAATCTGCCGCAATGGCCCGATCGGGAATGTTTCCTGTCGATCGGCTATATGGCCGGAAAATCTTCCCGCAAGGAATCGCAGGGATTCGAGCCCGGAAACCCGTGCAACAACCAGTGCGTAAGGGAGACGAAGGGGCAACGCCCAACGGGGATAAGACGAAGCTCGAAATGCGCTGCAGCACAGCACAACTTACCTTCCTCCAGCCACCCTGTTGCCACGCCGATAATCTACATTATGTCAAGTAACGGTGGCGGCACAGGCTGCGTCGAGAGAGTTCCCCGAACCGACACGCACCGAGACTGGAATGAGTCATACTTCGGAACGTGTCCACCACATCGGACTTCGAGCGCATGCTGCGTGACGCCGCGCTGCGAGTGACGGCGCCGCGCATGGCGGTGCTGACCGTGGTGCACGAGAACCCCCACTCCGATACCGATTCGATCATCGACCGCGTCCGCCGGACCCTCGGCACGGTCTCCCATCAGGCCGTCTACGACGTGCTGCGGGCGCTCACCGCCGCGGGGCTGCTGCGGCGCATCCAGCCGATGGGGTCGGTCGCCCGCTACGAGACCCGCGTCGGCGACAACCATCACCACGTCGTCTGCCGTTCGTGCGGGGTCATCGCCGACGTCGACTGCGCCGTCGGCGAGGCGCCCTGCCTGGCGGCCTCCGACGACAACGGTTTCGTCCTCGACGAGGCCGAGGTCATCTACTGGGGCCTGTGCCCCGACTGCTCCGCGGTCCAGCCCACACCTTCGTGATCACAGCCCGATCCACTCCCCTCTCCGGAAAGGAAATGACGTGCCACAGGAACATCCGCCCATCGCAGAGGCCCAGACGGAGCCCGCCGAGAATGGTTGTCCCGTCGTATCCGGTCGCCTCAAGTACCCCACCGAGGGCGGCAGCAACCGTGACTGGTGGCCGAACCAGCTCAATCTGAAGATCCTGCAGAAGAACCCGGCCGTGGCCAACCCCATGGACGCCGACTTCGACTACGCCGCCGAGGTGCGCAACCTCGACGTGGACGCGGTGCGCCGCGATCTCGTGGAGGTCATGCGGACCTCGCAGGACTGGTGGCCCGCCGACTACGGCCACTACGGTCCCCTGTTCATTCGCATGTCCTGGCATGCCGCGGGCACCTATCGCGTCAACGACGGCCGCGGCGGAGCCGGCGCCGGGATGCAGCGGTTCGCGCCGCTCAACAGCTGGCCCGACAACGCCAGCCTGGACAAGGCCCGGCGCCTGCTGTGGCCGGTGAAGAAGAAGTACGGCAAGCAGCTCTCCTGGGCCGACCTGCTGGTCTTCGCGGGCAATGTGGCGCTGGAGGACATGGGATTCAAGACCTACGGGTTCGCCTTCGGCCGGGTCGACCAGTGGGAGCCCGAGGAGGACGTCTACTGGGGCCCGGAGCACGTGTGGCTCGATGACGAGCGCTACACCGGCCAGCGTGATCTGGAGAATCCGCTCGCGGCGGTCCAGATGGGTCTGATCTACGTGAATCCGGAGGGCCCCAACGGCAATCCCGATCCCCTGGCCGCGGCGATCGATATTCGTGAGACGTTCGGCCGCATGGCCATGAACGATGTGGAGACCGCAGCGCTGATCGTCGGCGGCCACACCTTCGGCAAGACGCACGGCAACGGCGACGCCGAGCTGGTCGGCCCGGAGCCGGAGGCCGCTCCCCTCGAGGAGCAGGGCCTGGGCTGGCGCAGCGCGAACGGCACGGGTGTCGGCGGGGATGCCATCACCAGTGGTCTGGAGGGCACCTGGACGCCCACGCCGACCACGTGGGACAACAGTTTCCTGGAGACCCTCTACGGCTACGAGTGGGAGAAGACCAAGAGTCCGGCCGGTGCCTGGCAGTACATCCCGAAGGACGGCGCCGGGGCGGGGACCGTGGCCGACGCCCACGATCCGAACAAGAGCCACCCCCCGGTGATGCTGACGACGGACCTGTCGATGCGGGTCGATCCGATCTACGAGCAGATCACGCGGCGTTGGCTGGATCATCCGGAGGAACTCGCCGAGGAGTTCGCCAAGGCGTGGTACAAGCTGATCCACCGCGATATGGGGCCGAAGGTGCTGTACCTGGGTCCGTTGGTTCCGGAGCAGACGCTGCTGTGGCAGGATCCGATTCCGCCGTCGACCCACGAGGTGGTCGGGGCCGCCGAGATCGCCGAGTTGAAGCGGCAGATCCTGGCGTCGGAACTGACTGTGCCGCAGTTGGTTTCGACCGCGTGGGCGGCGGCCTCGTCGTTCCGCGGCAGCGATAAGCGCGGTGGCGCCAACGGCGGTCGCATCCGGCTGCAGCCGCAGCTGGGCTGGGAGGTCAACGAGCCCGACGAGCTCGCGCAGGTGGTGCGGGTGCTGGAGGGTATCCAGGATTCGTTCAACAGCGCGCAGACCGGGAATGTGCGGGTGTCGTTCGCCGATCTCGTGGTGCTGGGCGGGGTGGCGGCGGTCGAGCGGGCCGCGAGGAATGCCGGGCACGATATCGAGGTGCCGTTCACGCCGGGGCGGACCGATGCCGCGCAGGAGCTGACGGATGTGGAGTCCTTCTCCTATCTGGAGCCGACCGCCGACGGGTTCCGCAACTATCTCGGCAAGGGCCACCGTCTTCCGGCCGAGTATCTGCTGGTCGATCGGGCGAATCTGCTGACGCTCAGTGCGCCGGAGATGACGGTGCTGGTCGGTGGTCTGCGTGTGCTGGGCGCGAACTACAAGCGGTCGCCGCTGGGTGTGTTCACCTCCTCCCCCGGGTCGCTGACCAACGATTTCTTCGTGAACCTGCTCGATATGGGGACGAAGTGGGAGCCGTCTCCCGCCGACGACGGCACTTATGTCGGGACGGACCGGGCGACCGGCGCCACCAAGTGGACCGGTAGCCGTGCCGATCTGGTCTTCGGTTCGAATTCTCAGCTGCGGGCGCTGGCGGAGGTGTATGCGACCGACGATGCGAAGGAGAAGTTCGTCCGTGACTTCGTCGCCGCGTGGGACAAGGTGATGAACCTCGATCGGTTCGACGTGGCGTGATCGCGGTGCGACCGGCTCGCGGCCGGTCGTGGACAGCGCATGCGGCGCCCGGTGGCTGCTGTGTAGTCGCCGGGCGCCGTTGCGTCGGCGGGGTGCTGCCGACAGCATCCGGCGCCCGCTCCGATTACCGCAGTCGCTGGTGAGCGAATACCGTTCGGGCCGAGGGGGCGGTCCCGTTCAACAGTCTCGAGACAGCGCGCTGTTCGCGAAGCGAATTTGATAAGCGCTTCCCGCGTTGAACAGAACGTCGGCCCCGGCAGGGACGATGTCGGGTGCGCCGTACAAGGTCAGAACGCAGTCGGCCCGCGGTCAGGTGACGGAGCGGATCGCGTCGGTGACCGCGGCCAGTGCCAGCAGGCGGACGACGTCGACGTGGGTGGGGATCTCGCCGGTGGCGGCGGCGATGAAGCCGTCGCCGTCGAATCGGGTGTGCGGCGGGGTGAGGGCGCGCGAGAGGCCGTCGTGGGCGCCCTGGGCGACGATGTGGCAGGAGGCTTTGTCGAGGCGGGCGTTGGTGAACACGGCGCCGATCGTGGTGTGGGTGCGCGATCCGGCGAAGTCGAAGGGCTGGTTGAGCAGGGCGACCGCGTCGAGGGAGATGTCGCCGGTGCCGTCGTCGATATCGCCGAAGGCGTTGACGACGCAGACGGCGCCGACGATCAGGTCGCCCAGGCGGCGTTCGGCGTAGGCGAGGCCGCCGGGTCGGCGGGCGTCGGGGCCGCGCCACTGGGAGGTGTGCGCGCCGGTCCCGGCGCCGATCCGTCCGTGCAGGAGCTGTTCGCCCGAAACCGCCTGGGCCGCGGCGTATCCCGCGTCGGCGGTGGGTCGGGCGGCGGGGTCTCCGGCGCTGAGGTCGAACAGGGCGAGGGTGGGGACGATCGGTACCTTGCCCGCCGGTGTCGGTACGCCGCGGTCGTGTTCCTCGAGGTAGCGCAGGACGCCGTCGGCGGCGGCGAGCCCGAAGGCCGAGCCGCCGGTGAGCAGGATGGCGTCGACGGTGACGACGGTCTTGTCGGGCGACAGCGCATCGAGTTCGCGGGACGCCGGGGCCCCGCCGCGCACCTCGACCGATGCTGTGGTGCCCTCCGGCAGTATCAGCACCGTGCAGCCGGTCTGTCCCTCGGCGTCGGTCCAGTGCCCGATGCGTACGCCCGCCACTCCGATGCTCACCCGAACTCCGTTCCCGCCCTTGGTCGCCCGAGAGCACTGTCACCTGGCCACCGGAGACATGAATAGTCACCCCGGCGCTCAGGGTGGTCCTCCTGTTATCCCCGGCATGCTTTCGGCCGGGGCCCGATCATCTCATCGGTGTGCGGCCGCGCCGGCTCGGGGCTCAGCGGCCGCCGAAGACGATGGTCTGGGCCTGGTCCATCAATCGCACGAGTTCGTCCGCGGATTTGTCGTCGAGCGCCGCGAAGGCGGGCGCGATCAGGGTGTCGGTCAGCGCCTCCGCAGCCTCCCAGCGCTGCCGGTGGGCGGGCGTGATCTCCTCGAACGGCTCCGGCCAGCCGAACAGTCGGGCCTGGTCGGGGCCGCTGTTGCGCGGCGAGCCGCCGATGAGTACGGCTTGTTCGGGTGTCAGGCCGCTGGCCCGCACCGCGAGCAGATGCAGTCCCCCGCGCAGTTCCCGCAGTACGTGCACCAGTTGCAGCGCCCGCGCCGGTGCGTCGTCGGCCAGGGGCAGGGCGCGCCACCCGGCGAACAGCGGCGCCCCGGCCACGTCCGCGGCTTCGGCCACCGCCTGCAGCAGTTCGGCGAGGCGGCCCGCGTCGTCGAACGTGCCCAGTTTGCGCCGACCGAAGTCCTGGCAGGCCCCGAGGTATCCGGCGGCGGCCTGGGCGGCGGGCATCGGGACCGAGTCCCAGGCGGCGCGCACGGTGTCGGGGCGGAAGAATCCGAAGGCGGCGGTCACGACGTCGGCGTCGACGTCGCCCAGGACGCCGCCGCGGCCGCGGGTGTAGGGGCCGAGGAATCCTTCGGTCCCGGTCGCGGCCCCGAATGTCTTGGTTTCGCGCGAGAACATGAATCCCGCGCCGACCTGCTGAATCTGATCCTTCACCGCGGCAGCCACCGACACGGGCCAACCCCTTTCTCCGACAATCGAACTCGCCGGAGCATATCTCGCTATCATCGACTAAGGCCAGAGCCCGCGCCCGATCCGGCCCATTGTGCGCAGCGACAATCCGCTTGCACGACGCCCGCGACGGGCCGGATGATGGCGGGGAGTATGACGACCTGGAGTAACGGTATCGGCGAAGTGTCGATTACTCGCAGGAGGGATCGAATATTCTCGGGGCCGGGCCCGGGAACAACCAGTTCGAAGCGAGCGACGGTGGATGACAACCTCGGCGCGACCGCACCCGACCCCGGTGCCGACCGCGCGACGGCGACGCAAACCGCGTTGACGAGTCTTGTCGCGCAGTTCGCCGAGCAGTGGCAGTCTCGTGGCAGGCCGCCCGACCTGTCGGCGCACCTGCCCGCCGAGCCCGCGCTGCGCCGCACCGCCCTCATCGAGTTGATCAAGGTGGACCTGCACGAGCGCTGGCAGCGTAGCGACGACGCGCTGCGCCTGGCCGACTACAGCGCCCGGTTCCCGGAGTTGGACGCCGCGCCGCTGCCGCCGGATCTGATCTACGAGGAGATCAGCGCCCGCGGCCGCCGCAGCGATATCGACCTGAGCGAGTACGAGCACGACTTCCCTACTCAGATGGCTCGCATCACCGAGGGTTTCGACGTCGATGGCCTGCGTACCACGATGCTCGCCGATCCCACCGCCCTCGACGCTCTCGATACCATCAATCCCGGCGCCACGATCGATGACTTCGATCTGCTGCTGCCGCTCGGGCAGGGCGCTTTCGCGCGGGTGTTCCTGGCCCGTCAGCGATCCATGAGCCGCCTGGTCGCGGTGAAGATCTCCCACGACCGGGGCACCGAGCCGCAGACCCTCGCCCAGCTCGACCACGACCACATCGTCCGCGTCTTCGACCAGCGCCAGATCACCGACCAGCATCTCAAGCTGATGTATATGCAGTACATCCCCGGCGGCACCCTGCTGGGGGTGCTGCGGATACTGCGCCGCACCCCGCTCGAACGGCGCAGCGGCCGCCTGCTGCTCGAGGCTGTCGACGCCGCGGCGACCACCGGCGGCGTGCTGGAACCGCAGCCGTCGGCCACCCGCGCCGAGTTGGAGCGGCTGTCGTGGCCGGAGACCGTCGCCTGGCTCGGCGCCCGCCTCGCCACCGCCTTGGACTACGCCGATCACCGCGGGGTCCTGCACCGTGACATCAAACCCGCCAACGTGCTGCTCACCGCGGATGGCCAGCCCAAGCTGGCCGACTTCAACATCAGCTTCAGCCGCCACCTGCCCGGCGCGAACCCCGTCGCCTACTTCGGCGGGTCGCTGCCGTATATGGCGCCCGAACAGCTCGAGGCCTGCCATCCGCAATTGGCCACCACCGCAGGCGATCTCGATACCCGCAGCGATCTGTACGCGCTGGCGGTGATGCTGTGGGAACTACTCACCGGCCGCATCCCGTTCGACGACGGGCCCGGCGCCGGGGAGTCCGAACTGTCCCTGCACGCCATGATCGAGCGGCGGCGCCGCCCCGTCGACGCGAGCGCCGCGGCCGCGCTGCCGCCGGACTGCCCGGCCGTGCTGCGGCACGCGCTGCTCACCACCCTGGCGCCGGATCCCGCCGACCGCTACGCCACCGGCCGCGATCTGGCCCATCAGCTCGAGCTCAGCCTGGACCGCGCCGCGCGTGATCTGGTCGATCCGCCCGAGCACAGCCTGCGCGCCCGGATGAAGATGCGGCCGATGCCGGTGGTGACGCTGTCGAGCCTGTTGGGGCAGTTGCTCGCCGGGCTGTATCTGGCCGTGCACAATACTCGCCTGATCCGCGACGAGCTGGGCGCCGAGGCCGCCTCGCAGCTCATCCAGCTCGGGTTCGTCGTGATCGTCGTCGCCTATCCGCTCGCCATCGGGGTGCTGCTGTATTGGTGTCGTCTGGTGCTGCTGGTGCCCAACGGCCTGCGGCGCGGCCGCCGCTACGACGAGCGGACGCTGGCGCAGGCCCGCAACGACACCCTCGCCTGCGGCGACCGCATCGCGGTGGTCACCTTCGTGGGCTGGATGGCGGCGGGCGCGATCTTCCTCGGCGAGCTGTACTCGCTCGGCACGCTGCCGCCGGGGCTGACGGCTCACCTCGTCGCGTCCAATCTCGTCGCCGCGGCGGTCGCCGTCGTCTACACCTACTTCCCCGTCACCTTCTTCATGCTGCGCTGGTACTATCCGGGACTGGTCGCCGCCGGGCACACCACCGACGCCGACCTCGCCCGACTGCACCGGCTGGTTCGGCGCAGTCGCGTGTATCTCGGTGTGGCGGCGTCGGTTCCGCTGATCGGCGTCCCCGCCGGGCTGGTGTTCCTGTCGCCGCCACAGCAGCAGATGGTGATCGGCACCATCGTAGCCCTGTGTGTCGGTGGGCTTTTCGCGTTCGTCATCGCGCTGCGCACCTTCTACGCGCTGGAGTCGGACCTGACCGCGTTGGACCGCATCGTGGATCCGCACTCCCACACGTGAGGGTTGCGGCCGCATGACCAAGATCAGCTAGTCTTCCCCCGGTGCTAGGACATTCACATGCGACCAGTGGTGCGCTGGCTTGGGCGGGAGCCGCTGCGGTGCTACCACTTTCGGTTCTGACCTACCCCGTGCTCCAATACGGTGACCTCGATACCGTCGACCTGTTGATGGGCACCTTCCTCACCGCGGGCGCGGCGCTGCTGCCCGACGCCGATCACCCCAACGGAACCATTTCGCATGTGCTGGGGCCGATCTCGCACACCGCCTGTCGGATCATCGCCGCGGTCTCGGGCGGGCACCGCCACGCCACCCACTCGCTGGCCTTCGTCGTCGCGGCGGCCGTCGGCACCTGGGCCGGGGAACACTGGATCGGCCGCTGGTTCACCCTCGGGCTCGTCTTCTTCCTGCTGGCGCTCGCCCTGCGGGCGCTGAACCTGTGCCCGCCCGGCGAAGGGTTCCGCTCCTACTTCAGCGTGACCGTGCTCGCGGTCGCGGGCACCTTCGCGATGGACCACTGGATCTCCGACAAACCCTCCTGGCTGCCGTTTTCCGTCGGCCTCGGCGCCCTGGCCCACCTGATCGGCGACTGCCTCACCGACCGCGGCTGCCGCCTGCTGTGGCCGCTGCGGCTGCGCACCAGCGTGCCGATCATCGACCGCACCGGCAACCGCTTCGAAACCTGGGTGCTGTCACCGCTTTTCGTGATCGGCACACTCGCGGTGCTGTGGTACATCCTCACCCACAAGCCCTGATCGGCGCGCGGTGGTCTAGGTTCTTTCCATCCACGACGGAAGGGGCCGCGCATGGCGGATCGGGAAGAACTCACCTGGGAGCTGTTCGGCGCGGCGAGCCGGGAGCTGGCCGAACAGGTCGCGGCGGACGGCTTCGAGCCTGACCTGATTCTCTCGATCGCCCGCGGCGGGCTGTTCGTCGCGGGTGCGCTCGGCTACGCGCTGGACGTGAAGAATCTGCACGTGATGAACGTGGAGTTCTACACCGGCGTCGATCAGCGGCTCGACCTGCCGGTCATGTTGCCGCCGGTCCCCCAGGCCGTCGATCTCGCCGGAGCGCGCGTGCTCGTCGCCGACGATGTCGCCGATACCGGCGCCACGCTCAGGCTCGTGCGCGACTTCTGCGCGAACAAGGTCGCCGAGGTGCGCTGCGCGGTCATCTACCAGAAGCCGCGCTCGGAGGTCGACTGCGAATACGTGTGGAAAGCCACCGACCGCTGGATCAATTTTCCCTGGTCGGTGCTGCCGCCGGTGGTCTCGCGAGAGCCCCGCGTACTCGACGCCTGACGACCCGGCTGTACCGGCTGCACCGCGACAGATCCGCGCCCCGGGCAACGCAACGGAGGCGGCGGCCCCGTCCCCGGGTGCCGCCGCCTCCGCGCGACGCGCTCAGGCCAGCTGAGCGGACAGGATCGTGATCGGCTCCACCGGCACATCCTGGTGGCCCGCACGCGAACCGGTGCGCACGCCGTCCATCGCGTCCACCACACCGGCGCCGTCGACGACCTTCCCGAACACCGCGTACCCGAAGCCGTCCTGGCCCGGGTAGTTCAGGAAGTCGTTGTTCGAGGTGTTGATGAAGAACTGGGCGCTCGCCGAGTGCGGGTCCGAGGTGCGCGCCATGGCCACCGTGTACTTGTCGTTGCGCAGCCCGTTGTTCGCCTCGTTCTCCACCCGGTTCGGCGCCGGCTTCTGCTGCATGTCCGCGGTCATCCCGCCGCCCTGCACCATGAAGCCCGAGATGACCCGGTGGAAGATGGTCCCGTCGTAGTGGCCGGCCTTGACGTAGTCGACGAAGTTCGCGACCGTCTTCGGCGCCTTGGTCTCGTCCAGCTCGAGCGTGATGTCCCCGGCTGAAGTGTTCAGCAGCACTTTGGTCATTCGGCCATCGTATGGGAGCCGCGCACTCTCGTTGCGACCGCACCGCCGTCCGAGGCGCGCAAACCGCGCGATCGGCCCGGCATGGATGCGCCTGGTGGGAATAGCGGCCGATCGGCCCGCGACGCCGCGATCACTTAGGCTGCGTCGAGTCGGTTTTCGAACGAGGGAGTTGTACGAGATGGCCCAACCGTTTCCGCCCGGACCGCCGTTTCCGGGCTATCCGGCGCCACCGCGGACCGGCGGCGGCGCGGCCGGTCCCCTGGCCGCGGCCCTGCTGGGCCTGTCGGCGATCCTGTACCTCGCCCGGCGGATCTGGTTCTACGCCGAGTACAGCAAGCTGTTCTGGGGCGACCTGGACATCGTCGTGACGGTCCTGCTCGCCGTCGTCGGCGCGATCCTGCTGCTCGTCGGCGGCAGGCCCATCGCCCGTCTGGTCGCGGCGCTGAGCGCCGGAATGCTGTTGATCGGAAACCTGGGCTACGTGCTGAACGCGATCGATCAGAGTTCGCGCAGCAGCAGCCTCAGCCCCTGGGACGACGGCGGCTGGCTGTCGATCCCCGCGCTGCTGGCCGTCGTGCTGGCGATCGTCGCGTTGCTCATGGCGACGTTCTCGGACAACGGACAGCCACGAACCGGGGGGCCGCAGCAACCGCTCGCTCCCCCGCACGCCTGGCCGCAACCCCCGATGGGCCAGGGACAACCACCCGGGGGCTATCCGGGACAGCAGCCGCCGCCGCAGTGGCCGCACCAGTAGCGAATCAGCGGGCGGGCCGAGCCATGTTTCTCGTCACGGGCGCCACGGACCACCGTCGAGCGCGCTACGGCCGCTCGACCGAAAGCTGGTGGTGGAAGACGTCTTCCGGATCCCACCGCGCCTTGACGCGCTGCAGCCGCGGATAGTTCGCGCCGTAGTAGAAGGCGTGCCACGGCAGCCCGGAGCTGTTCCACTGGGGGTCGGCGAGATCGGGGTCCGGATAGTTGATGTAGCTGCCGCCGTGGCGGTCGCCGGGTACCGGCGCCCCGCCGGTGTCGGCGTAGAGATCGCGGTACATCTGCCGGGCCCAGCCGACGTGGCGGGCGTCGTCCTCGGGTAGGCGCCAGGCCGCGTGGATGAGCATCTTCATGCAGCAGTCGCGTGCGGGCATGGCCGTGGCCTCGGGCGCGACGGCGTTGATGGCGCCGCCGAACGGCAGGAACTCGAGCACCGATTCGTCGTCGGCCCGCAATTCGGCCATGCGGCGGTAGCAGATTCGCAGTTGCTCCCGCGAATAGGGCTGCCGCAGGTACGCCGCCTTGATCTTCACCCGCGGCGGCATCGGCGATTTCGCGTAGTAGATCCGGTCCACGGTGCCCGCGTAGGAGTCCCGGCCGGGCGGCATCAGCACCGGTCCCGGAACGACACCCGCCCCGATATGGGCGACGAATTCGTCCATCCGCGCCTGGGCGTCGGGCTGGGTGGCATCCATCAGGATGAGCACCTCGGTGGATCCGTCGGCGATCGGGTGCACGCTCAGCGGCGCGTACAGGCCCGCGAACCGGTTGCCGGGGTCGCGGTGGCGCGCGAAGAAATCCAGGTAGTTGCCGAGGAATCGCACGAACGACTCCTCGGTGGCCAGGGGCAGGACCAGCCGCGCCGACAGCATCTGCGCGGGCGGGCGCGGCAGCGCGAGGTGCGGATCGCCGCCGTCGGATTCGGGTGAGCGCAGCAGAAAGCGGGTCACCACACCGAAATTGCCGCCGCCCCCGCCGGTATGCGCCCACCACAGGTCCCGGTGCGGGCCGTCGCGCGTCGCGACCACCACCGCCGCGTCGGCCGTGACCACCTCCACCCCGTACAGATGGTCGGCGACCAGCCCGTGCCGACGCGACAGCGGCCCGTAACCGCCGCCGCTGATATGTCCGCCCGCGCCCACGCCCTTGCAGATGCCGCCCGGAACGGTCACGCCCCACCGGCCCAGCTGTTCGTACACAGTGCTCAGCTCCGCCCCGGCGGCCACCGAGAACGCGCGATACCGCTCGTCCCACCGGACCTCGGTCATCCGCTCCAGATCGATCAGGGCCCGCGACCTCGCATTGTCGACGAAATCGTCGAAGCAGTGCCCGCCGGAACGCACCCCGATCGGCAGCCGCTCACGCACGGCCCGCGCCACTGCGTCGCGCACCTCGCTCGTCGAGCCGGGCAGGTGAATCCGCTGCGGCCGCGCCACGAATCGCCGGTTGTATCCGCGCAGCGTCAGCCGGGCATAGTCGGCCTCGCCCGGCGCCACGACCCGCGCTTCGGCCGCGCGGGCCCCCGGTCGCCCGAGCGTCCCCGCCGCACCCCCGGCGACCGCGGCGGCCAACAACCCTCGACGCGACAACGGCACCTGCTGCACCTCTCACTGGACGACTCGGCACACGCGTACACCGCCGTCGACGGTAGCCCTCGAATAGCGGAATGCTGGGAAGCGCACGCCGCCAGGGGCGTCGGCCGTCAACGGGCATGCACTCGCGGTTCCCCGTGTCGGGGTAGCGAAACCAGGGTTCCTGCTGTGCATCACGGCATCGGCTGCATAGTTGCGTTGTGTCGGACGGTGGTGGATTCCGGCCGAAAGCGGGTGCCGAGGGTCACTTCGTAGCACGGCATTTGCGGGATGAGTCTCTGGCGAATGCGGGAAGTTAGCCAACCCTGGGCTCGGAACGCAGCAATCCGCGGACTCCGACCGTCTCCCCCTGCGCTGCTGGCCGGTCCATGCGCACCGACGACTGAATCTCTATGGCGCCCAACCCGATCAGGACCACGCCCACCAACCCCGACAGCGCACCCACCGTTTCGATCGGCCAGACCACCACGACCGCCGCCGCCAGTAGCGTGAGCACGCCGTAGAACTCCTGACGGCCGCCGTGCGGCAGATCGTCGGACCACACCGCCACGATGGCCTGCACGATGCCGTGAATCGCCCAGCCGATACCCACCCACAGCGCCAGCATCGCCGCCCAGTCCCCGCTCTGCAGGCACCAGACGGCAAGCAGCAGGGCCAGCATCGCGGTGACGAATTCCAATACTCGCAGCCCGAACCCGATGCGGGCGCGGAATGCGATCGTCAGCTGCCACAGCGCCGTCAGCAGCAGGCACAGCCCGAACAGCAGGCCCGCCACCCGCACCGACTTGTCGGGCCAGAGCAGAATCACCACCCCCAGGGTCACCGACGCCCAGCCGATCGCCAGCGCCGCCAGCCACGCGTCACCGGCGAAAACGTCGGTGCGCCCCGCTACTCGGAGTGTGGGCATAGTGCAATGATATGACCCGCACCCACCATTAACCATGGATTTGCGACAGAACGGCCGAGTCGGGCCGCGCAGATCCGCGCGAGCGGAAATACCGTGCGCCAGCTTTCTGCAACATCGCGGCGGGCTGCCGGAAGTATCCGAGAATCCGGAAATCGAGGAACATCGGGCGGCGAAATCCGGCCGCACCTTCACGCCCGGCGAGGAGATTGCCATCGCGTTGCGGCTTTCGGCGAAATTCCCGCCCGTCAGCCGGTACGAGTACACCGATACCAATTTCCTCGTTGCCGCACTCCTCATCGAGCGAACGACCGGGCGCTCCTACGCCGAAGAACTGCAGGCCCGGATTCTCACACCGCTCGGGCTCACCGGCACCTACCTGCCCGCCACCGGTGCTCGAAATCCGTCGACGGCAACGGCTGCGGCAGATTCACCGCCGCATTGTTCACCAGCACGTGCACCGTGCCCAGCGCCGCCACCGCGGCCTCGACGATCGCCGCCGCCCCCGCGGCCGTCCCCACATCGCCGCCGACCAGTGTGTGCCCGTCCCCCGGCAGCCCCGCCAGCGTCCGCTCCGCCTCGGCTCGCCGCGACGAATAATGCACCGCGACCCGATCGCCGTTCTCGGCGAACGCCACAGCGATCGCCCGCCCGATCCCCCGCGACGCCCCCGTCACCAACACCCCACGACTCTGCGACACCATGCCCTCGACCCTGCCATGCCGCTCGACCGAACCGACACGCGGCGGCGCTGTCATACTTCGTGGCTGGGCATCGGGAACACCACATAGTAGTCGCCGTCCGGAACGATGTTCTGCGCTGTCAGAGTCCCGGTTTGACCGTCGAGGTAGTAGATCTCGTTGTCGATGTTGGCGACGTTGTAATGGTGTCCGAAGGCGTCGGAGTACCGGTTGCCGGACATGATGGCGTTGCGGCCCGGCCGGTTCAGCTGCTCCGCTATCGCTGCGTGGATCTCGGTGTGGCTGTCGCCGTGGAAGCGTTCCGTCGAGGGCTCGATGAATTTCTGGGCGCCACTCGGCCCGGCGACAGCGGCACGCCTGGCCAGGATGTCGCGCACCGCCCACGAGCACTCCATGCAGTTACCCGCCGATCGGGACCTGGTCGGGTTGACCAGCTGCAACAGTTCGCGCAACTCGGCACGAGTCGGCGGGCGGTCGCCCATCCGGGACAGGATAGCGATCTGCGCCTCATAGGCGCGCCGCATCGCACTCGCCTCCGATCGCGTCGGTTCCTGCACGTTGCGGATCAACCGGGACACTCCAGCCGGACGGATCTCGGCCAGCGGCACGTCAACTCCGCGGCCGGGTGCTGCTGCCGCGGATACCGCACGAGAACCCTGTGGCATATCGATGTCACCGATCGTCCGCGCCGCTGCCGCATCCGTCTCCGTGTAGCGGCCGACACCCGCGCGCCAGCCTTCCGCTTGCGTGCGGTAGCTGTGATCGATCGCCTTGCCCGCGGTCAACTGCTGGTCCGCGGAGTCGGCCGCGGTGCCGAGCAACCCCTCGAGCTTCCGGCGTAGCTCCTCCATCGCTGACCGTGACCTACTCATACCGAACCGGCGACTTCCAGGCTTTCATGCGACCACCGTCCGGCAGGCGGCTTGTCGTTTGTTTGGAGATCGCTTGTCACACCCACCGACTGCGGCGCCCATATCGGGCCGGGCTGGGCGGGCACGCCCGCGAACCGGCGGATAGGTTGTCAGCTATGGGTCGTTCGAGACAGATCTTGATCTGCGCGTCATGCGCACTTGCATGCACTGCCATTCCGGCGCAGGCGGATACGACGGCGCCGCCGGTGCGGCTGCTCGGCGAGCAGATCGTCGCGCACGATCTCGATGTCGGCGGCACCACGGTCGGCGGCCTGTCCGGCATCGACTATTCCGAGCGCACCGGCGAATACGTGATGATCAGCGACGACCGGTCCGCGAAGAATCCGGCGCGGCTCTACACCGCCCGAATCCCGGTGGACGGCAGCGGCATCGGGCCGATCGCGTTCACCGGCACCCGCCCGCTCCGCACCGCCGCGGGCACGACCTACGCGCCGATGACGGTCGACCCCGAGGAAATCCGGTTCGACCCGTGGACCGGCGACTATGTGTGGACGCAGGAGGGCGAGCGCACCGACGCGGTGCTCGCCGATCCATCGATCCGCATCGCCCGCTCGGACGGCGCCGCTACCGGTGAGCTGCCCATTCCCGACAACGAACGCATGCGCCCGGATTCGGGCCCGCGGCGCAACGCCGGATTCGAGGGCGCGACCTTCGCCGCCGGCGGCACGCTGTTCGTGCATTCCGCCGAGGGACCGCTCGTGCAGGACGGGCCCGAGCCCACCACGTCCTCCGGCGCGCTCGTCCGAATTACCGTGCAGGCCCGGTCCGGCCCGCTGCTCGCCCAGTACGCCTACCCGCTCGACCCCGTCTTCGCGGAGGGGCACGGCACCAACGGCATCGCCTCGATTCTCGCCGCCGACCCTCTCGATCCGGCGAGATACCTGGTGCTGGAACGCAGTTATGTCGAGAACGCGGGTTACCGGCTGCGCGTCTACGAGGCCGACATCACCCACGCCGCCAACATTCTCGACGCGCCGCCGCAGCCTGCCCGCGCGGCCACCAAGAGGCTACTGGTGGACCTGGCAGACGTCGGACTGTCCGCGCTGGACAATGTGGAGGGCATGACCTGGGGCCCGCGCCTGCCCTCCGGCGAGCGCACGCTGGTACTCGTCAGCGACAACAACTTCTCCGACAAGGAGGTCACCCAGCTCGTAGCGCTCGCCATCCGGTAGCTCCCGGCCGGCGCGGGCCTGTGGTCAGCGGCCGATACCGAGCGAACTCGAGAATGTGGACAGGTTGCACGGAATGTTGCCGGGGTAATTGACGCACGGCGGTGGCGCATCGATGGCGGTTGCCGACTCGACCACCTCCGGCGTCAACGCCAGGCCCTCCGCCGCGGCGGGAGCGCTCGAAACCAGTGGCGCCGCAACGAGTCCGACGGTCGAGACCCAGAATTTCACGCGAGATTTCGTCATCGAGTACCCTTCAGAGATCGAGTTGACAGTCAGCGCCTGATCTTAGATGCGGCGCACGGACCGTGACGGCCGATCACCGCGAAGTGGTGATGTCGAATCCCGCTACTCCCCGACCAGCGCGCGGATATTCGGGAGGTTGCCGATGCGCTGGGTGGCGGGACGGCCCGGGGCGTCGGTCTGGGCGGATCCGGTGTCGCGCAGACGGCTGCGGATCCGGTCGGGGGTGAGCCGGGCGCCCGCGGCCGTGGCGATGCCCTGATAGCTCGCGACCGCGCCGACCACGATCGGCGAGGCGCTCGAGGTGCCGCTGAAAACGTCTGTGTACCAGTGGTCTTCGTTGCTGCCGCCCTGCAGGTCACCGTAGCCCGTGGTGGTCACCTCGCGGCCCCAGCCCTGCGTGTCGATCCGCGATCCGAAATTGGAGAAACCCAGGCGGGACCGCGCCGGGCCGTGGTCGCGCCCGTGCGTGCCCGGCGGCGGTGCGCCCGCGCCGACCAGGATCGCGCCCGAGTCCGCGGTACCGCCGCGGAACGGGTTGCTCCATGTCTCGGGGAAGCCGGGCGGCCGGGTGTCATACAGCGCATCATCGAGGTTCTCGCCGCCGTTACCGCTCGCCTCCACGACGATCACGCCGCGCCCGACCGCGTAGCGAATGGCCGCCCAGTCGTCGGGCCACCACTCGATCGCGATGTAGCCGCGCTGATCCGGTCGACCGGCGAAGTCGAATCGCGGTCCCGCACGGTGCAATTCGAGCAGAATGATATCGCCCGCGTTCAGCGCCTCCGCCGCCTGGCGGATCGCGGCCGCGGACCCCGGGCCGAAGACCGATATCGCCCGGATACCCGACTCCGGTGTGATACCTGTGATGCCGAAGGGGTTCACGTCGCCGCTGATGACGCCCGCCACCGCGGTCCCGTGGTCGCGCCAGCCCAGATCGGGGGACGGTTGACCGCCGATCACGCCGCCCTGATTGTCGCGCAGGTCCTCGTGGGTGAACCGCCAGGCCCCCTCCACATCCACCACGCGCACCCCGGCGCCGCGCCCGCCCGGTCGCGTCCACGCCCACTGCGCGTCGACCCCGTCGGGTGCCGCGGCCAGATAGCCTTGGCGCGTGGTGAACTCGGGTGTCACCGGCGGCACCGCGACCGTGGACCGCATCGCGACGATCTCCACATCGATCGGCGGTTCGGCGGGCGGCTTGACATAGGCGGCCGCCACCGCCTCGTCGGCCCGCAGCCGCGTCGCCAGCTCGTCGAGATCCGCCGTGGCGGAACGCTCGGCCGCGCCGCGCACGCAGAAATAGTTCAGATACTGCGCGCCCGCGCCCTCGTCCGGGGCACCGGCCACCGTCTGCTGAACACGGTTGGCGGTACCGAAGATTCGGGTCAGCTCCGCCCCCTCGGGGAGCAGCGCCGCGATCCGGTCCTCGGCGGAGCGGTTGGCCACCAGGGCTATGTCGTCGATGGGCGCGTCGGCGCCGCGGGTGATCACGATCAGCTCGTGCGGTGAGCGGATGTCGCGGTGTGCGGAAGTCATGGTGACAAGTCAACCCGCTCGCCACGCACTACGCAGCCCGAACGTCGGGGGTCATGCGGGATCGAGATCCCTTGCGCTCGTGCGCTTGTTCGGTGCAGCCTTCCCTCCGGTGCGGGCGAGGAGTTCGTCGAGCTGACGTTCGGCGCGCTCGGCGCGAGTGAGTGTTTGGGCGCGCGCGTCGTCGACCGCGGCGAGTCGTTCGGCCCATTCCTGCCGCGTCTTCTCGAGGGTGGAAGCCTGTTCGGCGCGCAGCGCGGCGGACTCCTCCGCCGCGGCCCGGCGCGTGTCGGTGATTTCGGAGCGGGCCGTGGCGAGTTCGGCCCGCACCCGGTTCAACTCGTCACGGATCTCGGTGAGGGCCTGGGTGCGGTCGGCGACCGCGGATTCGGCGCGCTCGATCGCGCGCTCGGCGTCGGCGGCGCGCTGCACGGCCAGATCGCGTTCGGCGGCCGCGGCGGTGACCTGCTGGGCGGCCTCGCGTTTCGCGCGTTCGGTGTCCGTGCTGGCCTTCTGGCGCGCCAGGCCGATCTCCTCCGCGGCCTGGTCGCGGGCGCGCTCCACATCGTCGGCGGCCTCCCGCCGCACGGTGCGGATGTCGGCCTCCGCCTCGGTGCGGGCGGCGAATACGTCGTCGGCGGCCTGCTTGGTAACCCGCTCGACCTCGCGCAGCGCATCGTCGCGGTCGGCCACCGCCGCGGCGATGCGCGACTCGGCCTGCTCCGCCGCGGCCGCCGCGTCCTCGGCGGCGGATTCTGCCGCGGCCCTGGCCTCTTCGGCCTCGCGCCGGGCCTGCTCCGCGGCGACGGTCGCCATCTCCGCCTCGGCGATGCGCCGCGCCGCATCCGCCTGCACCGCCTGGACCTGCGTCTCGGCGACCGAAGGATCGGCCAGGATGGACAGTTCGGCCACCGCGGCGGTGAGGGTGCCGCCCAGTTGCTCGGCCACCGTCCGGAACTGAATCAGCAGCTCATCGGCGCGCAGCCGCGCCAAGGTCACCGGACCTTGTTGCGTCACAGTGACGTTGGCGGCCGGAGCGTCTGTCTCCTGCTGTTGCCGCTGCCGTTCCCGCCAGGCCCGCCACCGCGTGTGGTCCGGATGGTCGCAGTACTCCGACGGCCGTCCCGGTCCGCCGGTGCGCGCGCTGGGTCGGGAACATCCCGGATAGCTGCATACGTTCGACACCCGAAAAATCGTAGCGTTGGTTTCGTCAAATCAAACGGAACGACACGAAACGAAATCCACAGTAGCCCAAGAGGAACCACCCTGTGATGACCTCCGATAAGTGAACCTTATCGGAGGTTAGCCGCTCGGAACTCACCCGCTCACCTCGATTCTTTTCCGTTTGCGTTTGGTCATCGCTAACGAAACGAAACAACGACGGAACCTACGAAAACCAGGGTCCCCTGTACGCCCGTACCAATATGCGAACCACTCCGACAGCGCCACGTTTACCCACCCGATCGGTGTGTGCACTACCTGGCCGAACAGGCGCGCGAGCGCCCGGCGATCTTGTCAGCAGTGGGCACAACCGCGGCGCGGCGCCGATTTACAGTGGAGACTCCCCCAGGCGCTATCGGTATGACCCGAAGAGGAACCCGCAATGACCGAAGGACCTCAGCGCTGGCAGTACACGACAGCCGGCGAGACGCAGGTCGCCGTTCCGAAGAACCCGGTCGTCTCCTACCCCTTCGGACGAGTGTCGCCCACGCAGGCCGCGGCGGCGAAAGTCTCGGTGGAGGACCCCAGGGTCATACATGGCCGAATCTCGTCGTCGCCCGAGGCCGCCGCCACCGCGGGTGCGCCGAGCGAGCCGGCCGCGGAATCGGCCGATCTCACCACGCCGTGGTCATCCCGCCGCCGAGTGCGGGATCCGAGCCCCGAACCGGCGGCGGGACCCGACCGAGAGCGACCCCTCGAGCCCGTGCCGCAGGCTCAGGCGATCGGGCAGGTACGCAAACACCTGCTTCACGGCGCTTCCGGTAAGGCCGCGGCGGGCAGGCTGGTGGCCGAGCGGTTCAGTGTCGGCTGGATCGTGTACACCCCCGAGGACGGAAAGCCGCGCGGCAAGACCTATTACGTAGCCGATGACGGCGAGTTGGAGGAGACGGCCACCAGCGCCGACTCGCCCACTTACCTCGAATCCGTCGAACAGCGGTACTGGCAGCGCCGAGCCATGTTCGGATAGCGCGGGTGCGCAATAGCGCCAAATGGGCGGGGCGGCGTTGACATTCGGCCGAAAACTCATACTGTCCGGTACGTCGTGTAGGGCCAGGACAGAAGGCGGGGGCCATGTATCGGAACGAGTCGCGGACCGAAGACCGAACCGACGCCGGACCTCGGGAGTCGTTTCGCGACGAATTCGACAATCTGCTGCGGCCGGAGGCGCGCGGTAGCAGAAGGTGGTGGCTGGTCCCCGTCGGCGTCTTCGCGGCCCTGCTGGTCACCGTCTCGGTTCTGGTCCGAATCGGCCAGCACCGAGACTCCGCCGCCCCGCCGACCGTGCCGCCCGCTCCCCCGGCCTCCTCACAGTGCCCGGCCGAGCGCGGCGGGGATCGCGTGCAGGGCAACGGATCCGGCGGCACCGACTCCGCGGCGGCGGCGATTCTGGCGTTCCAGCACGCGTTCTACGTCGAACGCTCCGGGGAGCGGGCCCGCGCGGTGGTCGCCGCCGACGGCGACGTCTCCCCGGCGGCCGTCCTGCAGCAGGGCATCGACTCGATTCCGCCGGGCGCCACCCATTGCGTGACGATCACCCCCACGGCGATACTCGGCGAGAATCTCGTGACCGTGACCGAGTTCCGGCCCGGTCATGCCGCGCAGACCTACAACTCGCAGCTGGTGACCACTCGCCGCATCGACGATCGCTACCTCATCACCGCCATCTCGCCGCGTCCGCGAACCGATCCCGGCGCCCCGCGCTGAGCATCCACCGCCGACGGCACGGCTCGTCGCCGACTCGGATCTAGATTGCTAGCATGCTAGCATAGGAGCGTGGGCGACGAGGATGTGAAGCAGTTCAACGTCTATCTGCCGATCGGGCTGATCAAGCAGGTCAAGATCCGGGCGATCGAGTCGGGAACGTCGTTGTCGGCGCTGGTCGCCGCCGCGTTGCGCGCCTACCTCGACGACACGCACCCGCACCGAAAGGATTGATATGCAGACAGAGGGCATCGAGGCCGTTTTCCTGGAGACCCACAATTGGGGTAAGACCGCCAGATTCCTGCAGGAACTGGGATTCGAGGTCGAGTTCGAGACCGATCACAACTCGGGCCAGTTTCGTAACAGTGACGGCCCCTGGGTATTCGTGGCCGAGGTGGCGCCGACCCAGGAGCCGCGCGCGCAACTGGTGCTGAAGGTCGCCGGTACCGAGCACCGGCCCGGCGATGACGTCGAGATCGTCAGAGAGTTCGAACAGACGCACTACGGGACCCAGGAGATGACCGTCCGCGACCCCGACGGGCGGCTGTGGAGCCTGCAGGCGCCGGGCAAGGCGTGACCCCCCGTGACCAGCGAGATGAATGGGCCCGAGGACACCGCGGCCCGCGTCGCCCTGTGGCGGGCCATGCACCGGCGGATCGATTCGCCGCCATACGTTTTCGACGACGAGGTGGGCCTGCGGCTGGTGGCGCCCGCCGCGGGCTGGCAGGACCGCCCGGATATGGATCCGCGGACCACCGGGCCGATGCGGGCGGGCGTCCTCGCCCGCGCGCGGTTCATCGAGGATCTCCTGACCGAGCAGGTTGCCCACGGAGTCGACCAGTACGTTCTGCTCGGCGCCGGGTTGGACACCCTCGCGCAGCGCCGACCCGAACTCGCCGCGAGGCTGACCGTTTTCGAGGTCGATCAGCCCGGGCCGCAGGAGTGGAAGCGGCGGCGCCTGGTCGAACTCGGGTACGGCATACCCGAATGGTTGCGGCTGGTGCCCGTCGACTTCGAGGTGGATTCGTGGTGGGATCGGCTGGCGGTCGCGGGTTTCGATCCCGGACGCCCGGCCGTCGTGGCCTCGACCGGCGTCACCATGTATCTCACCCGGCAGGCGAATACCGCCACCCTGCAACAGCTTTCGTCGCTCGCGCCGGGTTCGACGCTGGCGACGACGTTCATGCTGCCGATCGACCTCGTCGGCCCCGCCGAACAGGAACTACGCCGCTTCGCCGAGCGGGGCGCCCGCACCAACGGCACCCCGTTCATCAGCTTCTTCCGGCCCGCCGAAATGGTGGCGCTCGCGAAACAGGCGGGTTTCCCGGCGGCCCGGCACATCTCGTCGGAGGAGATCACTGCCCGCTACTTCGCCGATCGCACCGACGGACTGCACCCGGCCGAATCCGAACAGATTCTGCTCGCGACCACCTGACCGTCCGGTGACACCCCACTCAGGGATCTGCCACCATTCCCGGGCTGATTGATCGCGGCCTGTATCCGTGGAATCCGCCGGGAACACGGTGAACGCGGCGTAACCACCCGCGCTGTCGGCGATCGCGCCGGTGGCACCCGCGTGCACGTAACCGCATCAGGCCCTGGCGTTCGAAACTGTCCTCGATCCGCGCCTGGACCTCCGGATCTGCCTGCTCCCACTGGGGCTCGTCGTCCATGAGGACCGATACTGCCCGGTCCGCGAGCGTCTACCGGGGTTGGCACGGTCACGGCGGAACTTCGCCACACTCGACAGTGCGAGATCCGCACTCTTGGAAGGCCATTCAGACATGATCACGATCATTGCGGCCGGAGTCGGCGTGACGGCTACGGTGATAGCGCCGATAACGTTCTCCATGAATCAGGGTCCGGGGTACCCACAGCCAGGTGTCTCGTCGCACGGCGGTTGCAGCATGCTCTGCGACTCCCCGTCGACCGCGCCCTACGGAGGCGGATCCGATTCGCCAGGGCAGTGGACGATAGACTTCACGGCGAGCGGGCAAATGACCGTCACACCGCCCGCGGCGAGTACCTACAGTCCGACCCCGTCCGGGTGTGTCCTGCTCTGTGACACCGCCTCCCGACCTTCCACCACGTCCCCCGGTCAGGGCAGCGGGCAGGCGCCGTTCGGCGTCACCACACCCTCCCGCTGAAACGACTACGGCCACAACCGGATACGTGGTGCGCTACTCCGGCCGCGCCGCGAGCGCGGCGAACAGCTCCACGGCGCGGCGAGTGGCGGGGCTGGCCGCGGAATCGCGAACGGCGACGCTGACGAAGCGAATCGGGGTGGGGCCCACGAGCGGGCGCGCCACCACGGTGGCGGGCAGGTCCACCGCGGCCAGCCGGGGCAGCGCCGTGACGCCGATACCCGTCGCGACCATGGACAGCGCCGTGCGGTAGTCCGGGGTCTGCACCTGGAACCGCGGGACGATACCGGCCTGGGCGCAGGCGTTCAGCAGAATCCGGCGGCACGGACCGTCGCTCGGCTCGTTATCGATCCAGGTGCTCTCGGCGAGGTCGACCAGCGCCACCTCGGACCGCGCCGCCAGCGGATCGTCGGAGCGCACTGCTACCAGGTACGGGTCGGTGGCGAGGCGGTGCACCCGCACCCCCGGAGGCGGACCGGCGTCCGGATCTTCGACCACGATCTCCACATCGCGCTGCCCGTCGGCGACCTCCGACATCCGCAATTCCAGTCGGAGATCGGGGAATTCGGTGCGCAGCGCATCGACGATCGGCGGTAGCCACGTGGAACTCACCGACGCGACATAGCCGATCGACAGGCTGCCCACCCGCCCCGCGCGCAGATCCCCGACCACGCCCTCCAGGCGGCTCAGCTCCTCGAACAGCCTGCCCGACTCCGATGCCAGCGCGCGCCCGGCGGCGGTGGGCTCGATGCCCCGCCCCGCCCGCTCGACCAGTCGCAGACCGGTCTGCCGCTGCAGCGCGGCCAACTGCTGGCTGGCCGCCGACGGGGTGCAGCCCAGCGCGGACGCACTGGCCCGCAGCGACCCGGTGGCGATGACCGTGCGCAGCAGATTCAGCCGGATGATGTCGAGCATGCCCGAATTGTACAGCTGGGCTGAACATTCGATGTCTTTTATTCGCTTGTGCTGTCCTATGAAGAGTGGCGACGATGTCGGGGTGACTACCGACCTTCGCACCCGCGCGGCCGCTCGCCTGTCGCCGCGCCGCAACCCGGATCTGTCCACCGCGGCCGCCGCCCTGGTCACCGTGGTGCTGTGGGCCTCCGCGTTCATCGCGATCCGCGATGCGGGATCGGCGCTGTCGCCCGCGCCGATGGCGTTGCTGCGCTTGGCCGTCGCGGCCGTCGCCCTGACCGTGCTGGTCTGGTTCCGCGGCGGCATCCGGCGCCGCGTTCCGCGATCGAAACGCGCGCTGCTGCTGGTAGCGGCCTATGCGGTGCTGTGGCTCGCCGGATATACGGTGGCGCTCAACGCCGGTGAACGGCACGTCGACGCGGGGACCGCCGCCCTGCTGGTGAACCTCGCGCCGCTGCTGGTCGCGTTCGGCGCCGCCGCGCTGCTGGACGAGCGGCTGACCGCGACGCTGGTGACCGGTGCGCTCGTCTCGCTGGGCGGCGTCGCGATCATCGCGTTCAGCTCCGGCGGGCACCGCGACGGGCTCGGCGTGCTGCTGTGCCTGGTGGCCGCCGTGCTCTACGCGGCGGGCGTGCTGGTCCAGAAGCCCGCGATGGCCTACGTGGATCCGCTCACCGCGATCTGGCTCGGGTGCGTGATCGCGACCGTGGTCCTGCTGCCCTGGACGCCGCAGTTGGTGAGCGAACTCGCCACCGCGCCCGGACGAGTCGCCTTCGATGTCATCTACCTCGGATTGTTCCCCACCGCAATAGGATTCACCACTTGGTCGTACGCGTTGGGCCGCACCGACGCGGGCCGCCTCACCGCCAGCACCTATGCCGTCCCCGCGATCTCCATCCTGCTGTCCTGGTTGCTGCTCGGCGAGATCCCGACCGCCTGGGGCCTGCTCGGCGGAACGATCTGTCTGCTCGGTGTGGCCATCTCCCGCAGAACTCGGTCCAGGGCCTGATCACACCGTGTCGGCGGTCGATCTCGATAGCAGGTCCTCGGCCAGGGCGGTGAGCCGCACACCGCCGGTCCTGCGGCCTGCCCGCGGGCCTCGCCGAGGGATGCGGCGTCCATGGATGGGCGCCCGGTACTGTGGCCAGCGATGAGCACAGCAGCCGAGTCGACCGCTGACGCCGGGCAGATCGCCGTGCCCGATGCGGTGCATACCGAGTTGCGACGCGGCGTGCGCAGCGTGCTCGTGGACGCGGCGGCGCTGCGGCTGGTGCGCGAGCGGTTCGACGACGAGCAGGCCGGGGCGCTGCGCCGGTATCTCGAGGCGTCGCAGTCGCCGAATACGGTGCGCGCGTACCGATCCGACTGGATCGCGTGGTCGGCGTGGTGTGCGGCGGAGGGGCGGCAGGCGCTGCCCGCCGATCCGCTGGATGTCGCCGTCTATCTCGCGGCGGCCGCCGATGCGCGCCGCCCGTCGGGCGAATGGGCGTTCGGCGCAGCCACTTTGGAGCGCAAGAGTGCCGCCGTCGCGGCGGTGCACGCGGCCAACGGACTGCCGTCGCCCACCCGGTCCGATGTCGTCCGCCTGACCCTGCGCGGCATCCGCCGCACCCGCCGCGCCCAGCCCGAGCGCAAGCGCCCGGTCCTGCTGCACACCCTCGAACAGCTGCTCGGCGGCCTGCCCGCGCCCGGCTGGCCGACCGAACCCGCACGCCGCCGCGACGCCCTCCTACTCCTGGCCGGATTCGCGGGTGCGTTGCGCCGCAGCGAGATCGCCGGACTGCGGATCTCGGACGTGCGGGTCGACCTCGACCACGCCAGCGGCGAACCGGTCCTGCTGATCCAGCTCCCCGCCACCAAGACCGACCCGACCGGCTTCACCGCCCAGCGGGTCGTCCTCCCCCGCGGACAGCACCCGCACACCTGTCCCGTCTGCGCCTTCGCCGACTGGATCCGCCTGCGCGAGAAGCACATCGAGGGCGGCACCGGCGGACTGCGTGCCTGGCTCGCGAACGGCGCGACCGTCGACCCCGGCATCCACCGCTGCCACGGCTTCACCGGCGCCGCCCTCGCCGACCCCGATCTGCCCCTGTTCCCGACCGTCTCCCGGCACGGCGGGATCGGCGCCGCCGCCATGTCCGGCCGTGCCGTGGCGGAGCTGGTCAAACGCTACGCCGCGCGCGCCGGCCTGGACCCGGCGCTGTTCTCCGGCCACTCGCTGCGCGCCGGTTTCGCCACCCAGGCCGCGCTCGGCGGCGCCAGCGACCGCGAGATCATGCGACAGGGCCGCTGGTCCAATCCCCGCACCGTGCACGGCTACATTCGCACCGCGAATCCGTTGGAGGACAACGCCGTAACCAAATTGGGGCTGTGAGGACGGGCCTGCACGCACCGCTGCTCGGCGATGCCGCCGCTCACGCGCCGACGTACTCCGCCAGGTGCTCGCCGGTGAGGGTGGAGCGGTCGGCGACCAGGTCGGCGGGGGTCCCCTCGAACACGATCTTGCCGCCGTCGTGGCCCGCGCCCGGGCCGAGGTCGATGATCCAGTCGGCGTGCGCCATGACCGCCTGGTGGTGCTCGATGACGATGACCGACTTGCCGGAGTCGACCAGGCGGTCCAGCAGGGCGAGCAGATTCTCCACGTCGGCCAGGTGCAGCCCGGTGGTCGGCTCGTCGAGGACGTAGACGCCGCCCTTGTCGGCCATGTGGGTGGCCAGCTTCAGCCGCTGCCGCTCACCACCGGACAGCGTCGTCAGCGGCTGGCCGAGCTTCAGGTAGCCGAGCCCGACGTCCGCGAGCCGCTCGAGGATGGCGTGCGCGGCCGGAATCCGGGCCTCGCCCGCGCCGAAGAACTCCTCGGCCTCGGCCACCGACATCGCCAGCACCTCGCTGATATCGCGGCCGCCCAGCTGGTACTCGAGCACCGACGCCTGGAATCGCTTGCCCTCGCACTCCTCGCACGTGGTCTCCATGCCCGCCATCATCCCGAGGTCGGTGTAGATGACGCCCGCGCCGTTGCAGTTCGGGCAGGCGCCCTCGGAATTGGCGCTGAACAGCGCCGGTTTCACGCCGTTGGCCTTCGCGAACGCCTTGCGGATCGGCTCCAGCAGGCTGGTGTAGGTCGCCGGATTGCTGCGCCGCGAACCGCGGATGGGCGCCTGGTCGACCGACACCACCCCCTCCGCGGCCGGAATCGAGCCGTGGATCAGCGAACTCTTCCCCGACCCGGCGACGCCGGTGACGACGCAGAGCACCCCGAGCGGGACATCGACGTCGACATTCTGCAGGTTGTGCGCCGTCGCGCCGCGAATCTCCAACGCGCCCTTCGGTTTGCGCACCGTCTCCTTCAGCTGGGCGCGGTCGTCGAGATGGCGTCCGGTGCTGGTGTCGCTGGCGCGCAAGCCGTCGACGGTGCCCTCGAAACACACGGTGCCGCCCTGGGTTCCGGCGCCGGGGCCGAGGTCCACCACGTGGTCGGCGATCGCGATCGCCTCCGGCTTGTGCTCCACGACCAGCACCGTGTTGCCCTTGTCGCGCAGTTGTAGCAGCAGGTCGTTCATCCGCTGGATATCGTGCGGATGCAGCCCGATCGTGGGCTCGTCGAACACGTAGGTGACATCGGTGAGCGCCGACCCGAGATGGCGAATCATCTTGACGCGCTGCGCCTCACCACCCGACAGCGTCCCCGACGGCCGCTCCAGCGAGAGGTAGCCGAGCCCGATGTCCACGAACGAGTCCAGGGTGGCGCCCAGCGCCGTGAGCAGCGGCGCGACCGACGGCTCGTCGAGCCCGCGCACCCATTCGGCGAGATCGCGGATCTCCATCGCGCAGGCGTCGGCGATGGAGACGCCCGCGATCTTCGACGACCGCGCCAGCTCGCTGAGCCGGGTGCCCTCGCAGTCGGGACAGGTGGTGAAGGTGACCGCGCGCTCCACGAACGCCCGGATATGCGGCTGCATCGCCTCCTTGTCCTTGGACAGGAACGACTTCTGGATCTTCGGGATCAAACCCTCGTAGGTGAGGTTGACGCCGTCGACCTTCACCTTGACCGGCTCCTTGTAGAGGAAGTCGTTCATCTCCCGCTTGGTGAACTTGCGGATCGGCTTGTTCGGGTCCACGAAGCCGGATTCGGCGTAGACCCGGACCGTCCAGAAACTGTCGGACTTCCAGCCCGGAATGGTGAACGCGCCCTCCGCCAGGGATTTGGAGTCGTCGTAGAGCTGGGACAGGTCGATATCGTTGACCGACCCCCGGCCCTCGCAGCGCGGGCACATGCCGCCGGTGATGCTGAAGCTGCGCCGCTCCTTGACCGTCCGCCCGTTCTTCTCGACGGCGACCGCGCCCGCGCCGCTGATCGAGGCGACGTTGAACGAGAAGGCCTGCGGCGAGCCGATATGCGGCGTGCCGACTCGGCTGAACAGGATGCGCAGCATCGCGTTGGCGTCGGTAGCGGTGCCGACCGTGGACCGCGGATCGGCGCCCATCCGCTGCTGATCGACGATGATGGCGGTGGTCAGGCCCTCGAGGACGTCGACCTCGGGCCGGGACAGCGTCGGCATGAAACCCTGTACGAAGGCGCTGTAGGTCTCGTTGATCAGCCGCTGCGATTCCGCGGCGATCGTGCTGAACACCAGAGAACTCTTCCCCGAGCCGGAGACTCCGGTGAACACGGTCAGCCGACGCTTCGGGATCTCGATGCTCACGTCCTGCAGGTTGTTCACGCGCGCACCGTGCACGCGGATCAGGTCGTGGCTGTCGGCGGCGGGCGTCGCCGGCGACGTTTCCCCTCTTTTCGTGACCTTCTTCGCGCCGTTCTTCGTGGCCGTGGTCATCGTGTCTCCATCTGTTCTACGCGGGACGCCGTAGCGGACTCCTTCGGCGTGGCATGTCGATTAAACCTGATCGATGCCGGTGGACGGGCTTGGGCGAGCGCTGTTGCGCGTCACCGGGTACGGCAGGACGACCATGTATCCCCTGCGCCCCACCTCGTCGTGATTCCCCTTCCGGTATGCGCGGATCACCGCGGAGCGAGCCGGACGACCGGGTATTTGCGCTCGGATTTCTCCTGATACTTCGCGATACGCGGCGCGGCGTCGGCGATACGCTGCCAGGCCTGCTCGCGCTGGTCGCCGGTCAGCTGCTGCGGGGTCACCTCGAGGGCGCCGCGGCCGGGCAACTCGATCGACGCCCTGTCCGGATGCGCCATCAAGTTGGCGTGCCAGTCCGGATTCTGGCTCCCGCCGCCCGATCCGACGATCAGCCAGGCGTTCTCACCGTCGGCGAACCAGGCCAGCGGCGTCTGCCGCGGCTCCCCGCTGCGACGCCCCACCGTGTGCAGGATCAGCACGTCCATGCCCATGAACGTGCTGCGGCCGCGCCGGATCTTGCGGTTCATGCGGGTATTCATCTTCTGCTGCATCCAGCGCGAGAATGCACCGGGTGTACCGGGCTTGCGCTTGTCTGTCGGCTGCTGTGCCACGACTACCTCCAGTTGAGTGGTGTTTCCGGCCCGTTGTATTTCCGGCAACCTCCGTTGGCGACAGGAAGGCGAGGGAGCCTGTAGTCGCGCCGGGACGTGACGCGACCAGGTGTGTGCCGGGATGTCGGGAGGTTTCTCAGCTTGCCTGCTGAAGGCGGATCATATTTCCCGCGGGGTCGCGGAAGGCACAGTCGCGCACGCCGTAGGGCTGGTCGGTCGGCTCCTGGACAACCTCGGCGTCACCGGCCTGCAGCCGATCGAAGGCGGCGTCGACATCCTTGGTAGCCAGGACGATGCTGGCGTAGGTGCCCTTGGCCATCATCTCGGTGATGGTGCGGCGTTCCTCATCGGTGAGACCGGGGGTGGCCTCCGGCGGGTAGAGCACGATGGAGGTGTCGGGCTGGCCGACCGGGCCGACGGTGATCCAGTGCATCCCGTTGTATCCGACGTCCTTGCGGACCTCGAAACCGAGGATGTCGCGGTAGAAGGCGGTGGCCGCCTCCGGGTCGTTCTGCGGCAGGAAGCTGGCTTCGATGTTGATTTCCATGCTGATCACGCTAATTGTTACCGCGCGCCCTGCGCTTCTCGATTCCTGATCGGTCTGGTGACCTGTTTCGCGACGCACGACGGCATCCCCTCCGTCTCGAGCGCGGCGTCACGCCGGTAGACGCTGGGCGGTACGCCGACCAATTCGGCGAAGCGGGTGCTGAAGGTCCCCAGCGAGGAGCAGCCCACCGCGAAGCAGACCTCGGTAACCGAAAGATCGCCGCGGCGCAGCAGCGCCATCGCGCGCTCGATGCGCCGCGTCATCAGATACGCATACGGCGATTCCCCGTAGGCGAGCTTGAACTGCCGACTCAGATGCCCGGCCGACATGTGCGCATCGCGGGCGAGCCGCTCCACGTCCAGCGGCTGCGCGTACTCCCGGTCGATCCGGTCGCGCACACGGCGCAGCCGCGCGAGGTCGTGCAGGTGCTGATCCGCGGGAGTGCTGGTCACAGGTCAGATGGTAACCCGGGCCGACTCACCGGAACGGCGGCTCGTCGAACGTGCGCAGCTTGCGCGAGTGCAGACTGTCGCCCTCGGCGCGCAGCAGCTCGACCGCCCGGATGCCGATCTGCAGATGTTCGGACACCGTGCCCTCATAGAAGCGGTTGGCCTGGCCGGGCAGCTTGATCTCGCCGTGCAGCGGCTTGTCGGAGAGGCACAGCAGCGTCCCGTAGGGCACCCGGAACCGGTAGCCCTGGGCCGCGATGGTGGCGCTCTCCATATCCACCGCGACCGCGCGACTCAGGTTGAACCGCAGCGCCGACGCCGAATAGCGCAGCTCCCAGTTGCGGTCGTCGGTGGTCACGACGGTGCCGGTGCGCAGGCGCTGCTTCACGTCCTCGCCCGGCATGCCGCTGACGAGCTTGGTCGCGTCGTACAGCGCGCGCTGCACCTCGGCGATGCTCGGGATCGGAATATCCGGCGGCAGCACGGGATCGAGGACGTGGTCGTCGCGCAGGTAGGCGTGGGCGAGGACATAGTCGCCGATGTCCTGGCTCTCGCGCAGCCCGCCGCAGTGGCCGATCATCAGCCACGCGTGCGGCCGCAGCACCGCCAGGTGGTCGCACATGTTCTTGGCGTTGGCGGGCCCGACCCCGATATTGACCAGGGTGATCCCGTGGCCGGTGGACGACATCAAGTGCCATGCGGGCATCTGGTGCTTCTTCCACGCCCCGTCTGCCACCATCGACTCTCGGTCCCGGACGTCGGCCGTGATCACCGTGCCGCCCGCGCAGGACAGCCGGTCGTACGGGCTGTCGGGATCGGCGATCAGATCACAGGCCCAGCGCACGAACTCGTCCACATACCGGCTGTAGTTGGTGAACATGACGAAGGACTGGAAGTGTTCGACCGGCGTGCCCGTGTAGTGCCGCAGCCGGGCCAGCGAGAAGTCGGTCCGCAGGGCGTCGAACTGGCTCAGCGGCAGCGCGCCGCTGGTGTCGATGATGCCGTCGGCGATCTCGTCGCCGACATCGGCGAGGTCGGTGGTCGGGAAATACTTCGCCAGGTCGGCGCTCATGGACCGGTCCAGCCCGAGTTCGGCGCCGTCGATCACATACGGGAACGGGATCTCCTGCTGCGAGGGGCCGACCTCGATATGGACGTCGTAGTCGTCGAGGATCACCCCGAGCTGCTCGGCCAGGTATCCGCGCAGCAGCGCCGGGCGGGTGATCGTCGTGCTATAGATGCCCGGGCGGGTGAGCCGCCCCCAGGCCCGGGAGCGGTTCTTCGGCTGCGCCCGGCCGTCCCACCCGATCCGCAACTCGGGATAGACGAACGCACCGGCCTCGCGGGCGACACTGGTGGGCACGACGCCGTTGTCGACGAAATCCTTCACCGCGGCGCGCAGCGCGCCGACCGCCCGCCCGTAGCGCGCCTCCAACTCGTCCAGCGTGGCCTCGACGGCGACCCTGGTGACCTTCGACCGGTCCCGCATCTCGGTGTCACTCATGGGCGGCCGCTCATCCCCGCGCCGAGTCGGCGATGGCCGGCGGCCGCAGCACCGAAAGGTCCGGCGGCGCCTCGCGATACGCCTCGATCTGCACGAGCGTCAGCTGGCCCGTGCAGCCCTGGCTCAGGGTCGACGACGGCCGGTCGGCGGTCAGCACGTTCGGGTTGCCGTGGCGGCAGAAGCTCGGATCCGCCGGGTCCGGGTCGTACCAGGCTCCGGTCGACAATTGGGCGACACCCGGGCGCACCGCCTCGTCGACGACGAGCCCGGCCAGGCAGGAGCCGCGGTCGTTGAACAGGCGCACGATATCCCCGTCGCGCACCCCGCGGGCCGCGGCGTCGTCGGGGTGCAGCCGCACCGGCTCGCGCCCGGCGACCTTCGTGGCTCGGCTGTGCGCGCCCACGTCCAGCTGGCTGTGCAGCTTGCTGCGCGGCTGATTGGCGACCAGCTGAATCGGGTGCCTGTCCGCCTCCGGGCCGCCCAGCCACTCCTCCGGCTCCAGCCAGACCGGATGCCCCGGGCAGTCGGCGTACCCGTAGCCGTCGATGGTCTCGGAGAAGATCTCGATGCGGCCGGTCGGCGTGGTCAGCGGATGCGCCCGCGGGTCGGCGCGGAAGTCGGCGAACGCCACCTGCGCCGGTTCGGCGACCGGCAGCTCGAGACCGTCACCCGCCCAGAATTTGTCGAAACCGGGTATGGCGTCGCCACGCTCGCCCAACTCGGCCCGCCACTGCTCGTACAGGTGCCGCAGCCACTCCTGCGCGGTGCGGCCCTCGGTGTATTCCTTACCCATGCCGAGCCTTTCGGACAGGTCGGCGAAGATGGCGTAGTCGTCGCGGGCCTCGCCGTGCGGGCGGGTGAGCGCGGGCATCGGGAAGAACATCCGGTCGTTGTCGCCCGCGCCGAAATCGTCGCGTTCGATGGTCATCGTGGCCGGGAGCACGATATCGGCGTGCCGGGTGGTTCCGGTCCAGAACGCGTCGTGCACCACGACGGTGTCGGGCCGGGCGAAGGCCTCGCGCAGCCGTGCCAGGTCCTGATGGTGGTGGAAGGGGTTGCCGCCCGCCCAGTAGACCAGCCGGATATCGGGATACTCCAGCTCCTGACCGTTGTACCGGTAAGGCGCGCCGGGATGCAGCAGCATATCGGCGATGCGCGCGACGGGTATGAACGCGTCGACGCCGTTCTCCCCCTGGGGCAGATGCGGCACCCGCAACTGCCGCGTCGGCTCGCCGACATTCGCGGCCGACCCGTAGCCGTGGCCGAATCCGCCGCCGGGCAGGCCGATCTGGCCGAGCATGGCCGCGAGCACGACGCCGAGCCACAGCGGCTGCTCACCGTGGCGGGCCCGCTGCAGCGACCAGCTCACGGTGAGGAAGGTGCGGTGCGCGGCCATCTCGCGCGCCAGCGCGCGAATGCGGTCGGCGGGCACGCCGGTGATGGTCTCGGCCCAGGCCGGATCCTTCACGACCCCGTCGGCCGCGCCGCGCAGGTACCGCGCGAACCGGTCGAAACCGACGGTGTAGCGATCGAGAAAATCGTTGTCCGCCAAGCCTTCCGCGTCCAACACCTGCGCCAGCGCCAGCATCAGGGCGGCATCGGTGTTCGGGCGCGGGGCGATCCACTCGGCGCGCGCCTCGGCGGGGGTGTCGTCGCGCAGCGGCGCGACCGACACGAATCGGCAGCCGCGTTCGCTCGCCCGCGCCATCCAGGCGCGGGCATTGTGCCGAGAGACGCCGCCCGGCGAGACCGCGGCGTTCTTCGGCGACAGCCCGCCGAAGGCGACCACCAGCTCGGAGTGCTCGGCGAGCACCGACTTCGCCGTGCCGTGGCCCAGCAGCCAGGACAGCTCGCACAGGACATACGGCATCAGCACGGTGGAGGTGCCGAGGCTGTAGCTGTTGACATGGCGCACGTACCCGCCGAGACAGTTCAGGAAGCGATGCACCTGACTCTGCGCGTGATGGAAGCGACCGGCGCTGGCCCAGCCGTACGACCCGGCGTACACCGCCGCGGCCCCGTACTCGTCGTACACCCGGCGCAGCTCACCCGACAGCAGCTCGAGCGCCTTCTCCCAGGACACCGGCACGAACGGCTCCTCGCCGCGCCGGGGCGCCCCCGGGCCGTGCTCGAGCCAGCCCTGACGCACATGGGGACGGTCGATCCGGGTCGGATGATGTTGGGCGGAGGCGACATTCTCGATCAGCGGCATGGGTTCGGGATCGCCGCGCCACGGCCGCACCTCCGTCAGCCGCTCGCCATCGCCGACGGCCTCGAACGCTCCCCAGTGCGTCAGATGCGTTGTCATGATCTCCACCGTAACGCCCGGCGCCGACAGCCGGTCTACGATGCGGTGAGCACCGCCACCCGATGTCGAGGAGTCCGATGCGCCCGTTCAGCCGCCGCCACGCCCTCGGCCTGTTCGCGGCCGGGACCGCCGCCGCGCTCGCCGGACCCGCGCCGCTCGCCGCCGCCCGCCCGGCCCCGCCCGCGACCGTGCCGCCCTTGGGCACGGACTTCCTGTGGGGCGTGGCCAGCGCGGGCTTCCAGTGCGAAGGCCATGCGCCGGACAGCAATTGGACCCGCTACATCGCCGCGCATCCCGACTACGACCGGCACCGGGACGCGGTCGACTTCTACACCCGCTACGCCTCCGATATCGGCCTGGCCGCGGGCCTCGGCGTCGGCGTGTACCGAATCAGCATCGAGTGGGCGCGGGTGCAGCCGCGGCCGGGCGACTGGTCGGAGGAGGGTTTCGAGTTCTACGACAGCGTGCTCGACGCCATGGCCGCTCGCGGCATCCGGCCGATGCTCAGCCTCGACCACTGGGTCTACCCCGGCTGGGCGGCCGAGCGCGGCGGCTGGGGCCATCCCGCGATGCTCGACGACTGGCTCGCCAACGCCCGAAAGGTGGTGGACCGCTACGCTTCCCGGGATCCGCTGTGGGTGACGTTCAACGAGCCGACCTTCTACGTGCTCAACGAGACCTCCAACGGCGGCTTGGCCCCCGCCGCGATACCGGCGATGCGGCAGCGACTGGTCCAGGCGCACAACACCATCTACGACCACATCCACGCCGCCCAGCCGGAAGCGCTGGTCACCAGCAATGTCGCCTATATCGCCGGTGTCACCGAACCGCTGATCAACGGCCGGATCGTCGACCCGATCTCGGGCAAGCTCGACTACCTCGGCATCGACTACTACTACGGCTACACACCGCAGTCGATCCTGGCGAACCCGCCGACGAATATCAAGGAGCTCTGGAAGAACCCGCTGCAGCCGGAGGGCGTCTACTACGCGCTCGACTACTACGCGCGGCGCTTCCCGGGTATGCCGCTCTACATCGTCGAGAACGGGATGCCCACCCAGAACGGCGCGCCCCGCGCGGACGGCTACACCCGCGCCGACGATCTGCGCGACACCATCTACTGGATCCAGCGCGCCAAGGCCGACGGCATGAACGTCATCGGCTACAACTACTGGAGCATCACCGACAACTACGAATGGGGCAGCTACACACCACGTTTCGGCCTCTACACCGTGGACGTCGTGACCGACCCCGCCCTGACCCGCCGCCCCACCGACGCCGTCGCCGCCTACAGCGCCCTGACCCGCGCCGGCGGCGTGCCCGGCGACTATCGGCCCACGCGCGGGCCCGTTGCCTGCTCGCTGGTCGACACGCCCGGCAGCTGCACCGACCCGGTCACCGTGCCGCGGTAGCGGTTGCCGGATCGTCGCCGCCGCGGCGAAGGACCTTCGGCGGGACGTCCGTGGACTTTCGGCCCCTGCCGATCCGGCGGCCGACGCGGGATCCTGGATGGGCCGGGGCGCCCCGGCGACCCGCCCGAGGTGGCGTTACCGCCGGAGTGGGACGGCACGCCTGGCCGGTCTCATTTCGTCGAGACGGCGGTGGCACCACCCGGGCGGATCGGGCCTCACTTTTCCGGCGCGCCGAGCCGCCGGCCCGGGCGGTGCTCGATCCCCTTCTGCCCAAAGGGATTCGACCCTCGCACGCACCCTGACCCGGGCGGCGGCCGGCATTCACCGGTCGCCGGCCATGCGTTCGGCCAGTTCGCGGATTCGGGGCAGGGGCGACTGATCGTCGCCCCGCTTTCTCATACCGACGACGGTATCTCGCCGATGAGATCACCGGGACGGTCGAAATCGCCTCGACCACGGAATGTGACCTTCGGCCGTACCCCGTACACCCGCGTAGCGTCTATCGTGACTTCACCTGCCGCACTCGGATTGGACCCACCATGATCAAGGTGTTCCTGGTCGACGACCACGAGATCGTCCGCCGCGGCCTGATCGATCTCCTCGAGGAGGATCCGGGGCTGACCGTGGTCGGTGAGGCCGGGGACGTGGCGCACGCACTGGCCCGGATCCCGGCGCTGCGCCCGGACGTCGCGGTCCTCGACGTCCGGCTGCCCGACGGCAACGGCATCGAACTGTGCCGGGAGCTGTTGTCGCGATTCGACGGTCTGCGCTGCCTGATCCTGACCTCCTACACCGACGAACAGGCCATGCTGGACGCCATCCTGGCCGGTGCCAGCGGCTATGTCATCAAGGACATCCAGGGCATGGAGCTGGCGGAGGCGATCAAGGCGGTCGGCTCGGGCCGGTCGCTGCTGGACAACCGCGCCGCCGCCGCGCTGATGGAGCGGCTGCGGCGCAGCACCCGGCCCGACGGGCCACTGGCCTCACTCACCGAACAGGAGCGCAAGCTGCTGGATCTGCTGGGCGACGGGCTGACCAACCGGCAGATCGCCGAGCGAATGTTCCTGGCGGAGAAGACAGTGAAGAACTATGTCTCGCGTCTGCTGGCCAAGCTCGGCATGGAGCGCCGCACCCAGGCCGCGGTGTACGCGTCCAAGTTACGCGCGGGCCAGCTGGCTCCGGACTGGACGGAGAGCGCGGCGAACTGACCGCGCTCAGGAACCGGCGCCGGCCAGGTCGGCGCGGTCCATCTCCAGCCGGTAGCGCAGCGCGGGCACTCCCCAATCGGTGCACACCGCGAGGTCCAGCGCTTGACGGTTCTTCATGTATATGTAGGAAAGCAAGTGACGCAACGCCTCCCGATCGCGCGGCGGCAGCACCTCGATGCGCTCGCCCAGCCGCCCGAGTTCGTCGCGCTGACACGACAGCGCATAGACCGACCCGCCCCGGCGCACCGCGGCGAGCGCCGACCCGAGTTCGTTCTCGTAGGCGGCGCGGGATCCCGACAGCCAGTGCGGGCGGTCGGCCACCGCGGCGCGGCTCGAGCTGTCGACGTACTCGTAGAGCTCCCCCACACCCCGCTCGTAGGGATCGGCGGGGTCCAGTTCGTCGGCGGCGGTCCGCAACGCCAGGACGGCACGCCGCACGCTGCGAACGTTGCCGGGGATGGGTAACTCCCGCAGCGCGTCCAGGCACGAAAGTAGTTGCCGTTCCAGGCTGTTCATGATCGCCTCCAGTCGAGGACACAGGTAATACGGGCACCCGAGGAGCACGGGTCCATCACATTGCCGCCGAACGCTAGGGCACATAGGCCCCTAGCGCGGGGATCGTCGGTCGGTTCGGCCGCGCCGCACCGGTGTGTCGCCGCCGCAATCCGGTCCATTTCCCGCGAATACCGCACTGGCGCCCCGATACACTGCACCGGACGAGTCCGTGCACCGTGCAGAGATCAGGGACCGGAGATATGGCCGAGGGATCGGGATCCTATTCGGTACGCGAAACCTTGTCGCAGTTGCGCCTGCGCGAACTGCTCGGCGAGGTGAAGGAGCGCGTCGAGCAGATCATCGATTTGCGCGACCGGATGGACGGCCTGGTCGAGGCCATGCTGGCCGTCACCTCGGGCCTGGACCTGGACCGCACCCTGACCACCATCGTGCACACCGCGACCAGCCTGGTGGACGCCCGGTACGGCGTGCTCGGCGTGCGCGGCCACGACCGGCAGCTCAGCCGGTTCATCTACGAGGGCATCGGCGCCGACACCAAGGAGCTGATCGGCGACCTGCCCGAGGGGCACGGCGTGCTCGGCCTGCTGTTCCACCAGCCCAAGCCCATCCGGCTCGACGACCTCGCCGACCACCCGGCCTCGGTCGGATTCCCGCCCAACCACCCGCCGATGCGCAGCTTCCTCGGCGTCCCGGTCCGCATCCGCGACGAGATCTACGGCAACCTCTACCTGACCGAGAAGTCCGGCGGGCACCGGTTCACCGAGGACGACGAGCTGATCGTGCAGGCGCTGGCCGCGGCCGCCGGTGTCGCCATCGATAACGCCCGGCTCTACGAATCCGCGCGCACGCGGCAGGGGTGGATCGCGGCCATCGGCCATCTCACCACCGAGTTCCTGGCCGGTACCGACCCCGACGAAGTGCTGTCGCACCTGGTGGAGAACGTCCGGCAGCTGACCCGTTCGGAGCGGGTGGTGCTGGCCGTGGTCCCCGACAGCGATACACCCCCCGACGAGGTCACCGAGTTGGCGATCACCCAGTACGCGGGCCCCGCCGACGGCAGGCCGGGCGACCGGGTCGACGTGCGCGGCACCATCATCGGCGAGGCGTTCACGCGGCGGGCGCCCATGCGGATCGATGACGTGTGGGCGGTGCCGCTGACGTCCGCGATCCCGCACGCGGGCCCGGAACTGGTGCTGCCGCTGCACACGCCGGACTCCGCGTTCGGCGTCCTGATCACGGTGCGGGCACTGGAGTCCGAGCCCTACAGCGACGAGATGCTGGATCTGGCCTCGGCGTTCACCGATCAGGCGGCGCTGGTCATGCAGCTGGCCGACACCCAGGTCCGGATGCGCGAGCTCGACATCCTCGCCGACCGCGACCGCATCGCCCGCGACCTGCACGACCATGTCATCCAGCGGCTGTTCGCCATCGGGCTCGGCCTGCAGGGGACGGTGCCGCGGGTGCGCCCGCCCGAGGTACGGGTCCGGCTGACCGACGCCATCAGCGATCTGCAGGACGTGGTGCAGGAGATCCGCACCTCGATCTTCGACCTGCACGGCGGCAGATCCGGCACCCGGCTGCGCCAGCGCCTGCAGCAGGCCATCACCCAGCAGACCGACGACAGTGATATCCGGACGTCACTGCACGTGTCCGGTCCGCTGCTGGTGGTCGGCTCCGACTTGGGCGATCACGCGGAGGCCGTGGTGCGCGAGGCGGTCAGCAACGCCGTCCGCCACTCCGGCGCGACCACGGTCGACATCGCGATCACCATCGCCGACGACCTCGCCGTCACCGTCACCGACGACGGGTGCGGAATTGCGGGCGACGTCACTCCGAGCGGGCTGCGCAATCTGGCACACCGTGCAGAATCGGCCGGAGGCCGGTTCTCGGTGGCGGCCCTGTCCGAGGGCGGGCGGCACGGCACGGTGCTGTCGTGGTCAGTACCGCTGCGCTGAGCCGACGGTCGCCGCCGCGCTCATCCGAATACAGCGCCGATTGTGCATGCCGTGCACGCTCGCATGCCGTGCGGTCCCGAAAGGCGCTCAGGCCGAACGTGTTTCCGGTACCGCCTCGGCCCGCGCGGAGTTCTCGGCGAACCGCATGACGCCGTCCTCCAGCGGGCCCTTGCGCAGCAGCGCCCGGTCGCGGAAGTAGTTGTTGATCACCTTCCACGGCCCGCGGGTGCCCTGCCGCGGCATCACGGCGTCACCGCGGGTGATGTAGCCGGAGGTCAGGGCGCCGCCCATCAGCGACTGTGACGAGATGTCGCCGGGCTCGGGCACCACCTCGAACGTGCCGTAGTCATGCTCGCGCATATGGTTGAGCAGGCGGCAGAAGTACTCCGCCGCCAGATCCGCCTTCAGCGTCCAGGAGGCGTTGGTGTAGCCGATCACCACCATGGCGTTCGGAATGCCGCCCAGCAGGGCACCCTTGTAGGCCACCCGGTCCCGGATCGATACCGGCTCGCCGTCCAGCTCCAGTGTGGCGCCGCCGAGCATCTGCACGTTGAGCCCCGTGGCGCTGATGATGATATCGGCCTCGAGCTCCTCCCCCGACGCCAGCCGGATCCCGGTCTCGGTGAAGGTGTCGATGGCGTCGGTCACGATCGAGGCGCGCCCGCTGCGCAGGGCCTTGAACAGGTCGCCGTTGGGCACCACGCACAGCCGCTGATCCCACGGGTTGTAGGTGGGGCTGAAGTGCCGCATGTCGACCGCCGAGCCGACCTGCGCCCGCACCGAGGCCAGCAGCAGCCGCCGCGACAGCTTCGGACTCGTGCGGGAGAGCTGAAAACTGGCCCGCTGCAGCGCGATATTGCGGGCCCGGCCGGTCCGATAGGCCACGGAGGCGGGCATTTTGGCGAGCTTCATGCCGACGGCGACCGGATCATCGGACGGGAGGGACATGACGTAGGTGGGCGAGCGCTGCAACATCGTGATGTGCTCGGTATCGGCACTCATCGCCGGGATCAGCGTGATGGCGGTGGCCCCGCTGCCGACGACGACCACCCGCTTGCCGCGGTAGTCCAGCTCCTCCGGCCAGTGCTGCGGGTGCACGATCTGCCCGCCGAATTTCTCCTCGCCCGGAAACGTGGGGCGGTAGCCGTTGTCGTAGTCGTAGTAGCCGGTGCACCCGACCAGGAAGTTGCTGGTGTAGGTCTCGCTCTGCCCGGTCTGCTCGTCGACGGCGGTGACGGTCCAGATGCGTTGCGCGCTCGACCAGTTCGCCCGGGTGACGGCGCGGCCGAAACGGATGTGCGGGGTGACGCCGTATTCCTCGGCGGTCTCGGCGATGTAGCGGCGGATGTGCGGGCCGTCTGCCAGCACCTTGGTGCCGTGCCAGGGTCGGAAGCCGTAACCGAAGGTCAGCATGTCCGAATCGGATCGAATACCGGGGTACCGGAACAGGTCCCACGTCCCACCGATGGCGGTCCGCCGCTCCAGGATCGCGTAGCTGCGCCCGGTTCCCTCGCGGGTGAGGTGGCAGGCCATTCCGATGCCGGACAGACCCGCGCCGATGATCAGTACGTCGACATGCCGCGCCATTGAGGTACTCGTTTCGTGTGTGATCCGGGGCCCGGACGTCTGCGACCGGGCACACCCGCAGGGTACGTGTTATCGCAGGTTACGTCTAGCTGGCGCTCCCGGCCCGCCGGTCGGCTACCGTATCCCCCGTCCCGGATTACGCGAACATCACGATTCGAGCACCATCGCCGTCGGGTCGGTGCAACACTGGAGCAAGCGCCGCGGCGCCCGCTCAGCGTCCACCGAGCACACCCGCCCCCGTCCGGAGATGTGTCGTGAATTGCCCTGCAGCACAATTGAATCCCATCGACGTACCGCCGCTCGCAGCGAAACGACCGGCCGGTTGGCAACTGTCACGCCGACTGCGGGAGTGCGACGAGTTCTTCGCGCGACCCGAACTCGGCCACCTACCCGAACAGCGCCGCCGCAGCGCGCTGTGGCAGCTGCAGGAATTCGGCAGCTATCGGCAGACCCTGGACGAGATCTGCATCGGCGCCCGGCTGGCGTGGCGCAACCACGACCGCTGTGTGGGTCGCAAGCACTGGCGCTCGCTCGACGTGATCGACGCGCGGTCGGTCGCGAACGCGGCGGAACTCGCCGACGCGTGCTGGGAGCATCTGCGCCGGGCCCGGCTCGGCCGCACGCTGCGCTGCCTGGTGACCGTCGGCCCGCCCGCCGAGCCCGACCGGCTGCCGTTTCGAATCATCAGCCCACAGCTCGTCCGCTACGCCGGATATCGCCGCCCCGACGGCAGCGTGCTCGGCGACCCGTCCACCGTCGCGCTGACCGAACTCGCCCGCAAGCTCGGCTGGTGGGGCCCGGGGACGGCCTTCGACGTGCTGCCCGTGCTGATCAGCACCCCCACCGAACCGCTGCGCTGGTTCGAGGTGCCGCGGGAACTGGTCGGCGAGGTCCACCTCGAACACCCCGACTTCCGCTGGTTCGCCGACCTGGGCCTGCGCTGGCCCGCGCTGCCCGCGGTGTCGAATATGGATCTCGAGATCGGCGGCGTCACCTATCCGGCGGCGCCCTTCAACGGCTGGTACGTCTCCACCGAGATCGGGGCCCGCAATCTGGCCGACGCCGACCGCTACAACATGCTGCCGGTGATCGCCGAGCGGATGGGCCTGGACACCGGCAGCGAACGCACGCTCTGGCGCGACCGCGCGCTGGTCGAGCTGAATGTCGCCGTCCTGCACAGCTACCGGCGGGCCGGGGTGTATATCTCCGACCACCACACCGCGGCCAAGCAGTTCATCGAGCACGTCGAGCGCGAGCAGGCGGAAGGGCGTCGATGCCCCACCGATTGGTCGTGGGTCAATCCGCCGATGTCGGCCGCGCTGACGCCGACCTTCCATCGGTACTACGACCCGCCCGACCCCGACATCCGCCCGAACTTCGTCCGCCGGGGCTGATTCGCGCGCTACCGGCCGGGTATCGCCGCAGCAGCCGGCAATACGGGAGGAGCGGACAGTGAGTGCCAGCGCGTACGTTCCCGAAGGCGCGGATCTGGAGACGCTGCGCAAGGCGTCGGCCGAGTGCCGCGGCTGCGATCTCCACCGGCACGCCACCCAGACCGTGTTCGGGGCGGGCCCCGGCGACGCCCGCGTCGTCATGATCGGCGAGCAGCCGGGTGATCGGGAGGACGTGGTGGGACATCCGTTCGTCGGCCCGGCCGGGCGGCTGCTGAACCGGGCGCTCGTCGAGGCGGGAATCGACCGCAGCATGGTCTATTTGACCAATGCGGTGAAGCATTTCAAATTCCAGGAGCGCGGTAAGCGCCGCATTCACCAGCAGCCCGGGCGCACCGAGATCGTGGCCTGCGGGCCGTGGCTGGAGGCCGAGCTGGCGGTGGTCCGCCCGGAGCTGGTGGTGTGTCTGGGCGCGGTGGCCGCGCGGGCGGTGTTCGGGCCGTCGTTCCGGGTCACCCGGCAACGCGGCGAGGTGATCGAGCTCGCGGACTATCGCGCCGTCGCGACCGTGCACCCCTCGGCCGTCCTGCGCGCGCCCGACCGCGATGCGGCCTACGAGGAGTTCCTCGCCGACCTGCGCACCGCGCGGGGCGCGATGGGGTGAGTGCTCGTGGTCGGTGGCAGCCCTCGCGCCGCTGGGTCACACCAGTGCCGCCTCGAGAATCGCGCCGGCCCCCGCCGAGGCCAGGCCGATCAGCACCGTGCCCACCGCCACCGCCACGATGCGGCCACGGCCCGTACCGCGTCCCCGGGCCAGCCGCACCCAGCACAGCACCGCGACCACCGTGGCCAGCACGTGGACCCAGACAAGGTGGCGCAACAGTTCGGCGGACGAACCCGATCCGGGCGGAGACTCCGTCCCTGGATTCTCCAGTTGTCCAAGAATTACGTCCTGAGCAGCGGTAAGTATCATTGCGGGCCCGACCTTTCCTCGCCCGTCCGGCCGCCGCCGCGCGGCCGGGTGATACTGGGGACATTCCACCGTACTCCGAATAGCAAACACTCAGATACCAATTGCCGGATCGGGCTGATCGGACGAAAGGCGCCGTCGGCTCCCACTCCCGTCGGAGGCGAGGCAAGGGCGGCCCGGCGCGCCGCCCACCTGGCCACACTCGTCGGCGTGTCCGCCTGTACCCGGAGCGCACAGCGGTAATCGGGACGGCCCGGTCCGGTCGAGTCTGCTGGTCGTCGACTTCCGGGCTACGCTGGCCCCGGCACGCAATCTGCTCGCCGCGGATTGGGCGCCGGCGTCGGGCGCCGCCTCGACAACGATGTCGCTCCTGTAGCGCCGACGCCCCGTGTCCGGGTCTGTGGACTGACAGTGAGGATTCGAACAACGTGCATGAGCTCGAAAGTTTCTCCACTCGCACCGGAGGTTTCCGCAATGTCGTGGTAACCGCCGTCGAGATGACGACGTCGATCGGTAAGGAGACCGAAAGCAGCTGGGAAGCGCTGCTTTCCGGCGCCAGCGGCATCAAAACCCTCACCGATCCGGAAATTGTGGACAAGCAGCTGCCGAATGCCATCGGCGGCAAGCTCATTCACGACCCGACCCAGGATCTGGAACGCGTCCGCAAGCGCCGCATGTGCTACGTGCAGCAGATGTCGTACGCGATGGGCACGCGGCTGTGGAAGAACGTGGGCGAGCCCGAGGTCGACAAGGACCGGCTCGGCGTCATCATCGGCACCGGCCTCGGCGGCGCCGACACCATCGTCGAGGCCAACGACGCCATGCGCGCGGGCGGCTACCGCAAGGTGTCGCCGTTCGCCGTGCCGATGAGCATGCCCAACGGTGTCTCCGGGGTGGTCGGCCTGGAGATCGGTGCGCGGGCCTGCGTGGTCACGCCGGTCTCGGCCTGCGCCTCGGGCAACGAGGCGCTGGTGCACGCATGGCGCTCGATCGTGCTCGGCGAGGCCGACATGATCGTCGCGGGCGGCGTCGAGGGGTACATCAACCCGATGGCGATCGCGGGATTCTCGATGGCGCGGGCGCTGAGCTCCCGGATCGACGAGCCGGAGAAGGCATCCCGCCCGTTCGACCGCGACCGCGATGGGTTCGTCTTCGGCGAGGCGGCCGCACTGCTGCTGCTGGAGTCCGAGGAGCATGCGCTGGCACGCGGGGCGAAGCCGCTGGCGCGGCTGCTCGGCGCCGGGCTGACCGCCGACGGCTACCACATGGTCGCACCCGATCCCGAGGGCCTGGGCTGCGCGCGCGCCATGCGCCGCGCCATCCAGACCGCCGGTGTCTCGGCCTCCGATATCGACCACGTCAACGCGCATGCCACCGGCACCGGTCTCGGCGACCTGGCGGAGGCCAAGGGCATCGCCGCGGCGATCGGCAACCACCCGTCGGTGTACGCACCGAAGTCGGCGCTGGGCCACTCCGTCGGCGCGGTCGGCGCGCTGGAGGCGATCATCTCCGTGCTGTCCCTGCGCGACCAGGTGATCCCACCGACGCTCAACCTGGACAACCAGGACCCCGAGGTCGACCTCGACGTCGTGCACGACAAGCCGCGCTACGGCAATGTCGAGTTCGCGATGAACAACTCGTTCGGCTTCGGCGGGCACAACGCCGCGGTGCTGTTCGGAAAGTACTGAGCTACAAGACGTCCGGAGTGGGCGCGTCGTCGCGGACGGAGATCAGGCCGTGGCGACGCGCTGCTCGTCGGCATGCTCGGCGGCGCCGACCAGCTCGTCGAAGCGGGCGATCACCTTGGCGTGGTACATCGCGAACAGATCCTCGAACAGCGCCAGCTGCGCCTCCGTCGGCCCGGAGTCGGACTCCCACACCGCCGTCAGGCCGCGCCAGATCAGCACGTGCAGGTCCGGCGATACGGCGTAGAACGCCTCCACCGCCTCGGGGACCTCGAGCACCATCTCACCGATGGAGTTCAGCACCGCGCGCTGCATGGTCTGGCCCAGCGCCGTGACCAGGCGGCGCACCAGGCCCAGTTCGATGGTGAACAGGCGGTGGCGGTCCGGATTCTCGCTGCGCGCCAACGCTTCCAGCTCGTCGATGGCGACCTTCAGCTCGGCCGGGTCGTGACCGTGCTGCTCGTGGGTGTAGGACAGCAGCGCGCCCAGGACGATGCCGCGCTCCTCCTCGACGATGCTCGCGAACATCTCCGCCGCGATCTCGGGGGTATCCATCGACATCCGAAACAGCCGCCGGTACACGTCGACACCGCCCTCGGCGCGCACGTCGCGGATCGTGAAACCCTTGCCGCGATGCGCATCGACGAAGCCGTAGGACTCCAGTCGGCCCAGAATGAGCTGTGCGGTAGCCCTGTTGAGGCTGAACTCCTCGGCGACCTGGCGAACAGACGGCATCAGGTCGCCGGGGGCGTACTGCCCGGACGCGACGCGACGAGCAAGCGCATCGGCCACGTCGGCGACGACCGTCTGGGCACCCATCCTGTCACCTTTCCACAACTTTCGAATACGTCCCAGACAGTCTAAGCTCTCAGGTGCCGAACTGCACGTGCGTTCAGCGGTGGGGACGCGCACACGATGGGGTGTTAGATGCCGGTCCGACGCATGGGTGAACCATCGAACGGCAACCGTTCCGATGGCGGCAGACGCGCGTTCACCCAGCGCCCCAACGGAATTCCGCCGGTGCGCAGGACGCTCCGCAATGCCAAGCTCGCCGCGCTCCCGGTCGCCTACGCCGGGCGCCAGGCCGCCGGTGCCGGGCGCCGCGCACTGGGCCGCCCCGCCGCCGAGGTCGAACTCGACATCCAGGTGCGCACCGCCCAGCACATCTTCGAGGTGCTCGGCGAGCTGAAGGGATGTGCGGCGAAACTCGGTCAGCTGCTGTCGATCTACGAGCTGGCGCTGCCGCCGGAGCTGGCCGCGCCCTACCGCACGGCGCTCGCCCAGCTGCAGGATTCCACCCCGACGATGCTGCCGGACGTGGTGCGCCGGGCCATGGCGGCCAGTCTCGGCGACAGCTGGCAGTGGTACTTCCGCGAATTCGACGCCCGCAGCGCCGCCTCCGCGTCCATCGGGCAGGTGCATCGCGGGGTGTGGCGCGACGGGCGGCCGGTGGCGGTCAAGGTGATGTTCCCCGGAGCCCGCGCGTCGGTGCTGTCGGATCTCGAGCAGTTGCGCCGAATCTCGTTGCTGGCCACCGTGTTCGTGCCCGCCGCGGACGTCAGGTCGGTGACGGAGGCGATCTGCGCGTGCGTGGCCGACGAGCTGGACTACGCGGCCGAGGCCGAGTACCAGCGGGTGTTCGCCGAGGCCTACGCCGACGATCCGGACTTCTTCGTGCCACGGGTGATCGCCCAGGACGGCGACGTGGTGGTCGGCGAATGGGTCGAGGGCACACCGGTTTCCCGTCTCATCGCCGACGGCGCACAGTCCGAACGCACCCGGGTCGGCCTGCTGATCGTGCGCTTCCTGCTGTCGTCGTGGCGGCGCACCGGATTCCTCTACACCGATCCGCATCCCGGGAATTTCCGGGTCATGCCCGACGGCCGCCTCGGCGTGCTCGACTTCGGGGCGTGCACGGCCTGGCCGGGCGCCGGGTTCGACGAGCTGGTTCGCGATATCTGCGGCGGCGCCGTCAACGGCGACGCCGCCGAATTCGAGGCCGCGTTCCGACGCCACGGATTCGTCGACGCCGACCGGGGTTTCGACGTCGACGCGGCGCACCAGGCGATGGCGGCGGTCTGCGAGCCCATGGTGCGCCCCACCTTCCGGCTCAGCACCGACTGGCTGCGCCGCCACGTGCGCCGCGCGCTGAACCCGCAGCTGTCGAACGTGAACCGCCAGTTGACGATGCCCGCGGAATTCACGCCGTTCGCGCGGGCGATCCTCACCGCCCTCGGCGTGGTCTGCCAGCTCGGGACCGAGGGGCCGATCCGCCACGAATTCGTGCGCGGCTCACCGGAACTGGCCTCGGAGATCGCGCGCTACGACCGCCTGCACGCACAGCCCACCGACCTCGCCGTCGCCCGGCGGCGGCGCGTGGGACCGCCGCCCGAACCGTGGTTCTCGATCGTCGGCTGACGTCTCGTCATTGACAGTTTCGGCCATACCGGCACGATGGCGACCCAGACAGACCGTCCACTCCGTTATGATCTGCAGGCGGGGCCCAGGGGCGCACGGTGACCGTGCTCGAACGGCGGACCGCTCGTGAACCGTTCAACACCAGGGGGTGTCGGCTGTGTCCACGCGAAAGTACTGGGGCGCGGTCGCTTCGGCGACAGCGATCACCGCGGCCACCTTGTCGGCCGCCTCGGCGCCCACCGCCCAGGCCGCGCCGGGCTGCCCGGATATGTATGTCGTCGCCGTCCCCGGCACCTGGGAGACCTCGCGCGCGGAGCCCCGGCAGGGCATGCTGTCGGCGGTCACCGACGGCCTGCCGGGCAATATCCGCACCGACTACGTGCACTACGCGGCCACCGCATTGCCCTGGGAGGGCGATGTTTACGGCCGCTCCAAGCAGGAGGCGTTCGACGGCGCGCGCTGGCTGGTGGGCGATATGTCGCGGCAGTGCGGCGCCGCGACCAAGATCGCGTTGATCGGCTACAGCCAGGGCGCCGACGCCGCCGGCGACCTGGCCTCGGAGATCGGCACCGGGCTCGGCGTGGTGCCGCCGGATCGGGTGGCCGCGGTCGGCCTGCTCGCCGACCCCCGGCGCTCACCCGCCGACGCCACGGTGGGCCCGGCGGTGGCGGGCGCCGGAGCGGGCGGCCCGCGACTGAGCGGATTCGGCTGGGTGAGCCCACGGGTGCGCAGCATCTGCGCCGTCGGCGACCTCTACTGTTCCACGCCGCCGGACGATTTCGCCGCGCGCTTCGCCGGGTTCTTCGCCCAGATGTCGGCTCCCGATCCGGGCCTGAGCGGCAAGTATCAGGCGCAGGCCCAGGCGATCATCGACGACCTCATGGCGGCGGGCGGGCTCCCGACGCTGCAGGGGCAGTTCAGCGACAGCGCCAACGCCCAACGGATGCAACAGCTGCAGGACTTCAACGATTCGGCCGTACACCAGAGCTACGCGTCCTACGTCGTCGACGGCTCCGGCATCACCGCCACCGCCTGGCTGCGCCGCTGGCTGATCGACGCCTCGCGCTGAACGGGTCACTGGTCGAAGGTGATGTGGATGTGCGGGAGGGTTCGCTCGGTGCCCGCACGGTCAGGCGCGCGGCCCCTCCTCCCGCACTCCCCCGCGACCGTCACTTGACGCGATCGGCGAGAGTGCCTTCGGCGCCGAACAATTCGTGTTCCCACCGCCGCACCGGTTCGGGCAGCCGCTGCTCCACGTGTATCTGCTGTTCGCGCCCTGCGCCTTTCGGGTCCAGCCACGCGATGGGATAGCCGCGCTCGACCAACCTGTCGTTGAGCCGCTGTACGGCGGAGTGCTCGTGTCAATAGGGGGTGCCGACCCGTGCTCTTCCTAATCCCTTGTAGTGCAACAGCTTTCAACTACCGAGCCCACCTACCTCGGCATTCTCACAGCTCGAGACGCGGCAGCGATATCCAATATGAACATTGCGAAACGAATCTCGTGAAACGGGCCATCCAAACGATCGGATCTCGTACGGTACCGACCGGTAACACGTAAGTGGGGGCGGCTTTGTGGATGAGGGTTCGGTGATGCAGCTGATGGATGCTGTCGAAGTTGCCCAGTCGCCGGAGGATCCCGTCGGCCGCAGACGCGCTTGGGCGTTCTGGTCGGGCCTGGCGGCCACCGTCGCGGGGGCCGCGCTGCATCTTCCGATGTATCTGATGGCGCGGGATATAGACTATCACATGGCGGGCATGCCGATGGACAACGCCATGATCAGCGGAATGGTCCTGATCGCGGTCGGGCTGGGGCTGACCACCTACGGGCTGTTCCCACGTAAACCGGTGCACGACACGGTGGCCCGGATGCGGGTCCGGGCGCTCGACGACGCGCCGATCAACAAGGTGCACGTGCTGCTGATGCTGGTGATGGCGGCCGCCATCACGATCGATGTCATGAAGCCGACCACGCTGTCGTTCGTGGTGCCCGGTGTCGGCAGCGAATACCACCTGCGCACACCGGCGAATCCGAACGTGGACGCGCTGCCGGTGGCGCTGCTGCCGCTGTCCGGCATCGCCGGGACGGTGCTCGGCTCGTTCCTGTGGGGCTGGCTGGGCGACCGAATCGGACGCAAGGCGGCGATCCTGCTGGCGGGGATCTTCTTCGTGGGCACCGCCATTTGTGGGGCCATGCCCAGCTTCGAACTCAACGTCGCGATGTGTTTCATCATGGGGCTCAGCGCGGGCGGCATGCTGCCGATCGCGTTCACGCTGCTGTCGGAGACGATTCCGGCCCGCCATCGCGGCTGGCTGCTGGTCCTCATCGGCGGCGACATCGCGGGGGCCTACGTCCTCACCAGCTGGCTGTCGTCGACGATCGGCGAGACCTACAGCTGGCGCAGCATGTGGCTGCTCGGGCTGCCGACCGGGTTGCTGCTGGCGCTGCTGGTCCGCTGGATTCCGGAATCGCCGAGGTTCCTGCTCGCCGTCGGCCGCCACCGGGAGGCCGAGCGGGTGCTGCGCATCTACAACGCCGAGATCGTGCCCGCCGACGTGGCCGCCCCGGCGCCGGAAGACCAGGTGCGCGCCGGATTTCACCAGTTGCTGCGCCGTCCGTTCCTCGGCGTGACCGTCGTGCTCTCGCTGCTCGGCCTCGGAGTGGGGTTGGTCACCTACGGATTTCAGCTCTGGCTGCCGACCAATCTGCGCGACCTCGGATTCAGCGGGGTGACCGCCGACCGCATCCTGCGCGATTCGGCGCTGGTGGGATTTCCGCTCAACTTCCTGGTCGCCTACTGCTACCACCGGTCGACCAAGTGGACGCTCATCGTGCTCAGCGCGCTGCTCGCGCTCACCCTGGGCGGGTTCATCGTGTTCGGCGACCAGGTGGCCGACCACCGCCTGCTGCTGAATGCTCTTCTCGTGGTGCCGATTTGGGGTTCCAGCTCGATCGTTGCTGTTATCGTCGCCTATGGTGCCGAGGTCTACCCGACCCGGATCCGTTCCCGCGGCAGCGGCGCCGCGGCGGGCATGACCAAGGCCGGCGGCGTCGGGGTCATTGCGCTGGTCGCGCTGGCCTCCGCCACCCCGTCGATCAGCGTCATGGCGATCATCAGCGCGCTCCCCGTGGCCCTGGCGGCGGCCGCCGCGGTGGTCTACATCGTCGAGACCCGCCGCCGTTCGCTCGAAGACATCACGGCCGAGGAATTGCAGGTGGCAACAGCATGACTGGAGCAACAGCGTCGGCGCCGGACCCCGGCCTACCCGGATCGTTACGAGATCGACTGATAGAGGCGACAATTCAGCTCCTCTCGTCCGAGGGGCTGGGATCATTGACGGTGCGACGAGTGTCGCGGATCTGTGAAGTGTCAACCATGGCGATTTATTCCAACTTCAGCGGCATGCCCGGACTGCTGCGCGCGGTCGGCTCGGTGGGTTTCGCGCAGCTCAATACGCGCCTGGAGGAGTGCGCGATCAGCGATGACCCGATCACCGACATCCTGGTGCTGGGCTTCATCTTCCGCGACGAGGCGCTGCGCAAGCCGGAGCTGTTCCGGCTCATGTACACCACCGACTCGCCCAAAGCCGAGGTCAAGCTGAACCGTGGCAATATCCTGTCCGGCTCCGGCGACTCCGATTTCGAGAACTTCGTCGAGAGCTTCGACCATGTGGTGCGCGCGACCCAGCGCGCCCTCGACGCCGGACTCCTGCACGGCGCCAATCCCCGCGCGGCGGCCGCCCAGTTCTGGACCGGACTCTACGGCTTCATCCAGCTCGATATGGCCGGACTGTACGGCGAGGCGGGCATGAGCGAGGTACTGCTGCCCTCGATAGTCAACATTCTCATCGGGATGGGCGCCGACCCCGCGCGGGTGCAGGAGTCGGTCACGCGGGCCGTGCAGCGCGTGCTCTGGACCGCATCGGTGCCGTAACGCACTGTTGCGCAACGGGTTCGGAGGACTCATCGAGTCCTCCGCGCCCTGCCGAGCGTGCGGCGCAGCCGGACTCCCATCCGCTGCCAGCGTGCCACGAACCGCTCGCCGAACCCGTTGCGCTTGGGCAGCAGGCCCAGCTGGAGCAGCAGCTCGTTGAGGTCCCAGGTCGCCTTGCTGCGCCAGATCCGGCCGTCGCGGAACTGCCAGATGTCGACCACCATCAGGTCGAATTTCCTTCCGGTACCGGCGAATCCGGGCGGATCGATCGGTCCGAGGTGGGTGCCCGTCATCCGCCACGGCACGATCGCCGCGCGGCCGTTCGCGGTCAGGGTCGGCTCGAACACCAGGCTGTAGGACACGTTCGGGAACGAGCGGAACGTGTCGCGGACGAACTTCGTTACGCCCGCGCGGCCGACAATCAGCTCCTCCTCCGACGGGTCCAGCCAGCGGGTGTCCTCGGTGACACAGTCGGCCACCGCCCCGGCGTCACCGGCGTTCCACCCGGCGATGTAGCGGTCGACGAAGCCGCGCAGCCAGTCCTGGTCGGTGACCGGCTCGGCGTCCGGATCGAGGACGAATTCACCGGAGTTCATGGCGCCGAAGGTACATCCATAACAATGTCATGGTCGGCAATAACGATGTCATTGGCGCAATAACAGCGTCATCCGGATTATGACGATGTTATCGGAAAAATTCGGCTAGGGGTTGTCTCCGCGGCCGTGTGGACTAATAACGATGTCACCTGCCGATAACACCGTCAGCGCACCGCGGAATAACAGTGTAATTGGCTCCCGCCACGCTCGAATACCCATCTGACAGGGACTTTTGCCAATTCAGCCCATTAGGCTGATCGTCGAATCTATGCTGTCATATCGTTCGGAGAAACATACTTTTGGGACGCAGTTGTTCAGCCTCGCACCGCTCGGTGCAGATATTCAGGGGACCGCGCAATGTCCGATGTAGCCATCGTCGGGATCGGCTGCCGCTTTCCCGGCGGCATCGACGGCCCGGACACGTTCTGGGACTTTCTGATCGGTAGGGGTGACGGCATCGTCGAGGTACCGCCGGACCGGTGGAGCCTGGACAAGTTCTACGATCCGGATCCGGACGCCCCCGGGCGCATGTACACCCGCCACGGCGGATTCCTGGCCCAGTCGCTGTGGGAGTTCGACGCCGACTTCTTCGGGATCTCGCAGCGCGAGGCGTCCATCATGGATCCGCAGCAGCGGCTGCTACTCGAGGTCGCCTGGGAGGCCCTCGACGACGGCGGCATGGCCGGGCGTATCTCCGGGCGCGACACCGGGGTCTTCGTCGGCGGTTTCATGATGGACAACGCGGTGGGGCGCAACGTGGTTCGGCACGCGATCAACAGCCACACCCCGACCAGCTCCTCACACACCCTGCTGTCGGCCCGCATCGCGTTCCTGCTGGATCTGCACGGTCCGACCATGACCATCGACACCGCGTGCTCCTCGTCGCTGGTGGCGCTGCACCAGGCCGTGCAGTCGCTGGCGGCGGGCGAGTGCGGCGCGGCCATCGTGGGCGGCACCAACGCCATGCTGCAGCCGGAGACGTTCATCTCGATGTGCAAGGGCCGCTTCCTGGCCGTCGACGGCCGGTGCAAGTCCTTCGACGCGGCCGCCGACGGCTACGGGCGCGGCGAGGGCGCGGGCGCGGTCATTCTCAAGCCGCTGGAGGCGGCCGTGCGCGACGGCGACCGCATCTACGCCGTGGTCCGCGGCAGCGGGGTCAACCAGGACGGCCGCACCCTCGCAATACCGGTGCCCAACCCCGTTGCGCAGGAACGGCTTGCGCGCCGGGTGCGGACCCTCGCCGGGGTCGACGCGCACGAGGTCGGCTACGTCGAGGCGCACGGCACCGGCACCCCCGTCGGCGATCCGATCGAACTGGCCGCGCTCGGCAGCGTCTACGGCGCGGTCGACGGCCGCGACGAGCCGCTGCCGGTCGGCTCGGTCAAGGCCAATATCGGCCACACCGAGGCCGCGGCCGGCGTCGCGGGCGTCATCAAGGCCGCCCTGACCGTCCACCACGGCACCATCGCCCCGCACCTGCGGCTGGACAACCCCAACCCGGAGATCGACTTCGAGGGCCTGCGACTACGCGTCCCGATGTCCGCCGAGCCCCTACGCCGACCGCTGGTAGCAGTCAACAGCTTCGGCTACGGCGGCACCAACGCCCACGCCCTGATCGGCCCCGCCCCCACACCCCTCACGTCCCAGCAAGCCCCCACCCTGCCGATCTTTCCGCTTTCGGCCCGCAACGACACCGCCCTGCGCACGCTCGCGGCGGAACTGGTTGCCGAGCAAGAACTTCCGGTAGACGCGCTCACCTCGGCCGCGTGGGTGCGGCGGGCGCATCACCCGCTGCGCACGGCGTTCCGCTACGCCGATGCCGCCGACCTGCGTTCACAGCTGGCCGAATTCGCGGCCGGTGGCGGCCAGGGGCCCGTGCGAGCGGTCGCCGACGGCAGCACCGATCCGGTGTTCGTCTACAGCGGCATGGGCCCGCAGTGGTGGGCCATGGGCCGCGAGCTGCTCACCGTCGCGGGACCCGGCGCCGATATCGCCCGCGAGGTCGACCGGGAGTTCGAGAAGCTGTCCGGCTGGTCGATTCTCGACGAGATGCTGCGCGACGAGGACGGCTCGCGCATCACCCGCACCGAGATCGCGCAACCGGCGAACTTCCTGCTGCAGGCGGCGCTCACCGCGGAACTGGCCGCATCCGGTATCCGGCCCGCGGTCGTGGTGGGGCACAGCGTCGGCGAGGTCACCGCGGCCTACGTCTCCGGTGCGCTCACCCTCACCGAGGCCGTCACCGTCAGCTATCACCGCTCCCGGCTACAGGCCACGACCGCGGGCACCGGCGCCATGCTCGCGGTGGGGCTATCGCAGACCGAGGCGCGCGAACTGCTGACCGATATCGACGCCGTGGACGTCGCCGCGATCAACAGTCCCTCCGCGGTCACCCTCTCCGGACCCGCCGATCCGCTTGCGAAGATCGCCGAAAGACTGACGGCCGACGGCGTTTTCGCCCGACTACTGCGGGTCGAAGTGCCCTACCACAGCCACCTCATGGACCCCATCCTCGACGAGCTGCGGACGGTGCTGGCGCCGCTCGCGGCCGCCGACACCACGGTCCCCGCGTATTCGACGGTCACGGCCGATCTCGCGACGCCACAGGACTGGAATGCCGACTACTGGTGCCGCAATGTCCGGGATTCGGTCCGGTTCGCCGACACGATCGACGCCCTGCTCGGCGCGGGGCACCGGGTGTTCCTCGAGGTCGGACCGCATCCGGTGCTCAGCGGCAGCATCCGCGAAGTCCTGCTGCAGCAAGGTGTTTCGGGATATTCGGTGCCGACGTTGCAGCGCGGCGGCGACGACCGCGAGAACCTGCTGACCGCGATCGCCGAGCTGTACCGGGCCGGAGCGCTGGACAGTGAGCGACTCCCCCGACCGGTGCACACCGCCGCACCACACATCGCGCTGCCCCGGTATCCGTGGCAGCGCCGCCACGTCTGGACCCAGGAGCCCGAGACGCGCCTCGACCGGCTGGGCACGCCGGACGGGTACGCCATGCTGGGCGACCGGATCGGCGCGGTGGCGCCGGAATGGGAAGCGCAGCTGTCGGTGTCGAACCTGCCGTGGCTGCGCGATCACGTCGTCACCGGCGCCGTGGTGCTGCCGGGCGCGGCGTACCTGGACGCGGCGCTCAGCGCGGTGGCCACCCGGACCGGCCGCGAATCCTTCGGCCTGGAATCGGTGGAGTTCGTCAGCCCCCTCGTCGTCGACGAGCACGACGTGCCCGTGCTGCGCATCGCCGTGGAGGAGACGACGCGGCGGTTCACGGTCCGTTCCCGGCCGGGTACCGCCCAGGACTGGTCGATCAATGCCTACGGCCGCCTGATCGAGGCCGATGTGGACGCCGCCACCGTCGACGTCGCACCACCGGCCGACGCGGAGCGCGTCCCGGCCGAGGCGCTGTACGACAGCATGACCGAGCACGGACTGACCTACGGCCCCGACTTCCGGCTGCTGCGCACGGTGTGGGTCGGACCGGACGGCGTTGTCGCCCATATCGGTTCGCCGACGGCCGCTACCGGGCGCCGACATCTGGCGCATCCGGCCGTGATCGACGCGGCCCTGCAGTGCTTCGCCGCACTCTATGCCAGCACGGCCGCCCAGCAGGGTGCGGACGCCGCGGATGTCGTGGTCCCCGGGGCGATCTCGCGGGTCCGGTGGACGGGGCCGATCCCCGCGGACCCGGTGGTCGTGGTCGCCCGCGACCCGGCCGACCCGCTGCGCGCGGATATCCGGATCGCGTCCACCACAGGCGATGTCGCGCTGGCGATGGCCGGCGTGCAGTTCCGTGCCCTCACGCCGCCGCGATCGCTCACCGACCAGCTGGACGAACTGTATTACGAACCCGTGTGGGAGATCGTGCCCGACACCGCCGATGCCGCGGCACCGGCCCTGCCCGCCGAGGACGAGGCGCTGGTCGTGATCAACCTCGGCGCCGAGATCTCGCAGCGCGCCAAGGAGATCGCCAGCACCCGCACCAGCGAACTCGTGACCGTCGGAGACCATGCCTCGGCCCTGGACAGCGAGCAGCTGTTCGAACTGCTGCGCGGCGACCACGCGCGGCCGGGCATCCAGCGGCTCCGGGTGGTCGTGGTCGCGAGCACCGAGCTGGACGGCACGCATAATGTGTACGGCCTCGCCCAGGTGGCACAGGCAGTCAAACGCCTGCTGTCCCTGGATGATTCGAAACCACAGGATGCCGCCGACACCGCACCCGCGGATATCCGCGCCGTCGTCGTCACCGAGAACGCGCTGTGCCTGCCCATCGACCGCTTCGCCCGGCCCGAGCACGCGGCCCTGGCGGGCGGGCGGCGCGAACTGCTCAACGAGCTGCCCTCGGGCCAGTGGCGGCTGGTCGACACCGAGCCGGGCTCGGCCGCCGCGGACATCCTCGAACAGGTCTGCGCCGACACCCTCGTCGACGAGGTCGCGCTGCGCGCCGGGGCGTGCTGGACCATCCGCTGGCGCCACACCCTGGGCTCCCACCTCGCCCGCTGGAACGTCCCCGCGCCCCTGACCGATCCGAATCGTTCGTTCTGCCTGGATATTCCGCGGTCACGGCTGCTTCCGGAGCTGGCGCTGCGCACCACCGAGCGGGTCGCCCCCGGGCCGGACGAGATCGAGATCCGCATGCAGGCGGTCGGCCTCAACTACAAGGACACGCTGAAGGTGCTCGGTGTGCTCACCGAGCGGGAACTCGACGGCACCTTCTTCGGCACCGAGATCGGCATGGACGGCTACGGCGTCGTCGAACGCGTCGGCAGCGATGTCACCGGCATTTCCCCCGGCGACGAAATCTCCGTCGTCGCACCGGGAATCGTCCGCCGCTACGTCACGCTGCGTCCCGCTACCGGCGCGACGACCGCGATGGACATCTTCCCGCCCGGCACCTTCGACCCGCTGCACTGCACCTCGGTGATGCCGCTGTTCACCGCCGAGATCGGCCTGGGCGAACTCGCCCGGGTGCGACCGGGCGAAACGGTGCTGGTGCACGGCGCGGCCGGTGGCATGGGCTTGGCGGCGGTTCAGGTGGCGCTGCGGATGGGCGCGCGCGTCATCGCCACCGCGGGCACCGCGGAGCGGCGTGACCGGGTACGCGCGCTCGGCGCGCACGAGGTGCTCAACTCCCGGTCGATCAGCTTCGTCGACGAGATCCTGCGGCTGACCGACGGGGCGGGCGTGGACGTCGTCTACAGCTCGGCGCCCGGGGAGATCCTGCAGCAGAACTTCCGGGTGACAGGCGAATTCGGGCGCATCGTCGACATCGGCAAGGCCGACATCTACGGATCCGGCGCGATCGATCTGCGGCCGTTCGACCGCAACCTGTCGTTCTTCGCCGTCGATATCGACCGCATCCTGGCACGGCGCCCCGAGCAGGTGCGCCACGCCGCCCGCCGGGTGGTGGACGCGATGTTCCACGGCGAGTACACGCCCCTGCCCAACACCGTGTTCGGGCTCGACCGGCTCACCGAGGCCTTCGAAACCGTCGCCCGCTCGGCCCAGATCGGCCGCGTCGTGCTCGACCTGCGGGAGGCGCAGCCCGCGGTGCGCCACATTCCCCGCGAGGTCGAGATCGACCCGACCGCAAGCTATCTCGTGACCGGCGGCTTCGGCGCCTTCGGTCTGGCCACCGCGCGGCACCTGGTGCGCGCCGGGGCCCGCAACCTGGTACTGGCCGGGCGACGCGGCGCCACCACCGACGCCGCCCGCGAACAGCTGGCGCAGTTCGCCCGTGACGGAGTCGCGGTACGCGAGGCGCGCCTCGACGTCGCCGACTACGACGCGGTCGCCGCGCTGGTGGCCGCCATCCAGGCGAGCGGGGCGCCGCTGCGCGGCGTTGTGCACGCCGCGGGCGTGGTCAACAACACCGAGATCCCGGAGATCACCGCCGAGTCGCTGCGCGAGATCTTCGAGCCCAAGGTGGCCGGTGCGCTCAACCTCGACCGCGCCACCACCGACGTCGGGGTCGAGCTGGACCTGTTCGTGCTGTACGCCTCGGCCAGCGGCATCGCGGGCCTGTCGCCCCAATTGGGTTACGCCTCCGCCAATTCCGTGCTCGACGCGCTGGCCTGGACGCGGCGTGCACAGGGCCGCCCGGCGGTCTCGGTGGACTGGGGTTTCATGCGCGGCGACGGCGGCATGGCCGATTCGCAGGCGGTGTCGCGGTATGCGGAGATGACCGGATACGGCTCGCTGGACATGGATTTCGCCACCGTGCTGCTGTGGGAGTGCCTGCGGCTGGACGTGCCGCAATGCGCGGTGCTCGACATCGACTGGGCGCAATGGGCCCTCGCCCACCGCTCCTCGGCGAAGTCGCCGCGGTTCGTGGAGTTGGTCACGGCGGCCGGTGGCGGCGGCGCCGGGGGGCTGCGCACCGAGATCCTCACCATCGACAGCGACCAGCGCGGCGAGGTGGTCGCGTGGCTGCTGGCCGAGCAGCTCGCGACCGTGCTGGGCGTCGACGCCGACACGGTGGACCTGGACACCCCGACCAGCGAACTCGGCCTGGATTCGCTGATGGCCATGGAATTCGGCGCCCGCGTGGTGAAGAGCCTCGGCGTCAAGGTGTCGGTGCTCTCGATCGGCGCCGGACTCTCGCTCGGCGGCCTGGGCGCCAAGATCGCCGCACAAATCGCACAGGAAGAAGCAACTACGACGACCGAACCGACGGCAGCGTGAGGAATCGCCCATGACGACCGACGCGCGCGCACTGGCGCGCTCCCTGATGTCCAAACACGACCCGGACGGCAACGGGTCCACCGCCGCGGCGACGGCCACCGCGGCACCCGACTCACCGGCCGCGGCCCGGCCGACCCTGGACACCGCCTTCCGCGACCATCCCGGCGTGGTCGAGGCCACCGAGAAGTGGGCGCGCTTCGACACCTGGGCCCGCGGGGCCGGGGTGATCAATCCCTACTATCTGCCGCACGAGGGCATCAGCGGGCCGGTGACCCGGTTCGCGGGCCGGGACATGCTGAACTTCAGCAGTTTCGGCTATCTCGACCTGGCCGCCGCACCGCGCGTGCACGCGGCGGCGGTCAAGGCCATCGAGCAGTACGGCACCTCCGCGGCCGCGGTCCGGCTGGTGGCCGGTGAATTGCCGCTGTACGGGGAACTCGAGTCGGAGATCGCCCGGATCTATGACACCGACGCTGCCATCGTGACCGCCAGCGGCTTCCTCACCAACGCCGCCGCGGTGGGTTTCCTGCTCGGCAAGCGCGATATCGCCGTCTGTGATTCGCTCATCCACAACAGCATCATCCAGGGCACGGAGTGGGCCGGGTGCAAGCGAGTCACCTTCCGGCACAACGATCCCGAATCGCTCGAGGCCATCCTGTCCATGTCGCGGCGCAGCTTCGAACGCGCGATGGTGCTCGTCGAGGGCGTGTACAGCATGGACGGCGATATCGTGCGGCTGCCCGAAATCATCGAGGTGGCACGGAAATACGACTGTTCGATCATGATCGACGAGGCGCACTCGTTCGGCGTGCTCGGCGAGCGCGGGCTCGGCGTGCGCGAGCACTTCGATCTGCCCGGCGACGCGGTCGACGTGTGGATGGGCACGCTGTCCAAGGGCGTCGGCAGCGTCGGCGGCTACCTGGCCGCCAACAAGGAACTGGTCGACGGCTTCAAGTACTCCGCCTCCGGGCTGAGCATGTACACCGCCTCCCCCGCCCCCTCGGCCGCGGCCGCCGCGCTCGAGGCGCTGGCCGTACTGCACGACGAGCCGGAACGCGTTGCGGCGCTGCGGCACAACTCGGAGTACTTCTTCCGGCGCGCCGGTGAACTCGGCTTCGACACCGGCAACGGGCAGGGCACGCCGATCACCCCGATCATCACCGGCGCGGACGAACCCGCCGTGCGGGCGTCGATGGAACTACTCGAACACAACGTGATGGCCAATGCCATCGGTCACCCCGTCGTCCCGGCGGGCGAGGCCCGGCTGCGGTTCTTCATCAACTGCCGCCACACCGAACAACAGCTCGACCAGGCGTTGCACACCGTGCGTCAGGTGCTCGACGCCATCACTACCGAACAGGGGCAACATCCGTGAAGCTACCTCCGAATATTCTCCGAAAAGCATTGGTGCCGTTGGCATCCCTGGGCATGATGGTCGCCCTGTTCGTTCCCGCGCACTCGACGATGGTGTCGCCGGTCGACAAGGATCCGGGCAGCGCACTGGCCAGCCGTTTCAAGTTCACCGAGATGCCGATCGCGCTGCCACCGGGCCTGCAGGAGCGCAAGATCCGCAGTATCGAGCCGCGCTACGAGCATGTCGTCGCCTGGATGTCGTCGGTCAACGCGGCGGTTTCGATCAACGATATCGACGGCAACGGCCGCTCCGACGACCTGTGCCTGGTCGACTCCCGCTCCGACACCGTGGTCGTCACCCCGGCGCCGGACAGCGACACCCGCCGCTACGCCCCGTTCGTCCTGGATCCCGCGCCGCTGCCCACCGACAACGAGATGGCGCCGACCGCCTGTGTGCCCGGCGATTTCGACCACTCCGGGCGCATCGGTCTGATGGTCACCTACGGTGGCCGCACGCCTATCGTGTTCCTGCCCCGCGCCGGGGCCGAGCACCTGGACAACAAGGCGTTCAGGCCCACGGAGACCGTGCAGCCCCCGGCCACGCCGGACGGAAGCTATCAGGGCGCCCGCTGGTTCACCCTGGCATCCTCGGTGGCCGACTTCGACGGCGACGGAAATCCGGACATCTTCATCGGGAACTACTTCCCCGACAGCGATTTCATCGGTCCCGGCGGCAAGCACAGCCTGACGTTGAACGAATCGTTCTCCAAGGCCACCAATGCCGGTGGCGCGCACCTGCTGTCGCTGCAGCGCAGCACCGGTGGCGCCGAGCCGTCGGCGGAATACCGTGAGGTCTTCAACGCGTTCCCCGAACACGCGAGGACCGGGTGGACGCTCGCCTCCGCGACCCAGGACCTGTCCGGAGATCAGCTGCCGGAGCTGTATGTCGCCAACGATATGGGCCCGGACCGGCTGTTCGTCAACAAGTCCACCCCCGGCCACATCAACTTCGGTCTCGCCGAGGGCAAACGCGGTCCGACAGATCCCAAATCGTTTGTGCTCGGCCATGATTCGTTCAAGGGCATGGGTGTCGACTTCGGCGACCTGACCGGCAGCGGCAAGCCCGATCTGTTCGTCAGCAATATCGCGCAGCGGTGGGGAATCATCGAAGGCAACATGGCCTTCTACAACACCGCCAAGGATACGAAAGACGCTGCCGCACAGTTGAACGAGGGCGTCGCGCCGTTCGACAACCGAGCCGTGGAGAAGGGCCTGGCCTGGAGCGGCTGGTGCTGGGATACCAAGATCGCCGACTTCGACAACAGCGGCCGCCCGCAGATCGTGCAGACCAACGGCATGTTCAAGGGCGACAAGACACGCTGGCCCCAGATGCAGGAATTGGCCACGATGAACGATCTGCTGGTTCGATACCCCTGGGCCTGGCCGAATTTCACCCAGAAGGGTGACCTCGCCGGAAACAACCGGATGGCATTCTTCGCCCAGAACGACGACGGGAAGTTCACCAACATCTCCCCCGCCCTCGACGTGTTCGAGCCCGGGCCCACCCGCGGTGTCGCGGTGGGCGATTCCACCGGCACCGGCAAGCTCGGCTTCGCCGTCGCCCGCCAGTGGGACGCTCCGGTGTACTACCGCAACGATTCCCCGGACACCGGCCAGTACCTCGGCCTGCAGCTGTTCACCCCGCCGACCACCGCGGCGGCCGATGACACCTCGATCGCAGGCAAACCCCTCCTCGGCTCGCCCGCACTCGGCGCGCAGGTCACCGTCACCACCCCCGACGGCAAACCGCACGTGGCCCAGCTCGACGGCGGCAGCGGCCACGCCGGAAAGCGGTCCACCGACATCCATCTCGGGCTCGGCGCGACAGACCCCGCCACCCCGCTCCCGGTGCAGCTGTCCTGGCGTGACAACCGCGGTGCCACGCACACCCAGCAGCTGCGGCTGAAACCGGGCACCCACACCCTCGTTCTCGACACCGATGCCCGGGAGGTGCACCAATGAGTGTCCAAGGCAACGGCCATCATTCCGAATCCGACGGTAGAGCGGTCGCCGCGGCCGAAACCAACGGCAACGGGGCGGCGCCGGACGAGCAGTCCGCTGCCCCGACCCCGTTCCAGGCCTGGCGGCGAAAATGGCTGGGCGTCAACAAGGAAGGACGCGATCCGCGCTACTTGGCGCTGCGCAACTTCGCGGCGTCGCTGACCTTCTTCAACATCATCGGCTTCCTGTGGCTCGGGTTCGAGCAGCCGTGGCTGTGGCCGTTCCTGTCCGCCTTCACCGCCTACGTGGTCGAAATGGTGCTGGAAACCCTGGCGGCTTGGGCCTACCGCCGCCCGGCCGCGTACCGCGGCAACGGATTACGCGGACTGTTCGTCTTCCTGATGCCCGCCCACATCACCGGCGTCGCGTTCAACTTCCTGGTGTACGCCTCGGACCAGTGGTGGCCGGTGATGTTCGGCATCACCGTCGCGGTCGGCGCCAAGTGGGTGCTGCGCGCCAAGATCAACGGCAAGATGAAGCACTTCATGAACCCCTCGAATTTCGGGATCGTGGTGGCGCTGCTGGTCTTCCCCGCGATCGCGGTCGTCGGCCCGTATCACTTCGTGGAGAACGTCTCCGGCGCCGCCGACGCGCTGCTGGTGATCGGCCTGTTGATGGCCGGAACCATGTTGAACGCCAAGCTGACCAAGAAGACGCCGCTCATCATGGCGTGGCTGGGCGCCTTCGTACTGCAGGCGGTCGTGCGCGGTGTGCTGGACCCGGATATCTCGATCATCGCGGCGCTGGTGCCGATGACGGGGATCGCGTTCGTGCTCTACACCAACTACATGATCACCGACCCGGCCGCCTCGCCGTTCAAGAAGCGGGATCAGATCGCCTTCGGCGCGTCGGTCGGCCTCCTGTACGGCATTCTGACCGCGCTCAGTGTGTCGTTCGGGCTGTTCTTCGCCCTCGTGCTCGTCTGTGCCGCTCGCGGGATCTTCTGGTGGTACCGCAATATTCGCGAATGGCTGGACAATCGCGCACCGGCAGCGGTCGCCGACGCCCGCGCGGCCGAGCCCGCGCCCCTGGAACCGGCATCGGCGCCGTCCTGACCGATCCGGCGCCACCGCAACAGAATCGAGGACCTATGCCATCGATCTTCGGACCACTACGCTCGAGACTCCTGGGAACCGGTGCGGACGTCCCTCCGCTGGGCCGTCCGGGATTCGCGACACCGAGCCCCGCGACCAAGGCGGAACTGGAGCGGGTCGCCACGCACCTGGCGAACAGCATCGACACCGCGGTGCGCAGCAAGGACAACACTGAGCTGATCGCGGCGATCAACCAGCTCCCCGAGCGGTATCAGGGCTTCGCCTTCGAGGGCGCCGCAACCGGTTTGGCCGCGGTCGACTCGATCACGCCGTTCAGTACGCGGGTCCACGACCTCATCGCCGGGCCCGCCGCCAAGCACGACCTGACCATGTACGTCGGCGTCGGGCTGGCGATGGGCCGGATCCCGCGGCCGTTCTGGCGCAAGGTGATGCCCAGGCATCTGTCCTACCGCTGGCTGGCGATCGACGGCTACGGCTTCTACAACGCCTTCTTCCGCACCGAGAAGTACGTCGGCCGGCACTACGTCGACACGCGCTATCCCCGCTGGATGGGCGATCGCGCACCGCTGCTGCGCGCGGCCGACCAGGGCATCGGCCGGGCGCTGTGGTTCGTCAGCGGCGGCTCCCCGGAGGGCGTGGCCAAGCTCGTCGAGGAGTTCGACGCGAGCCGCCACGCCGATCTGTGGAGCGGTATCGGCATCGCGACCACGTTCGCGGGCGGCGTGGAAACCAGTGACCTGGAGGCGATCCTGACCCGGGTGCCGCAATTCCGGGAGCCGCTGGCCGCCGGGTCCGCCATGGTCGCCAAGATCCGCACCCAGGCGGGCAACGCCATCCCGCACACCCACGCGGCGGTGCGCACCTACACCGGCCGCAGCCTCGACGCGGCGGCCGCACTCATCGACCAAGCCTTCGCCGAGGTGCCGCAGGACGGCACCGCGGCCGCCTATCAGCGCTGGCGCGATCACCTCGGCGTCCTCGCCGCGCCGAAATGAGCGCCATGGACTGGACCGGCAAGCATGTCATCGTTACCGGCGCCTCCGAGGGCATCGGGGCCGCCGTAGCCGCCGCCTGCGCCCGCCGCGGGGCGCGGGTGTCGATCATCGCCCGGCGCCCGGATCCGTTGCGGGAGACCGCGTCTCGCATCGGGGCCGATCATCGCGCCGCCGACGTCACCGATCGGGCGGCGCTGACGGCGGCGATCAAGGAACTGGAGGCCGCCAACGGCGACTGCGCGGTGCTCGCGTGCTGCGCGGGCCTCACGCTGCCGGGACTCTTCGTCGAACTGGACGACGACGAGTTCGCCGTCCAGTCCGACGCCAACTATCTCGGCTCGGTCAACGCGGTCCGCTCCGTGCTGCCGGGGATGCTCGAGCGCGGCGCGGGACATGTGCTGCTGCTCAGCTCGACCTCGGCGTTCCTCGGGATCCCCGGATACGGCGCCTACGCCCCGACCAAGGCGAGCATCCGGCAGCTCGGACTGTGCCTGCGGTACGAGGCCGAACCGGCGGGTGTGCGGGTGTCGGTGCTGTATCCGGCGGATACCGATACCCCCGGGCTGGTGCGCGAGAACCTGCGCAAGCCGCCGGAGACCAAGGCGATCACGGGTTCCATCGACCCGATGCCCGCCGACAAGGTCGCCGAGGCCGCGGTGCGCGGGCTGGAGCGGGGCCGCGCGCACATCGCGGTCGACCCCCTCACCAGCTTCCTCATGCGCTGGGCCAACCTCCCGGAGGATTTCATGCGGCCGTTCTTCCGCCGCAATATCGCCCAGGCCCGTCGCCGGGCCGCGCGGGCGGCCTCATGAGGGCATCGTCGGCGGCGGCCGAATTCACCGGGCCGCGAATACCGCCCCAGCGGGGACCACCGATATCCAGGCCAGCAGCATGGCCATGAACGCCCAGGATTTCGCGCCACGCACGACCACCATCGCCTCCGGCAATTCCTTGCCGCGGATACCGGCCAACAGGCGCAGGAAATAGTGCGCAGCGAATCCGATCACGATCAGGTAGGGGATGTACGTCCAGGAGAATCCCGCCAGGGGAAATGTAGCCGCGACGAAAATGGCGGCTCCGACCACCAGTTGAGCCAGCCCGAGGGCGAACGAGGCCATCAGGCCGAGCGCCCGCGGCGCGGTCTCGATGGAATGTTCGGCATCCTCCGGCACATCCTCGGCGGCGTTCACGATGAATACCGAATTGATGGCCAGCGCCATGCCGACGATCGCCAGCAGTGCCAACCCTTCGAAGGGACGGTCGTAAGTGCGCAGCAGAATAATTCCGGGAAGGAGCGTCACCATCAGCAGCACCGTCGGAACCTGCCAGATACCGGCGCCCTTCAAATGCAGCGGCGGCAGCGAGTACTGAAACGCCAGGACGACCCCGATACCGACCAGGACGAGCAGATCAGGACGACCGGTCAAGGCCACCAGCCCGACCACGGACACCGCGATGACCGCGAGCCGCGCACCGATCAATCCGCGCACCCGCCGCACCCCGAGCTCGTGCACCGCCTGCGACAGGCGCGACTTGAACTCCACATCCAGCCAGCGATCGGCAAGGCAATTCACGACGTTGGTGACCAGCACATAGGCGGTGAGCATGATCATGGTGACGAGCATCCGCATCGAGAACACCTCGCCCCACGAATGCGTGCTCACCACCACCGAGGCCACCATCACACCGGTGCCCAGTGGAATTACCTCTATTCGCTGGACGACCATGCCGAACCGGAAGACCTCGCGCCGGGAAAGTTTCCGTCCCTCCTCCTGCCTGCCAACCGTGAAAACACGCCGAAACTCGGCTACCGAACCCATGGACATCGAATTCTCCCAAATCCCTGGATAACGCCCCTGCACCCGCGCATAATACAAGCAATCCCAGCCGATGAAAACAGTGCGAAAGGATGGTGGCAATGTCAATGCTCGACTCGGCAACAGACAATGTGCTGCGAACCCCTTACCAGCGCGCGGTCGCCGATTATTGGAATAACAATCCCAATGACGACCGCGTCAATGTCCGACTGGGCGAGGTCGACGGCCTCTACCATCACCACTACGGAATCGGAGACTACGACCCGGAGATACTGAACGGCCCCGCCGAGACTCGCGAGGCGCGCCTCGTCACCGAAATGCATCGGCTGGAAACCGCGCAGGCCGATTATCTGCTGGACCAATTCGGGCCCGTCGAACCCGGAGACCGCCTGGTCGACGCGGGCTCCGGCCGCGGCGGCACCAGCATCATGGCCCACGCCCGATTCGGCTGCCGGGTCGACGGAGTCTCCATCTCGGAGTACCAGGTCGGCTTCGCCAACGAGCAGGCCGAGCAGCGCGGCATCGCCGATCGGGTCGCCTTCCATCTGCGCAATATGCTCGACACCGGATTCGACACCGGATCGATCCGCGGCATCTGGACCAACGAGACCACGATGTATGTCGACCTGTTCGAGCTCTACGCCGAGTTCGCCCGGCTGTTGCGGCCCGGTGGCCGTTACGTGTGCATCACCGGCTGCTCCAACGACGTCGTCGGCGGCAGGTCCTCGGCGGTCAGCCAGATCGACGCCCACTACACCTGCAACATCCACCCGCGCGGCGAATACTTCAAGGCACTGGCCGCGAACAAGCTGGTGCCGGTGAGCGTCGTCGATCTGACGCCCGCCACCATCCCGTACTGGGAGCTGCGCTCGCACTCCGAGCTGGCCACCGGTGTGGAGAAGCCCTTCCTCACCGCCTACCGCGAGGGCAGCTTCCAGTATCTGCTCATCGTCGCCGACCGAGTCGCCTGATGGCCTCCGGCACAGGACAATTCGACGCCGATCGCGAGGCGCTGCTCGTCGAGCTGGTCGACGGCGACGGCTTCGCTGTCGGTTCGTGTTCGGTGGCGCGAGCACACCATCGGCCCGGGCGGCTGCATCGCGCGTTCTCGGTGCTGCTCTACGACGCGTCGGGGCGGGTGCTGCTGCAGCGCCGCGCCGATGTCAAGACACGCTTTCCCGGACTGTGGTCCAATGCGTGCTGCGGGCATCCGGCCCCGGGCCAAGACGTGATCGGCGCGGCCACGATCCGGCTGAAGGAGGAACTCGGCACCATCTCCGACACCCTCACCGAGGTCGGCGTCTACCGCTACCGCGCGCTGGACCCGCTGGAGGACCAGGAAGAGAACGAGTGGGACCACGTGCTGGTGGGCACCCTCACCCAGGGCGCGCTGCGGCCGGACCCGGCCGAGGTGTCCGAATGCGCCTGGGTCGACCCCACCGACCTGCACGCCGCGCTCGCGGCCGAACCCGACCGCTACACCCCCTGGCTGCTCGGGGTCCTCGAGGTCGCCAGGCCTGAATTGACAAGGGACGGATAGCAATTGCCAACCACCACTCACAACGGCGTGAGCCCCGCCTTACGCGATCGATTACGACGCGTCTTCACGGCCGGCCCTGACGAACAAGGACGGCCGTTGTCGCTGGGCACCAGGTTCAACTACGCGCTGTGGCTGACCCGGCCGGAGATCGCCCCCATGTCCGCGGCCGTCATGGTCGCCGACGTGCTGTTCAGCGCGCACTCCGGCGCCGAGATCTGGACCGTCGCCATGCTGGTGGCGGCGCTCATCCTGGCCGTGGCCATCCAGGTGCTGCACGTCGCCAACTGCCTGGCCGACCGCTGGGTCGACATGGAGTACAAATCGAAGTTCGCCCGCATGGTGCGCGATCTCGGGGTGCGGTTCGTGGCGTGGGAGATCTACCTCATGACCGCGTTCATCCTGCTGGGCGGCGCCTATCTCGCGTGGGCGACAAGACATTTCGATCTGCTGCTGATCGTGCCCCTGGGCACCTTCCTGCTGCTGCAGTACTCGCTGCCGCCGTGGCATTTCAAGGCGGGCGGATTCTGGCAGATCCCGTGGACCTACGTGGCGACGATGGTCTTCCCCGGGCTGGTGGTCGTGCGGCTCTACGACCGTCCCATCGAGATACCGGCCCTGCTGGCGATTCTCGGCCTCGGCCTGACGCTGACCGGAATCTTCTCGGTCAACACCGCCGAGGACCTGCCCGAGGATGCCGAGCACGGGATCATGACCTCGGTGCGGGCGCTGGGCCTGCGCGCCTCGTTCGCCGAGTCCTTCACGCGGGTGTGCGTCGGCGCCGCCCTCGTCATCGGAGGCGTTGTGACGGTGGCGGGTTGGACCTGGACCCTCATCCCCTACGCCGCCGTGCTGGCGGTCGTGCTCTGGTATCTGGGCAGCACCCTGGCCGGAGTCTGGGGCAAACCACTGGACGAGGCCATGGCCGTCGTCCGCCCGCGCGCCAAACTCTTCGTCGTCATGGTGGCCCTCATGGGCTGGACGACAGTCCTCCCCGCCGCCGCCATGTTCGCCGCCCGCTGACCCCGTGGGGGCGGGGATCAGACACCGCCGACTGCTCGACTCGCTGTCCGAATACGTCCATGTCGCAGCCGATTCCGGAACCTCATCGGCCGCGCTGGCGCTGCTGGACGAGGAGATCGAACACACCGGCCCCCGGCAGCCGATTACGCCTTCGACCCCTCGCTAACCGAGCACTCGGTCGGAGAAGTTATATTCTCGTGATACGCTCCGCGCATGTCGACACCCGGGCGTTCCCGTGGCGATGCCCGCAAGGAGCGGATTCTCGATGTCGCGCTGAAGGCGTTCGCCGACAACGGTTTCCGCGGAGCCTCGATCGCCGAGATCGCCGACCGCTGCGGATTGTCGCAACCGGGGCTGCTGCACCACTTCCCCAGCAAGGCCGCCCTGCTCACGGCCGTGCTCGAACATCGCGACCGCGTCGACTACGAACGCCTGGGCTCCCCCGAGGACCTGCGCGGCCCCGCCGCGCTCGACCGACTGGCCGCGCTGGTCGCCTACAACGTCCACATCCCCGGCCTGGTGCAGCTGTTCACGGTGGTCAGCGGCGAGGCGATCACCGCCGACCACCCGGCACACGACTGGGCGGTCGACCGCTACCGCCGCCTGCGGGCGTGGCTCGCGCGGGCGCTCGACGAGGGCATCGCCGCGGGCACCGTCGCGGCCGCGACCGACACCGCCGCGGTCGCCCGTCAGGTCACCGCGATGATGGACGGGTTGCAGCTGCAGTGGCTGCTCGACCCCGAAAACGTCGATATGGCAGCACTTTTCCGCGCCTACATCGACGACCTGGCGGCCCGCATCTCGGCCGCGCCCGAACCGGCGACGCGTGCTCTTGGTCACGAGTGCGCCGATATCGACTCGCTCGCGCACCGCCGCACTCACTAGTGTCGAGGGCCGGTGCCGACCACCGCAGTCGGCCGGTGCGCAGATGAGGAGTTGCAGTGGGTTCGTTGTTCGCGGTGTTCCTGCCGCTCGCGCTGGCCCTGGTGATGTTCGGCCTCGGGCTCACCTTGACGGTGGACGACTTCGCGCGCGTGCTGCGCTATCCGAAGGCGGCCGCGGTCGCCCTGGTGTGCCAGATGCTGCTGCTGCCCGCGGTCTGCCTGGGCCTGATCTATCTGTTCGGGCTCGACGGCGCTGTGGCGGCGGGCATGCTGCTGCTGGCGGCCTCGCCCGGCGGGCCGTCGGCCAACCTGTTCAGCCACATCGCCGGGGGCGATGTGGCGCTCAACATCACGCTCACCGCGGTCAATTCGGTGCTGGCGGTGTTCACCCTGCCGCTGGTGGTCGGGCTCTCCTACACGCTGTTCCTCGACGGGGACGCCGGCATCGGGCTGCGGCCGGATAAATTCGCGCAGGTCTTCGCGATCGTGCTGATTCCCGTCGCGCTCGGCATGGGGGTGCACCGGCGGTTCCCGGAGTGGTCGCGGCGGGCGGGCGGCGCGGTGAAGGTGCTGTCGATCGTCGTGCTGGCGCTGGTGGTGGTCGCGGCCGTGGCGCGCGATTTCGACACCCTCACCGACAATGTCGGCGCGCTGGCGGCGGTGTGCCTGCTGCTGGCCACGATCGGCATTCTGGTGGGCTTCTACGTGTCCCGACTGTTCGGCATCGCGGCCGATCAGGCCGTCGCCGCCGCCATGGAGATCGGCATCCACAACGGCGCGCTGGCCATCGCGGTGGCGACCTCGGTGCTGCACAACTCCGCGATGGCGGTGCCACCCGCGGTCTACGGCGTTCTGATGAACGTGCCCGCCGCGGTGGCCGCGGCTCTGTTCGCCCGGCGCGCCCGTGCCGCCGGGCTGGAGGCCACCACGGCCTGACGCCGACACGCCGCCCGCCACCCGGGATTTCAGCAATTGCCCAGCTACGCTTGCTGGAATGCGACAGTCGAATCGCCGACACGCGCTGGCGGCCTGCGCCGCCGCGGTAGCGACCCTGGTGCTGCCGGGGCTGGTGGCCGCCGCGCCCGCGGACCGGCCGGGCGGGCCGTGGCGGCTCGGCGACGACTTCCTGTGGGGCGTGGCCGCGTCCGGCTTCCAGTCCGAAGGCTATGCGCCCGACAGCAACTGGACCCGATACATCGACTCCGGCGCGGTCGACGAGTACCGGAATTCGGTGCGTTTCCTCGACTTCTACGAGGACGACATCAAACACGCTGCCGCGCTCGGCGTGAAGGTGTTCCGGATGAGCGTGGAGTGGGCGCGCGTGCAGCCCGAACCCGGTCCCGACGGCTGGGACGAGCAGGCATTCGCCAAGTACGACAAGATGGTCAGGCGGATCCACGCCTACGGCATGACGCCGATGATCACCCTCGACCACTGGGTGTATCCGGGCTGGGCGGCCGACCGCGGCGGCTGGCTGAATCCGGCCATGGTCGAGGACTGGCTGACCAGCGCGCGCAAGGTCGTGAACCGCTTCGCCACCTACGATCCGATCTGGGTGACGATCAACGAACCCCTCGCCTATGTCGGGGCCGAGCGCCGCATCGGGGCCATCACCTCCAACGAGGAGGCGGACCTCATGGTGGACCGACTCGCCCAGGCGCACAACGACATCTACGACACCATCCACAACAACCAGCCCGATGCCCTGGTCACCAGCAACGTCGGCTTCGTGTCCGGCAAGGAGGCCGAGGTCAACCACGGGTTCATCGACAGGGTGCGCGACAAGCTCGACTTCGTCGGCGTCGACTACTATTTCGGCCCCGACGAACAGGCCGCCGCCACCGGCACCTCGGCCGGTGCGCCCGAGATGTGGGAGCTGCCTCAGCAAACCGAGGGGATCTACTACGCCCTGCGGCACTACCACGAGTATCTCGGCGGCAAACCGATTTACGTGGTGGAGAGCGGCATGCCCACCGACAACGGGACCGACGGCGCCTGCCGCGCGCCGAACGAACCGCCGATCGAGAGCGCGGCCGAGCAGCCCTACTGCCGCGCCGACCACCTGCGCGACACCCTCTACTGGATCCAGCGCGCCAAGGCCGACGGCATGAACGTCATGGGCTACAACTACTGGAGCCTCACCGACAACTACGAATGGGGAAGTTACGCACCGCGTTTCGGCCTGTACACCGTGAACGTCGAGAGCGACCCCACGCTGACGCGGACCCCGACCGGCGCCGTCGACGCCTACGTCTCGCTCATCGGAAACGGCGGCGTCGCTTCGGATTACGTCCCCAGCCGGCTCCCGGCCCCGTGCTCCCAGGTGGACCCGCCCGCGAGCTGCGACCGGCCGGTCACCGTCGACCCTCCCGCGACCGGCTCCTGACCCTCCTCCCCGACCGCGCCACCGCGCATCGGCAAGGGTGTCCGGGGTTTGGGCGCCGAGCGACCGGGTGGTCATCAACGACGACCGCACCTTCACCGAGTACGCCTTCGCCAAGGTCGAGGCGGAGGGTAAGTGCATCGACTGGGGCGGGCGCATCAAGGACGACATCTGGGAGGAGTTCGGCACCCACTGCGGAGCCTGAGTACCGAACCACGGGCGGCCCGCGGCAAGTGCCCCGCAGGCCGCCCGTGGTTTGTTCGGCACGCCTCGCCGCACGCTCAGGCGGGCAACTCCAGCCCCGCCGCCAGCACCGGCCACGACTTGATCAGCGCGTCGTGCCAGTACCCCCAGGAGTGGGTGCCGGTGGGCGGGAAGTCGTAGGTCGCCGGGATGCCGAGGGCATCGAGCTTGGCCTGCATGTTGTGGCTGCAGTAGTTGACCGCCGCCTCGATGACGCCGCCGATGGTGAGCTGGTTGGCCCAGCCGCCCACGCCGGGCAGGGTGTAGGGGCCGTCGAGGCCGTCCCACTGGCCGGGCAGCCCGGAGCCGCTCGAGATGAACAGATTCAGCCCGCGCAGCTGGTCGGCGTGCACATAGGGATCGTTCTCGGCCCACATCGGGTCGTTCTGGGGCCCGTACATGTTCTCGGTGTTGCCGCCGCCCCACAGGTTGACCGCCAGATTCACGAAGGTGTATCCGGTGGGATCGGAGATCTGCGCGCAGCCGCTGTAGGCCGCGACCGACTTGTACAGTCCCGGTTTGGCGATGGGCAGCTGCAGCACGGAGGTACCCGAGGTGGACAGGCCCGCAATGGCATTGAGCCCGTTGGCGCCCAGCGCGCCGTCGATCAGCGGCGGCAGTTCCTCGGTGAAGAACGTCTTCCATTTGTTCACGCCCAGTACGGGATCGGGCGCGCGCCAGTCGGTGTAGTAGCTCCACTTGCCGCCCACCGGCCGCACCACGTTGACGTCCTTGTCGGCCAGGAACCGCAGCGTATCCGGGGCGCGCTGATCCCAGGTGGCGCTGTCCTCGCCGCCGCCGGCGCCGTTGAGCAGGTACAGCACCGGGCGCGGCGCCGAGGCGTCGCGCGGGCGCTGCACGTCGACCGGGAACGTCTGGTTCATGGCCGCCGAATAGACGTACAGGCGAATATTGCGATCGTCCTGGACGGTGGCCTTGGTGATGTAGGAGCCGTCGGCGGCGCGCGGGTCCGCGAGCAGGCTTTTCGAGGTGATGATGGGGTCGTCGGTATCGGCGGCCGCCGGGCCCGCCACGACCGCCGTCGACAGCACCGCCAAAGTCATTGCGGCGACAGCCGTTCCGATCCGATTCCGTACCGCCACGTGCACCTCCGTAGCCGATTCCATCGCACCGGGCATTTCCGCCCTGCATGGACTGTAATTCAGCAGCTACCGTTTGGCGACCCGATCGGCGTGCGCGTCGGATCTCGGCCCCGCGTGCCCGAACACCGCCGATCGACGCTCCCGCCACAAAGAAGACCACAGAGTATGATCAAGCAAGTCTTCAGCAACATCCGCGTTCGGGGAGGGATGGGAGGCGGGTATGAGTCGGCTGCCGCGCTACGCGGCGATGCTGGCGGTGGCGGGCCCGCTGCCCTCCGACGACGACGGGTGGGCCCGCGAAACCAAGTTCGACGGCATCCGCGCCATCGGATACATCGACGACGCGCTGCGCCTGGTGTCGCGCAACGACAAGGACATCACCGCGGCCTGGCCGGAGTTGGCCGGTCTGGCGCCCGCCGTACCGCGCTTCGTCGTGGACGGGGAGATCGTGGCCGTCGGCGCCGCGGGACGCACCAGCTTCGAGGCGCTGCAGCCGCGCATGCACCTGCGCCATCAGGCCAGGATCCGGGCGCTCGCCGCGGCCGACCCGGTCACCTACATGATCTTCGACCTGCTCCACATCGGCGATCGGCCGCTGCTCGACCTGCCGTACCGGCAGCGCCGCGAGCTGCTGGAAGGACTCGGGCTCGCGGGTCCGCACTGGCAGGTGCCGCCGCGGCTGTCCGGGACCGGCGCCGAGGCCCTCGCCGAATCGCGGCGGCGCGGGCTGGAGGGCATCGTCTGCAAGCGGCTCGACAGTCGGTATCTGCCCGGGCGCCGCAGCGACCTGTGGACCAAGGTGAAGAACGTCCGCGAACAGGAGGTGGTGATCGTCGGCTGGCGCCCCGGCACCGGCCGCCGCACCGGGCGCATCGGCTCGCTACTGCTCGGAATCCACGACGACACCGGCAAACTCGTCTACTCCGGCAGCGTCGGCACCGGGTTCACCGAGGCCGTCCTCGACGACCTGGCGGCCGATCTGCGCCCGCTGCGCCGCACCGCGCCGACGGTGAAAGCCGATGTCCCCGACGCGGTCTGGGTCTCCCCCGAACTCGTCGGCGAGGTCGCCTTCACCGAGTGGACCAGCGACGGCCGCCTGCGCCACCCCTCCTGGCGCGGGCTGCGCCCGGACAAGTCACCGGATCGGGTCACCCGCGAACCCCAGCCGGACGCCACCTCCTGACGCGTCGTTCAGACGCGGCGCATGACGGAGACGACCTTGCCCAGCACGACCGCCCGGTCGCCGTCGATGATGTCGTAGGCCGGGTTGCGGGGCTCGAGGTAGACGTGACCGCCGCGGCGGCGGTAGACCTTCACGGTGGCCTCCTCGTCGATCATGGCGGCCACGATGTCGCCCGAGTGGGCCTCGTGCTGGCGGCGCACCACCACGATGTCGCCGTCGCAGATCGCGGCGTCCACCATGGAGTCGCCGCGCACGCGCAGGCCGAAAACCGTTCCGCGCCCGACGAGTTGACGCGAGAGCGTGAGGACGTCGTCGGTGTGCTCCTCGGCCAGGATCGGGGCGCCCGCGGCGATATCGCCGACCACCGGCACCGCCACCGACTCCTCGTCGCGCGCCGGGGCCTCCGACTGCAGGAACAGCCGCACGTCGATCGGCCGCGACATGCTGTCGCTGCGCCGCAGGAAACCCCTGTCCTCGAGCGACTTCAGATGTTTGGACACCGACGACGAGGACCGCAGCCCCACCGCCTCCCCGATCTCCCGGGTGCTCGGCGGATACCCGTGCCGCACCACCCAGTCGCGAATGGTCGCCAGGATCCGCTGCTGCCGCGGCGGCAGCGTCGAGGTATCGAGGTGCTCGAACGCATGGTCGTATCCGGTCACCGGGAAATCGTAGAGGTTGCCCCTCGGTACTTCACACCCCGCCCGCCTGCCTACACCCGAACACTGCTGCACAGCTTCTATCCGGACAGCACACCAGAAGAGATCGAACAGCGTGTGGCACTGAAGCAGAAGCGTCAAGCGCTCATCAAGCGTAAGCGGAATCCCGCCCGCTTGGACGTGGTGCTCTTGGAGGCAGTCCTGCACCGAATGGTCGGCGATCCGAAGGTCATGGCAGCCCAATTGCGCCATCTGGCAGACCTTTCGACATTGCCGAATGTTTCGATCCGCATTCTTCCATTGCGTGCAGGCATTCCACTCGGGGATCCGGTCGGATTGTTCACTATTATCGACTTCCCGTACGACAACAAGGGGCAGCCGGTCGAACCGTCCGTGGTGTACCTCGAGAGCCTCACTGGCAGTTTGTATCTCGAGCACGCAGAGGACATCCAGCGATACCATGAGGCTTACCAGGCCATTCGACATGCGGCCCTGGATGAGACTCGGAGCCGGGATCTCATTCGCCGGGTCGCCAAGGAGTACATCTCGTGATCGATGTCAACAGCACCGCCCTATCGGCCGCCGTATGGCGCAAGAGCACACGTAGCTCGGCAAGCCGCGACTGCGTGGAGGTCGCTTTCCTGCCCGATGGCGTGGTCGGGGTTCGGGACTCCAAGAATCCGGCGGGTGCGGCGCTGCTTTTCTCCGCTTCCGAGTGGGATGCGTTCACTGCGGCGGTCACTGGGGGTACCTGATCGAGTGTGGCCGTGTGGACGGCTTCCGGTCCGGGTGATGCCGCACCGTGAAGGTCAGTTCACGCAGGGGATATCGGACCCGATGCTCGTGGTCATCGGCTTCCCGGAGTCGGGGGGTGGATCGCCCGCCGCGGCGGTCGACGCGCCGGAGCCGGAGCTGCCCGATGTCGTGGACGTCCCGGATGATGTTGTGCCGGTGCTCAATTCGTCGGGCATGGTGAAATCGCTGCCGATCACGATCTTCACGTGCCCGGACCGCACGGTCTTGGAGGGCGCGGTGGGCAACCCGCCGAGCATGTCGGCCGCCTGGGTGGCGTCGACATCGGCGCCGTTACCGTAGTAGACCACCGAACTGGATCCGTCCCCGTAGGCGGCATTGCCGATCTCGCCCTCGGCGAATCCCTTTTCCGACAACGCCGCCGACACCTTGGCCGCCATCCCGGTGGGGCCGCCGGAGTTCACCACGTCCACGGTGCTGCTCGGCGTCGTGGTGGGTTCGGCCGGCTGCGGGGCCTGCATGCCGAACGCGGCGCGCACGGTCTTCTTGATCAGCGCCGGGTCGACGATGTTCACTTCCTGGCCGTTGACGGTCTGGTACCCCTTCACCGGCAGGGTCTGGAATTCGATCGGGATGGAGCCCGCCTTGCCCATCGTCTGGGCGAAGTCGATAAGATTCCAGCCCTGCGACAGCACGATGTCGTCCTGCGCCATCTGGATCAGCTGCTGCAGCTTGCCGACATTGGTCATGGTGCCGGAATCCTTGAGCTGCTTGGCAACCGAGGTGAGGAACGCCTGCTGGCGATGGGTCCGGTCCAGGTCGCCGTTCTGCAGGCCGTGGCGCTGCCGCACGAACGACAGCGCGTTGGCGGCGTCGAGATGCTGGGGCCCGGCCGGGAACACCGCGCCGGAGTAGTACTCGTCGTCGACGGGCGCGTTGAGGCAGACGTCGACGCCGCCGAGAATGTTGGCGATGTCGTAGAAGCCGATCAGCGAGACCTCGGCGAAGCGGTTGATCGGGACCCCGGTGAGCTGTTTGACGGTCTGCACGATGGATTCGCGCCCGGCCTCGCGGCCCTTGCGTTCCAGCTCGACCTTGTCCGATACGCCCTGGTTCTCGAGTTTCTGCTCGACGTGGGCCTTCTTCAGCCCGTACGCCTCCTTGATCTTGGCATGGTCGTAGCCGGGGATCCCGCTGACAGCGACGTAGTCGTCGCGGGGGATGGAAAAGGCGGTGATCTTCTTCAGATCCTTCGGAATGTGCACCAGGATCAGCGAATTGGCGTTGTAGCCGCCCTCGGTGCCGTCCCCGGCGTGCAGTTGGTCGAGGATGTTCTTGGGCAGGTCGTTGCCGTTCTGGTCCTTGCGGGTGTCCAGGCCGATCAGCAGCAGGTTCATATCGCCGTCCAGCGCCGCGGCGTCCTCGGCGCTGATCGCGTTGGATCGGGTGAAGCCCTGGTCGAGGCTGCGCTCGGTGTAGTAGGCGAATCCGGTGCCCGACACCACGATCACGGCCGTCGCGGCGGCCAGCAGCCGACCGCCGATCCGCGCCGCCCGGCCCGCTGTGCCGGAGCGTCGCCGCGCCCGCCGGGCGTGCCGGTTCCCCGTCGCCGCTGGAACGTACCGGTCGGTTGGACCGTCGGCGTTGCCCTTCGGCTCTCCGCGGCGGCGCCGCGCAGTCCCCCCGGCCGCCGGCACCGCCTCACCGGTCTCCACCCGGCGGCCCGTGCGGGCAGGATGTTCCGAATCCTCGTCGCCGACATCGAGGACGGGGTATCCGGCGCCTCGGACTCGCCCCCGGCGCACCGCGCGGCCCTCGGCGGCGCCGCGCCGCGCCGGACGCTCGTCGTCGGCCCGCTCCGCACCTGCGCGACGGGCCGGTGGCCTGGGATCGCCCCCCTCCGCGCGCGGGCGGCGAACCGGCGCACCCGATTCCGGCGGCTCGTCGCGCCGACGACGAATCCTGCCCTCGTGCTCCTCGCGTCGAGCGTGCGCAGGCCGATCAGCGGCGTCCGGTTGCTCACGCCCCGCGTGGCGGGCATGGCGACCGCCGCGGTGCGGATCGGGCACCACCGGGAACTGATCGGTTTCGTCGTTCATCTCGCCGTACAGTTTCACATCACCGTGCTGTGGGGAAGCTGAGAATGCGCGTCGTCGGGACTGTGATCTTGGACCACAATCGCGGACATCCTGCACCATGACCGCGACGAAAACACAATTCCACTGCGTGTCTACCCGTTCGGCGCGCCGCCCAATCCCACCATCGCGCAGAGGCTGTCGAGCTGGTGCTCGAATACCTCGGCCCGGTCGGCGAAGGTGCGCGGCCCGTACATGTCGAAGACGTCGAAGCTCACCGCCCCGAACAGACCCGTCCACACCGCGATGCCCCGTACCAGCACCCAATCGGGCAGTCGCAGACCGAATTCCCCGCGGATGCGCACCAAATCCGCTGCCATGGCGTCCGATACGGACGGCAGCGGGTCCGGAGCGGTGAGAAGGTCCGCGCGATAGGCGCTTTCGAGGACCGCCAGCAGGGCGCCGATGACGCGGGTGCCCGGCGCCACGGTCTGCTCGGCGGGCGCCTCGTAGCCGGGCACCGGGGTGCCGAACAGCAGTCCGTAGCGGGCGGGCTCGGCCAGCGCCCAGTTCCGCACGGCGCGCCCGACGACCCGCAGCCGTCGCGCGGGATCGTCGGGCGCGGCGGCGAGTTCGGCGTCGACCGCGTCGGCGAGTTCGGTGTAGCCGTCGACGACGAGCAGGGTGAGCAGTTCGTCGCGGCTGCGGACGTACCGGTAGACCGCCGAGGAGACCACGCCCAGATCGCGCGCGACCGCCCGCAACGACAGCGCCGCGGCGCCGTGCACCGCGAGGTGTTCGCGCCCGATGCGCACGATGTCGTCCATGGTGCGGGCGCGGGCGCGCGCCCGGGGCGTGGTGGCGGCCATGCCCCCACCCTGCCATATCGAGAGCACCGCTCCCCATAGGCGGGGCGGAATCATGTAGGAGGTACCGCGCGACACAGCTACCCGTACTCGGGAGTAATGTTGCGGACGTCACCGGCGACCTCGAGCAAGGAGCTGCACATGGCCGAGCCCGATACCGATTTCGACGTCCTCATCGTGGGGTCGGGGTTCGGCGGCAGCGTCACCGCACTGCGGCTGGTGGAGAAGGGGTACCGGGTCGGCGTGCTCGAGGCCGGGCGCCGGTTCGCCGACGACCAATTGCCCGAGACCAGCTGGGATCTGCGCAAATTCCTGTGGGCGCCGAAGCTGGGCTGCTACGGCATCCAGCGCATCCACCTGCTGCGCGATGTGCTGATCCTCGGCGGCGCCGGAGTGGGCGGCGGCTCGCTCAACTACGCCAACACGCTCTACGTGCCGCCGGACCCGTTCTTCCACGATGCGCAGTGGCGTGACATCACCGATTGGCGCGCCGAGCTCACGCCCTACTACACGCAGGCCACCAAGATGCTCGGGGTGGTGCGCAATCCGCACATGACCCCGGCCGACGAGGTCTTCCGGCAGGTGGCCGACGATATGGGCGTGGGTGACACCTTCGTGCAGACGCCGGTCGGGGTGTTCTTCGGCGAGCCGGGTGAGACCGTCTCCGATCCGTACTTCGGCGGCGTCGGGCCGGACCGCACCGGCTGCCTCGAATGCGGCGAGTGCATGACCGGCTGTCGCCACGGCGCCAAGAACACCCTCGTGAAGAACTACCTGTATCTGGCGGAAAAGGCCGGGGCGCAGGTGATTCCGATGACGACGGTGACCGCGATCCGACCGCTGAACGGCGGCTCGTGGCAGGTCGACACCGAGCGCACCGGCGCCTGGTTCCGCAAGTCGCCGACATCGTTCACCGCCGGTCAGGTGGTGCTGGCGGCGGGCACCCGCGGTACCCAGCAGCTGCTGTTCGCCATGCGCGACAAGGGGATTCTGCCCGGGCTGTCGCCGCGGCTGGGCGAGTTGACCCGCACCAATTCCGAGTCGATCGTCGGCGCCGCGACCCGCAGGGTCGACCCGGACCGCGATTTCACGCGCGGCGTCGCCATCACCTCCTCCATCCATCCCACCGCCGACACCCATGTCGAGCCGGTGCGCTACGGCAAGGGCTCCAACGCCATGGGCCTGCTGCAGACGCTCATGGTCGACGGCGGCGGGCGCATCCCGCGCTGGCTGCGGTTCCTGCTGGAGGTGCTGCGCCACCCGGTGCGGCTGGTGTCGATGCTGAGCGTGCGGAACTGGAGCGAGCGCACCGTCATCTCGCTGGTGATGCAGCATCTCGACAACTCGATCACGACCTACACCAAGCGGGGCCTGTTCGGGCGCAGGCTCACCTCGAAACAGGGCCACGGCGAACCCAATCCGACCTGGATCCCGGCGGGCAACGACGTCACCCGGCGGGTGGCCGACAAGATCGGCGGCACCGCGGGCGGCAGTTGGGGCGAGATCTTCAATATCCCGCTCACGGCGCATTTCCTCGGCGGCGCCCCGATCGGAGCCGATCCGGAGCACGGCGTGCTGGACCCCTACCACCGCGTCTACGGCTACCCCACCCTCAGCGTCGTCGACGGCGCCGCGGTCTCGGCCAACCTCGGCGTCAACCCGTCGCTCACCATCACCGCCCAGGCCGAGCGCGCCGCATCCCTGTGGCCCAACAAGGGCGAGACCGACACCCGCCCACCCCAGCACGCCCCCTACGAACGCATCTCCCCCGTCCCACCGCGCAACCCGGTCGTCCCCGCCGACGCCCCCGCCGCCTTGGTCCTCCCCATCGTCGAAATCCGCCGCGGCACAGCCTGACCCACCCCGCGAGTGCATCGTGCCGACCTCCACCTCCCGCACCCCGTACGCGTTCTCGCACTCGCCGCATGTGCTGCAGCCGGTGCGGGAATCAACGCGGGGTGCGTGCGGGGGTCAGCGGGCGGAGATGTGGGCGAAACCCATGGGGGACGTGGGTGGGGGTGTGGGGGACGTGGTGGGGCGGAATTCCTGGAGGGCGGTGAGGATGTCGGCGTGGCGGGCGGCGTAGCAGCGGACCTGCGGCAGGGTGTGGCCTACCTCGCTGCGTTCGAGGGGTTCGGCGTCGAGGTAGCCGACCGCGTCGAGACCGATGCGCAGTCCTTCGGCGATGCGCCGGATGGCGGCGGACTTGCGGCCCCAGCCGACCTCGACGGCGGCGAAGGCGGCGTCCAGCCCGTGCCGGTGCAATTTCTCGGTGGTCCACGCCCATTCGCCGCGACTGGCCACCGCGTGCACCACGCCGCGCCGCGCCAGCGTGCGCAGCGCGCGGACCGCGTCCGGCCGCAGCGCCCCGCTCGTCGAATCGCAGACCACACCGTCCCACAGCGTGTTGTCCACTTCCCAGACAAGACATTTCACAGCCGGTGATGTCATCTCGCCCCTACGGTCGACTTCTCTGTCCTGCACCGATCCGCCGCGCACGCACGGCCACCGGCAACCATCCGGACAACGCGCGCCGGAGGGCCGCCCGCCTGCCGGGGCCTGTGCTCGCGCCAGCACATAGTAGGTCCCGGCGGGCGCCGACTACCAGTCCCGGCAAATTCCGGCCGGAGATGTCCGGTCCGGCAACCCGCGCGCCGCCGAGCGACGCTACAGGTACGGCGACACCTGCTGCACCGCCTCCACCGGATGCCCGGCCTGGATGGGCGCGCCGATCGAGGCCAGCCGCCAGATCCCGTCCTCGCGGTACACCTTCGCCACCACCATGGCGGTCTGGGGGCCGCCGCCGCGCAGGTTGCCCCGTGCCAGTTCGGCGTTGCTGGTGCCGTCGATCATGCGCCAGTAGCCGTTTCGGATTCGCTCGAAGGTGTGCCCGGCGTAGGAGGTGACCACGAAGACCACTGCCGACACCTCCTGCGACAGGCGGGCCAGGTCGACGGTGATCACCTCGTCGTCGCCCTTGCCCTCGCCGGTCATATTGTCCCCGGAGTGCCGCACCGCGCCGTCCTTCGACGCCAGCTGCTGATGGAAGGCCACGTCACGAATGTTGCGCCCCACGAACAGCAGCGCCGAGGCATCCAGGTCGATCTCCAGTTCGCGCAGCCCGCGCGGGCCGTGCACCTTCACCGGATCCCAGCCCACGGCCATCTTCACCAGCGACAGTTCGCCCTTGCGAATCTCGTTGAGCGCCACCTCCTGGCCGGGGTTCAGCACGGCCGGGCCGATATAGGACGGTTCGGGCTCCGCGCCGCGCAGATGCACCCCGTGCGCGGTGACCAGGTCGCGGAATCCGCCCGGATAGCCCTCGCCCTGCACCCGCAGCTGCCAGTCCGCGCCCGCCCGGTCCAGATCGAACGCGATCACCGTCGTCGTCGGGCCCAGGCCGCCGATCACGAACTCGTACACCGGATTTCCGGCGTCGTCCTCGATGCGGACCCGCGGTGGTGCGAAGTCGCCGAAATTGGTCTGCGGATCGTCGAGCGAGACGACCACCCGCACGTGTTCGATGTCGGTGGGCAGTTCGCGCAGCCCGATCGCCAACGTCGACTGGCCGGGCGCCAGGCGCATGCCGGGGCCCGCGAGCTGGTTGTAGAAGACGAGGTCGTTCTCGCCGCGTACCCGGCCCGCCGCGTTGAGCAGTAGCGCCGCGACGTCCACCGATTCGCTGTGTCGAACCGACACGACGATGTCGTCGACCCTCAAGCGGTCGACCTGCCCCTTGGTCAGCTGTGCGGCCACCCGTCCTACTTTACGTGGCCGGAACCCGCTCGGCGCCGAGTCGATCGTCCGGGCCTGTCCGCATCCGGCTCGGCGGCAAGCGAATTGCGTCGCCCGCCGGGCGACCGGGTAGCGTGGCGAGCGCTGGGAAAGGCACGATCGGTCAGGGAGTGGCGAGTGCGGCAGAGCGTCAGTCGAGTCGGTGGGGCGCTGCTGCTCGCGGGCGCCCTGGGCGCGGCGGGGTGCGGCAGCACCGACGGATCCCCGCCGGTCGCGGCGGGTCCCGCCCCGACGACGGCGTCCGCGGAAGCCACCGCGGAGCCCACCCCTGCCTCGACGGCGCGGCCGGTCGCCGCCACCCCGACGGTCGACCAGTTCGCCGACAGCCCGCTGGTGGAGCGCACCGAGTGGACCGACGATCCCGACGGGCGACGCCTGCACGTCTATCCGACTCCGGCCGGGCGTGCCGACACCTTCCCGGCCGCCCTGGACCGGGCATGGGGCGAGGTCGTCGCCCGCTCCCCCGACGCCGACAGCCCGGGGATGTACGACCAGTTCAAATGCCATTGGGACTGGGCCCGCCTGGTCGCCCCGAACAAGCCGAGCTGGAATCTGGAGCCGTGGCGCCCCGCACTGGACTACCAGGGCACCGTGCAGGCGCGCTGCAATCCCGGCGGCCCCGACCCGGCGGGCAACTGAACCCGCATTCAGCGCGCCCCGGCGCCGCGGCCAGGCAGCATCAGCACGCCCAGCAGCCAGCCGACCAGGGCGGCGGCGATCGGCAACCCGGTCCACAGTTCGACCACGGCGGGCATGCTTCCCGCCGCCGCGGCGGCCACCCCGAGGTACAGGCCCCAGGTGAACAGCGCGGCGGCGCCGGCGAAACCCCGATACGCCGCCGGTCGGTCCGCGGCCGGATCCAGGCACAGCGCCAGCAGGTCCACGCCGACCGCCGCGACGGCGAACGCGACGAGAATGCTCACGTTGCGTCCGTCGGTCTCGGCGGCGGACATCGCCACGGCGGGCAGCATGGTCAGCAGGGCGGCCCCGAACGGCAGCCGCCAGCGCCGCGCCGCGAACAGCAGGGGCAGCAGGAGTACGGCGGTGCTGATCACCACGGCCGCCGCCAGCGCCCGCACCGGCGGCCCGCCCGGTTGGGACAGCACCTCCACGATCCGCGCCGCGGAGTAGGCGGCCGCGTTGCCGTAGCCGAGGAACAGCACCACCAGCGCGGCCGCCGCCCCGCAGGCCAGCAGCGCGGGCCACAGCAGCCGCAGTGGCGGCGCCGCGCCGATGTCGGCGCGCGACATCGCCGAACGCACCGGCGTGGTGACCAGGACGAATACCGACGCGGCCAGCCCGAGATGCGCGGGACCGAACTGGACGTCCACGACCTCGGCGGTGTCGTGGAAGGCGATGTGCCACAGCAGGTCCCCCGCCACCGACAGCACGGCGCCGAGCAGCGCGGGCACGACGGCGCGGTAGCCGAGCGGCACGGCCGCGGCGCCGCGCAGGCCGCCGCGGGCACCGAGCCGCGCCAGCAGCAGCGTCCACCCGGCGAGGGCGAGGATTCCGGTGTAGAACACCGCCTGCCAGGGGGTGGCGAACGGTTCGGGTTCGGGCACGCTCGCATGCGCCCAGGCATCCAGCAGCAACCCGCACACCAGCCATGCCGACAGCACGGCGGTGACGGCATCGTCTCGCGCGGTCGCGGGCAGTCCGTCCCGGCGCGGATCGCCGAGGACCGCCAGCACCCTCGCCCCCACGCTCGAGTTACTCACCGCGCACACGGTACCGAGCCCGATTGCACAGCGCAGCCCAGTTGTTTCGACAGTGCCGACCTGTCCTCGCGAGGGCCGCCGAACGCCGTCGCATCGGTGCGTCGGCCAGCTCACGAGACCGGCTCCGCCTTCTCGCGGAGACCTGGGCACGCGCACCGCCAGCCATGCGGGGCCGCGCCCCATCGCGCCCTCGGAGTACGTCCGGATCGCTACGTCACACGCCGTCGCCACGCATCGACGACACCCCGCATCAGGCGGCGGTACGACTCGTCAGAGTTCGCGTGTGTCGCCCAGGTCCGCCGACAGCCAATGCTCCGGGCGCATGTAGACCACGGACTGCTCGCCGAGGCGCTCGGCGAACTTCAGGTAGCCGGGGACGTTCTCCGGGGCGAGGTAGCGGCGCACCATCGCCTCGTGCAGTTCGTCGGTGGACTCGGTGATCCGGGTGACCGGCCCCTCCGCCGTGACATACCTGACGGTTGGTTCCACGCGGTCGACCATCAGGCTGAATCGCCCGGCGGCCTTGATCAGGTCCATCTTCTTCGACGTCGGCCCGGTCAGCAGCCACACCTCGCCGCCGGGGGTGTAGTCGTACCAGATCGGGACGGTCAGCGGGCCGCGGTCGGGGCCTGCGGAGACCGACAGCGCACCGATATGCGCCTCGGTCAGGAACTCTTCACGTTCTCGCGGAGTCAACGCCATGACCTCACCGTACTCCGCGGTACCGACACCGTCGCCCGATCGTCTCCGCCGCCCGCCGAATACCCCGGCGAAACTCGTTGTCCGCGAGAACCTTCGAACACCTCACGAAAAGTGCGTATCGTTGGGGGCGTCGGAGCGTACGACCCGAAGGGAGCGTCACGTTGCGGTCACCTGCGCCATGGTCTGTCCTCGCCGGGCCACCGGCGGTCCCGGACCCGTCGCCGACGTTCTCCCCCGAGGCGGTCCGCGCCCGGTTCCCCGCACTGACCGAGACCACCGACGTCTACCTCGACAGCGCGTCCACCACGCAGAAACCGGCGCCGGTCATCGAGGCGGTGCACCGCTACCACAGCAGCCGCACCGCCAACGCCGGGCGCGGCAGCTACCCCTGGTCCACCGGCCTCACCCGCGCGCTGGAAGCCGTGCGCGAGCGCACCGCCGGATTTCTCGGCGCCACACCGCAAGAGGTGGTCTTCACCGCGGGCGCCACCGCCGGACTCAACGCCGTGGCGTCGGCGTGGGGGCTGGCCGCGCTCGAGGACGGCGACGAAATCCTCTACAGCCCACGCGATCACGCGTCGAACGTCTACCCGTGGATGCAGCTGCGCGCCACCCTGGCCAGGTTCGGCCGCCGCCTGCGCCTGGTCCCCTACCGGATCACCGCGCTCGGCGAGGCCGATATCGACGACATCGCCGCGAAGCTGTCCCCGCGCACCCGGCTGATCACCGTGAGCCACCTGCATCACGTCTTCGGCGCGCTCACCACCCTCGAGGAGCTGCGCGAACGTCTCGATCCCCGGGTGCTGCTGTGTTTCGACTGCAGCCAGAGCGCCGGTCATCTGCCGGTCGACGTCACCGAACTGGGCGCCGACTTCGCCGTGCTGTCGGCGCACAAGATGTTCGGCGCGCCGGGCACGGGCGTGCTCTACTGCCGTCGCCGCGTGCACGATCAGCTGGGCACCTTCCTCCCCGGCGGCAACTCCGGCGTGGCGCCGTCGGATTCGGGCCTGCTGCCGACCCGCATGCCCGAACAGCTCGAGGGCGGCACCCACAACATCCCCGGCATCCTCGCCCTCGGCGCCGCGCTGGAATTCCTCGGCGAGGTCGGCCCCGACGCGGTCGCCGCACACAACCGGGCCCTGACGCAGCAGCTGATCACCGGCCTGCGCCCGCTGCCGGGCCTGGAATTCCTGCCCGGGCCCGCCTACGCGCCGTGCGAAACCGGTTACGGCATCGTGTCGTTCACCCTCGACGGCATCGCCGCCGCCGATCTGGGATTCGTGCTCGCCGAGTACGGCTTCCTGGTTCGCACCGGCGCGCACTGCGTACCGGAACCGACAAACACACCGAACGCTACTGCCGCAGACGATGATTCGGTACGGGTAAGCACTCACCTGTACAACACCGCCGACGAGATCGACCGGTTCGTGCGGCGTCTCGCCACCATTGCCACGGAGGTCCGATGAGTACCGATCAGGCGCCACCCCGCTACGACCGGCGCGCGGCCTCCCGCGTCCTGGCCGGACTGGCCCGGCCCGGACTGTTCGACGACCCCCCGCCACCGGAACCGAACCATATCGAATACACTTGCGCGCCTTTATATTCCGAACCCGGCAGCCATCTCACCCTGTCCCAGCGCCTGTATCTGGAGCGGTTCATGCGCCCGTGCCGCGCCGATCAGGTCACCAGCGCCACCCATCGCATCGCCTGGACCGACTCCGACGGCATCCCCAACACCGGCCATTTCCACTCCGGCGGCCTCGGCCCGATCGTGCCCATCGCGATGCGCGAGACGGTGCTGCGCCTGTGGCACGGACTGGAGTCGCAAACCGCTCTGGCCGAACGCGTATCGGCGGTCCCGCCCCGGGACCGGGCCGTGCTGGCCGCGACCACCACCGACCACGAGCCGATCGACATCTTCCGGGTCGGCATCGAGGCGTGCGGCCGCGCGCTGGCGCAGCACGCGCTGCTCGCCCGCTGGACGCCGTATCGCACTCCCGACGAATTCGCCTGCGGGATGCGCGATTCCGGCATCTTCGGCGCGGTCGCCACGCGCTGGTTCTGGGAGCTGCAGGCCTCCACCTACCGGCGCGGCATGATCCCGGTGACCTTCGCGTCACAACCCGACGGCACCGTCCGCTACACCGCCGACACCGTCGCGACCCTACGGGCGATGAAGGACACCACCATCTCCGAGGCCCACACCGTCATGCGCCGCGCCACCATCGCCGAAGGGCTGTCGGTGGAGGCGGCCATCGAGAAGTACCATGACGACCTGGACCTGATCTCCCGCCAGTACGCGCTGCTGCCGCCCGGCACCCGCCCCGCCTGCCTGGCCGCCATGCCGCACCACGTCGCGGGTGAGCACTACAGCATCCTGCCGGTGGTCGTGGAACGCTTCGTGGAGTTGTTCCGCACGGCCGTGGTGCGGCTGACGGTGGCCGAGGCGCCCGGCGAAACCGAGTCGGGCACGGGCGATCTCGCGGCCGAGGACCGGGTCTTCTACGTCCCCGACATGAACTGCAAACACTGCGTGCGCACCATCACCGGCGTGCTGGAGTCGATGCAGATCCGGGTGCACGACATCGATCTGCTCAGCAAGCGGGTCGTCGCCGAATTCCGCAGCCCCCGCAACCGGCACCGGGCGTTCGAGGCGCTGCGCGACGGCGGCTACAACCCGGTGCGGACCCGGCCCGCCATGGAGTCCGCCCGGCCCGCGGAACCTGCGGTATGACCGCACCCACCCCCGCGCTACCGGCCAAGATCCATCCGCTGGTCCGCGCCTACCTCGATGCCCCCGGCGCCGCCGAGGACGCGCTGACCCGCTTCGGCTCCCCGGCCCACCTCCTCTTCCCGCAGGTGTTCGCGGAGAACCTGCGGCGGCTGCGCGCGGTCCTGGACCGGCGGCTGCCCCAGCACCGGATCTGCTACGCGCACAAGGTGAATCGGTCCCGGGCGTTTCTGCGCACCGCCGAACACGCCGGTATCGCGATCGACGTGGCGTCCGCGCAGGAGCTGGCCTCGGCCGTCGACGCCGGGTTCGGGCCGCCGCGCATCGAGGTCACCGGCCCCAAGGGCGAGGCGTTCCTGCGCGAGCTGATCGACGCCGCGGTGACGGTCAACGTCGACAACCTGTGGGAGTTGGGACGCATCGCCGAACTCGCGGCGGGCCGGGCGAGAGTGCCGGTGCTGCTGCGCATCTCGGGGTTCGAGGCGAGCGCCGTGAGCCGATTCGGTATCGCGCTGGCCGAGGCCGAGCAGGCGCTGCGGGTGCTGTCGGCCCAGCGCGACCGGATCGCGCTGCGCGGCTTCGCCTTCCACCTGGATTCGGGCGAACCGGCCGAGCGGGTGCGTGCCGTGGAGGCCTGCCTGGACCTGATCGAACGCGCCTACGGCCACGGGCTGGCGCCGACGGTGCTCGATATCGGCGGCGGCTTCCGCCAGGTGTTCACCGCCGATCCGGACCGATTCGACGGCTATGTGGCGGCGCTGCGGGAGTCGCTGCTGGGCCGCGGCGAGCCGATGGCCTGGGGCGGCAACACCTTCGGCTTCCACCTCGACGACACCGGCGTACACGGCACACCCGTCTTCCACAAGTACGCCAATACGGTGCCCGCCACCCGGATGCTCGACGAGCTGCTGGGTGCCCCGCTGGAGGCGCACGGCGGCCGCACCATCGCCCAAGTCGCGGTCGAGAACATGCTGGAGCTGTGGCTCGAGCCGGGCAAGGCGCTGGTCGACCACGCCGGAATCACCGTGGCCCGCGTCGAATTCGTCAAACAGGCCGCCGACGGCAGCGTGCTGGTCAATCTCGACCTCAGCCGCGACACGGTCACCCCGGCCGATCAGGAGGTGATGGTGGACCCGATCGTGGTGCCCGGCGTCGCGCGCCGGGAGCCGGACCCGCCGCCCGGTCCGGTCGGGGTGTTCTTCGCCGGAAGGCTGTGCCTGGAACGCGATCTGGTGACCAACCACAAAGTATGGCTGGCCGAGCGGCCGTATCCCGGCGACCTGGTGGTGTTCCCGAATACCGCCGCCTACCACACCGACCTGTCGGCGGCCACGGCCTCGATGCATCCGCTGCCGCCGAAGCTGGCCGTCGCCCACCGCGCCGGCGCGTTCCGGGTGTGCCGCGACGCGGACTACGAGCCCGCGCTCGCCCCCGCCGACACACCGGCCGATCGGCGTCCCCGCAGGATGGTGTGATGGCCTACGACCACATCACCGACCTCATCGGCAACACCCCGCTGCTGCGATTGGATCCGTCCGTGCACGGACTGGCCGACGTGGAGCTGTACGCGAAACTGGAGTCCCACAACCCGTTCGGGTCGGTGAAGGATCGCGTCGCCTGGGGCATGATCCGCGACGAACTCGACGCCGTCGCCGCCCGCGGCCAGACTCTCATCGAGGCGTCGTCGGGCAATACCGCCAAGGCGCTGCGCATTCTGGGCGCGCTGCACGGCGTCGGGCTGCGCGCGGTCACCAACCGGATCAAGGTGGGCGAGGTGCGCGAACTGCTGCAGCTGTTCGGCACCGAGATCGAGGAACTGCCCGGGCTCTCGGAATGCCCGGACCCCACCACCCCCAACGACGTGTACTCGGTGATCGAGTCGACGATGGCGAAAAACCCTGGCGCCTACCATCATCCGTCGCAGTACACCAATGAGAAGAACGTCGAGGCGCACTACCACGGCACCGGCCGCGAGATCCACGAGGAGCTGGCCCGCGACGGCGTGCACCGCGTCGACTATCTCGTCGGCGGCCTGGGCACCACCGGTTCGACCCGCGGCACGGCCTCCTATCTGCGCAAGCACAATCCGGAGCTGCGGGCGTTGGCGGTGGTGTCGGAACGGTCGGACTTCATCCCCGGCATCCGCTCGGAGACCGAGATGTGGGAGGTGGGCCTGTTCCAGCCCGACTTCTACGACCGCATCCTGCCCGTCGAGTCCGGCCGCGCCATCGACGCCGCCCTCGAGCTGGCCACCGGCTACGGCGTCCTCGCCGGTCCGACCAGCGGCGCCAGCTATGCCGCGGCGCTGGATTTCCTCGGCGCCCTGGACCATTCGACGGTCGATGCCCCGACGGTGGCGGTGATCGTCGTCTGCGACCGGCTCGAGCCGTATCTGTCCTACATCAAGAAACGCCGTCCGGACCTGTTCGGTCGCGGCGGTGCCGCCGCCGAGCCGCCGACGACCCGGGAACTGGCGGCGGTCCCGGCGCTGTCGCCGCGGGCGCTGGCCGACCTGGACGCCACGGCGCGGCCGACGATCGTCGACACGCGCGGCGCGATGGCCTACCGGATCGGGCACGTGCCCGGCGCGCTGAACATCCGCGACGACCAGCTCGACGACATGCTGGCGCAGGGGGTGCCGTTCTCCCGTTCGCGCCCACTGGTTTTCGTGTGCCCGGTCGGCGAGGTGTCGCGGCGGTTCGCGGCACTGGCCCGCCGCGCGGGCTACGACGCCGCGTCCCTCGACGGCGGCATCGTCGCCTGGCGCGACGCGGGCCTGGACATGGAGGCCTCGCCGCGCTGACCCTCACCGGTCGCGGCGCACGACCCCGCTCTGCCGGATGTGCTCGGTCATCGCCTCGGCGATCGGCGCCACCGGCGGCGGGGCGGGCGTCGCACCGGTGCGGGCGTCGTGGGAGATCCGCATCAGCAGCGCCACGATCATGTAGTTGGCCAGCAGCGACGAACCACCGTAGGACATGAACGGCGTGGTGAGACCGGTCAGCGGAATCAGTTTCGTGACACCGCCGACCACCACGAACAGCTGCCAGCCCAGCGAGAACGCCAGCCCGCCGCCCAGCAGCTTGCCGAAGGAGTCGCGGGTGGCCAGGGCGGCGGTGAAGCCGCGCAGCGTGAGAACGGTGAACAGCAGGATCACCGCCGCCAGGCCGATCAGCCCCAGCTCCTCACCGATGGTGGAGATGATGAAGTCGGTCTTGGCGAACGGCACCTCCTGCGGGCGGCCGGACCCCAGCCCCGTGCCCGACAGCCCGCCGGTGCCGAGCCCGAACAGCGCCTGCGCGATCTGATACCCGTTGGTGTAGTAGGTGTCCATCGGGTCCTGCCACACCCGCACCCGCACCCGCACGTGGCCGAACAGGTTGTAGGCGATCACCGCGCCCAGCGCGAACATCCCGACGCCGATCAGCAGCCACGACGAGCGCCGCGTCGCGATGTACACCATGGCCAGCACGGTGCCGAACACCAGCAGCGAGAATCCCAGGTTCTTCTCGTACACCAGCACCAGCACCGACACGAACGTCACCAGCAGCAGCGGTCCCAGATCGCGCAGCCGCGGCACGGTCATGCCGAGGAAGCGCTTCCCGGCGGCGCCGAACAGGTCCCGGTTGGTGACCAGGAATCCGGCGACGAACACCAGCAGCAGCACCTTCGCGAACTCGCCCGGCTGAATCGAGAACCCGGAGAACATGATCCAGCTCTTACCGCCGTTGACCTCACTGAATCGCGACGGCAGCACGGCGGGTATCAACAGCAGCACCAGGCCCGCGAGCCCGCAGGTGTAGGCGTAGCGGGCGGGCTGGGCGTGATTGCGGACCACGACAAGCACCAGCGCGAACAGCGCGATTCCGCCCGCGGTCCAGATCAGTTGGTGGGCGGCGTCGGGTGCGGGCGCCGGTTTGCCCAGCGCCACCGCGGCCGCCGCCTCGGCGCGGTCGAGCCGGTCGATGAGCACCAGCCCCAGCCCGTTGAGCAGCGTCACGCACGGCAGCAGCACCGGATCGGCCCGCGGCGCCAGCTGCCGCACCGCCAGGTGGGCCAGCAACACCAGGCCCGCGAACACGATCAGCGCCCACCGCATCGATCCGCCGCCCTCGCCACCAGCGGCCGCCGACATACCGAGCGCGGCGACCACCACCAGCGCCACCGCGGCCGCGCAGAGCACCAGTTCGGCGCGGCGCGGATGGGGGCGGCCGATCGGCCCGGATATCGCACCGATCGGCCCCGACGACGAGGTGTCCCGAAACGCGCTCACGTCAACCAGTATGCGTCCGAATGTGAAACGGGCGTTGACGGCGGCGGTGCGCTCAGCGGTGGTCGAGCGCCTGGATCAGCAGGTCCTTGATCTCGGCCACGTTCTCCTCGAGGGAGCGCACGCGGGCAGTGGTCTCGCCGAGCTTTCCCGCCAGCCGCTCCTCGATCCCGTCCAGATGCGCCGACAGCCGCTGCTCCACGGCGTCGATCGTGGTGTCGAGGACCGCGAGGCGCTCGCGGGTCTGTTGGCCCAGCACGTTGACCATCGACAGCACGGCCTTGTAATCCGCGCGATCGGCCTCCAGCGCGGCGACGCGGGCTTCGAGTTCGGCGAGAGTGGCGGACATCCAGCGATCTTAGACCGGCGGCATCGCGCGCGCACCCCGCGAATCGCCGCGGCCGGAACCGATTGCGCTGGTCGCGACGCCTCCTGGCACGATGGGCGAGTGCATATCGCAGCGGGATTGGTGATCCTGGTCGCCGTCGCCGTCGCGCTGGCGGCGCTGGCGAGACGGCTGGGCCTGGCCGAACCCCTGACGCTCACCGTCGCCGGGGTGATCGCCTCCTACCTGCCGCTGGTCCCCCAGGTCGACATCAATCCCGAGCTGGTGCTGCTCGGTCTGCTGCCGCCGCTGCTGTACACCGCGGCCATCAACACCTCACTGATCGAGTTTCGGCCGAAGAAGCTGTCGATCACGCTGCTGTCGGTGGGGTTGGTGCTGTTCACCACTTTCGCGGTGGCCGTGGTGGTCTGGTGGCTGCTGGGTGTGCCGTTCGCGGCGGCGGTGGCGATCGGCGCGGTCGTCGCCCCGCCGGATGCGGTGGCCGCCACGGCGGTGGCGCGCCGGGTCGGCATGCCGCGCCGCATCGTGACGCTGCTCGAGGGCGAGTCGCTGTTCAACGACGCCACCGCGCTGGTGTCGCTGCGCACCGCGATCGCCGCGATGGCCGGGAGTTTCAGTATCTGGCAGGCGGGCGGCGACTTCTTCTACGCGGCCGGTGGCGGCGCGCTCATCGGCGTGCTGGCGGCCGGGGTGCTCGCGGTGCTGCGCCGCCGCATCACCGATCCGGTGCTCGATACCAGCCTGTCGCTGCTGGCGCCGTTCGCGGCCTATCTGCCCGCCGAGGCCGTGCACGCCTCGGGCGTGATGTCGGTGGTGGTGTGCGGCCTGATCCTGGGCCAGGGCGCCCCGGTGTGGCAGACCGCGGCCTCGCGCATCGCCGAACGCACCAACTGGCGCACCATCCAATTCCTGCTGGAGAGCGCGGTTTTCCTGCTGATCGGGCTGCAGGTGCGCCATATCGTGGAGGACGCGTGGAACAGCGGCCTCGATCGCGGCACGATCGTGCTCGCCTGCGCGGCGGTACTGGCGACCGTGGTCGTGGTGCGCCCGGTGTGGGTGTTCCCGGCCACCTATTTCGCGTGGTTCGTCGAGTCGCGCCCGCGCGGGAAACCGAAGCCCGCCTGGACCGGTCCGGCGGTGGTGTCGTGGTCGGGGATGCGCGGCGTGGTCACCCTGGCCGCGGCCCTGCTGCTGCCCGAGGACACCCCGCAGCTGGCGACGTTGAAGCTGCTGGCACTGGTGGTGGTCGGCGGAACCCTGCTGCTGCAAGGCATTTCGCTGCCCCTGCTGGTGCGGGTGCTGCGGCTGCGCGGGCCCAGCCGCGCCGAGGACGCGCTGCAGGAAGCGAATCTGCTGCAGCAGGCCACCGCGGCGGGGCTCGAGGCGCTGGAATCGGAGATCGCCCCCGAGACCCCGCCGGAGATCGTGACGGCTTTGCGCGACCGGGTCTCGCGCCGCGCCTTCGCCGCCTGGGAACAACTGGGCCGTTCGGAATCGGTGCGCGTGACCCCGAGCGGCGAGTATCGGCGACTGCGGCTGGCGATGCTGCGCGCCGAACGCGAAACCGTACTGCGCGTGCGGGATTCGGGCACCGTCGACCACGAGGTGCTCGAGAACGTGATGGCCGTGCTGGATATGGAGGAGTCGACCATCGACCGGATCGTCGAGGCAGACAGCGATTCCAGCGCCCCCCTGCGCGCCCCGGCCGCCGGTGACTGCGACCACCTGCGCGCCGCACCCCACACCTGCACTCCCGACACCCCCGACGTGTGCTCGGAATGCGTCGCGGAGGGCCTCACCTGGGTCCACCTGCGCCTGTGCCTGTCCTGCGGGCACGTCGCCTGCTGTGACTCCTCGCCGGGCAACCACGCCACCAACCACTTCCGCGACACCGGACACCCGGTCATGCGCAGCGTCGAGCCGGGCGAGAAATGGCGCTGGTGCTACGTCGACGAACTCCTCGGCTGACGCACTCCCCGCATACCCGCACTCCGTGCATGCTCAGCTTCACCCAGACCTACCACCGCGCCGTACGGATCGCGCAGGCGACCGGTGACGTCGAGGCTCTCGAGGACACCCGGACGGTCTGCGCGTCCCTACGTGCGGGAGACGCGGGCGCGGGTGGGCGGCGGTGGTGCTCCGGGCCTGGTTCGCCGGGGCGTTAGGGTTGTGCGCGTGCATTCTGGCCAGGACTCCGGCGAACCACGCATCTGGGGCGGGACCACGCTCACCGAGCGTCGGGAGGCGCGCCGCGCCGCGCTGCTCGAGGCGGCGCTCGACCTGATCGGGGAGGCCGGGGCGGGCGCGGTCACCATGCGGGCGGTGTGCCGCAAGGCCAATCTGACCGACCGCTACTTCTACGAGAGTTTCACCGGCCGCGACGATCTGCTCGACGTGCTCTACCGCCAGGTGGCCGACGAATTCCTCACCCCGATGACCGCCTTCGCCGCCCTCGACAATCCGGTCCGCGACCGTCAGCTGGCGCAGGCCCTGGTCGACAAGGTGCTCGAGGATCCGCGCAAGTCGCGGCTGTTCCTGGTGGAGCCGTACTCGAGCACCGGTCTGGGCCAGACCACGATCGCGGTGATGCCGACGTTCACCCGCCTCATCCAGGACCACCTGTTCACCCACATCGACGATCCGATGCGCCGCCGCCTGGCCGCGGTCACCATGGCGTCGGGCAATGCGGGCATGTTCTCGGCATGGCTCAACGGGTCACTGAGGGTCACCCGCGAGCAGATCATCGAGCACCTGGTCGCGGTGATCACGGCCTACCGGTCCATGTACCGCGCCTGAACGCATCGGAGCGATCCGCCTCACATCCCGGTTGCCAACCCCTTCCATCCGGGTGTTTACTGGCCCACGCAAGGTGCCGTCGTTCGCTGAGGCTCCTTCGCGGAAACAGGCCGGCGACCCCGAACGTCGAGAGACGCCCCGGGTCAGGACAGGTCTTCCCGGATTAAGGGTTGACTCCGATCGGCTCCCACCCGCTGGGTTCACGCCGCGAAGTGCCAAAGGTCTTACGAGGAGTGGCAACTGTCCGGCCATCGGAGCCGGAACACTCCCTGGCGCGTGAGAAGGGAGGTGGTCGTCGTGCCCGACGGTGGCAGTCATCGCTACACGTTTGCTGAATCTTCATCTGGCGACCACCCCGCAATCCAGGGCTTTCCACGCATTTCCCGGTAGCCTGCTGCGGCACGTGGTCGCCACGAGCTCCGGAAGGGCTGTCATGACGACTGTGGAAATGCTGCTCCGGCTGGCCACCGGTGTCGGCCTGGGTGTGGTGATCGGCCTGGAGCGCCAGTACCGCGCCCGAATGGCCGGATTGCGGACCAACGCGCTGGTGTCCGCGGGCGCGACGCTGTTCGTGTTGCTGTCCGCGCACGGCTTCTCCGGCGGCACCGCCGATCCGACACGCGTTGCCGCGCAGATCGTCTCGGGCATCGGTTTCCTCGGCGCCGGGGTGATCATGCGCGAGGGCCTCAGCGTGCGCGGGCTCAATACCGCCGCGACGCTGTGGTGTTCGGCCGCGGTCGGCGCGCTCGCGGGCGCCGGTATGTACGACACCGCCGCGGCCGGAACCGTCGCGGTGGTCATGGTCAACACCGCGCTGCGCTGGGCCGGCCGCGCGGTCGATCGGCAGCCCGAATCGGGCCGCGAGCAGGCCGCGGAGTACCTGTTCACCGCCGTGACCGACGACGCCGGGGAGGCGCACGTGCGGGCGCTGCTGGTGCAGGCGCTGACGCGCACCGACTTTCGGCTGGTGTCGATCTCGAGCCGCAATATCGTTCCGCCCGACACCGGCCCGCCCGGCGAGCCGATCACCGCCCCGCCGCGCGGGCAGGTGGAGGTCCGCGCCGAACTGGTCGGCGACCAGCGCGACGACCGGCAGATGGAGTCCGCGGTCAGCCGCCTGAGCCTGGAACCGTCGGTGACCAGCGTCGGGTGGAGCATTCCGGAACCGGCGGAGGGACAGCCCCGATGACCGCCCTGCGCTCCTTCCCCGCCCGCGGCACCCTCGACCGCCCGCGCTCGCGCTGGGCCGACGCCGCGGTCTTCGCCGGCGCCGCGGTGCTGATCTGGGTGATCGTGCGGCTGTCGGCCGGACTGAACGTGCCCTTCCACCCGAACCGGTCCAGCGCGAACATCTCCACCGATGCCGACCAGCTCCCCTACTACGCGTCCCGCTCGCTGCTGCGGATGTTCCTCGCACTGGGCCTGGCGATCGCGTTCACCTTCGCCTACGCGACCGCCGCGGCCCGGCTGCGCCGCGCCCGCACGGTGCTGCTGCCGCTGCTCGACATCCTGCAGTCGGTGCCGATCCTGGGCTTCCTGTCGGTGACGGTGACCGCGTTCATCGCCCTGTTCCCCGGCTCCCAGCTGGGCCTCGAGTGCGCGTCGATCTTCGCGATCTTCACCTCGCAGGCATGGAACATGACCTTCGCCTTCTACCATTCGCTGGTATCGCAGCCGCGCGAGCTCGACGAGGCCGCCCGCAACCTGAGACTGTCGCGCTGGCAACGGTTCTGGCGCGTGGACGTTCCCAGCGGCATGGTGCCGCTGGTGTGGAACGCGATGATGAGTTTCGGCGGCGGCTGGTTCTTCCTCACCGCGTCGGAGGCGATCAGCGTCGACAACCACGACTACGCGCTGCCCGGCATCGGCTCCTACGTCGCCGCCGCCACCTCCGAGGGCGCCACCGGCAAGGTGCTCATCGCCGTCGGCGTCATGATCGTCATGGTCATCGGGGTGAACGTGCTGTTCTGGCGGCCGCTGACCGCCTTCGCCGAACGTTTCCGGTTCGAGGACTCCGAACCGGCCGAGGCGCCGCGCAGCGTCATGCTGAACCTGTTGCGGCGCAGCCACATTCCCGATCTGCTCGGCCGGGCACTCGGGCCGCTGGTGTACCCGCTGGACCGCGCGATGCGGGTCTTCGGGCTGGCCGAGCATCCGCTGCACGTGCCGTTGGCCCGCCGCCGCGCCGGGGACGCGGTGTTCGCGGCGGTCTGGCTGGCAATCATCGCCTACGGCTGCTACCACGTCGTGCGGTATATCGCCGACACCGTCGGCTTCGGCGAGGTGGCGCACGCCTTCGGGCTCGGCGCGGTCACGCTGCTGCGGGTGATCGCGCTGCTGATCGTGTGCAGCCTCGTCTGGGTGCCGGTCGGGGTGTGGATCGGATTGAACCCCAGGGTATCCCGCTTCGCCCAGCCGGTCGTGCAGGTCCTGGCCAGCTTCCCCGCCAACTTCCTGTTCCCGCTGGTCACCGCCGCGCTGGTGGCGACCGGCGCGAGCCTGAACTGGGCCGGAATCCTGCTGATGGCCCTGGGTTCGCAGTGGTACATCCTGTTCAACGTCATCGCGGGCGCCTCCGCGGTGCCCAACGATCTGCGCGAGGCGGCCGCCAACCTGCGACTGCCGCGAAACCTGTGGTGGCGCAGGCTGATTCTGCCCGCCATCTTCCCCAGCTACGTCACCGGCGCGCTCACCGCCGCGGGCGGCGCCTGGAACGCCTCCATCGTCGCCGAGGTGGTCAGCTACCGCGATACCGAACTGACCGCGGTCGGCCTGGGCGCCTACATCTCCGAGGCCACCTCGGGCGGGGACTGGCCGCGGCTGCTCGTCGGGGTCGTGGTGATGAGCGTCTACGTCGTCGGCATCAACCGCCTGTTCTGGCGCCGCCTCTACGCGCTGGCCGAACGCCGGTACTCGTTGTGACAGGAGAGAATTCGATGACCACCACCACGACCATCGGCCAGGTACTGCTCGAGGTCGACGACGTCGGCATGTCCTTCCGCGGCGCCGCGGGCGACCGCCTGCAGGTCCTCGACCACATCGACCTCACCCTGCACAGCGGCGAAATCGTCGCCCTGCTGGGCCGTTCCGGCTCCGGCAAGTCCACGCTGCTGCGCACCATCGCCGGTCTCATCGCCCCCACCTCCGGGCACGTGCGCTACCGCGGCACCGAACTCGACGGCGCCAATCCCGGTGCGGCCCTGGTCTTCCAGTCCTTCGCACTGATGCCGTGGCTGACGGTGCAGGACAATGTCGAGCTGGGACTGGCCGCGCGCGGCATGCCCCCGGCCCAACGCCGGCAGCAGGCCCTCGACGCGATCGACATGATCGGCCTCGACGGCTTCGAAACCGCCTATCCCAAGGAGCTTTCCGGCGGGATGCGCCAGCGCGTCGGATTCGCCCGCGCGCTGGTGCTGCGGCCGGATCTGCTGCTGATGGACGAGCCGTTCTCGGCCCTGGACGTGCTGACCGCGGAGAACCTGCGCACAGAGATCGTGAACCTCTGGGACACACCGGATTTCCCCACCAAGTCCATCTGCATTGTCACCCACAACATCGAGGAGGCGGTGCTGCTCGCCGACCGGGTGGTGGTGCTGGGCGCCAATCCGGGCCGCATCATCGCCGATATCCCGGTCACCGGGCCGCGCCCGCGCGACCGCCGCACCCCGGGTTTCGAGCTGCTGGTCGACGAGATCTACGGATTGCTCACCGGCCGCGACACCCAGCGCGCGCAACCGGAACCGGAGAAGGCCACCCCGACCGCGACCCCGCTGCCCGACGCGTCGGTGGGCGGACTCGCCGGTCTGGTCGAACTGGTCTACGCCTCCGGCGGCCGTGCCGATCTGCCCGAGATCGCCGACGAGCTGAACTTCGAGATCGACGATCTGCTGCCGCTGGTGGACGCCGCCGCCATGCTGGGATTCGTCACCGTCGAATCCGGCGACATCACCCTCACCGACATCGGCACCGGTATCACCACCGCCGATATCCAGCAATCCAAGGAGATCTTCGCCGAACAGGCCCGCCACCGCGCGCCACTGGTGCGCACCATCTGCAAGGGCCTGGCGGGCAGCGCCGACGGCAAACTCCGCGCCTCGTTCTTCCTCGACCTGCTGCGCCGTGGCTTCTCCCCCGACGACGCCCGCCGCCAGCTCGACATCGCCATCGACTGGGGCCGCTACGCCGAACTGTACGACTACGACGCCGACGACGACATGATCACCGCCGACCCGGCATCGGAGGAATTCGCGGCCGTGCGCGACAACTGGACCTGAACGACCCACCATTTCCGGCACGCTGTCGGCCGGAATCCCATCCCCTCAAGACGATTCGGTGCGCGGCCACGTCTCGATCGCGGGACGGCGGCCGTGCAGCCGCGCCTCCAGTCCGTCCAATACGCACAGCAGGCCGAAGTCGTAGGCGATCATGCGGGCGGCCTCCGGATTGGTGGGCATGCTCCGGTGGTAGTCCGCGAGCAGTTCGGGATAGTCGGCGGCCAGCTCGTCCAACACCGCCATCCCGCTCTCGTAGTCCCACTCCTCGCCTCCGGAGGCGCGCCTCAGACTGATCTCCGGAAGCACCTGGCCCAGCACGAAACTGATCACCGCGCCGGAGGCCAGGTAGATGTCCAGGCCGGTGAATCCGGCCTGCACGAACGCCCGCCGCAACCGGTCGCTGAGTTCGAACGCCTTGGGCCCCACCATCGGCATCTGTCCGACCAGTGTGGCCACCCAGGGATGTTCCAGCATGGTCGCGCGCAGACTGTAGGCGAAGGTCGTGATCACCTGCCGCCACGACTCCCGCTCCGGTTCGGGCACCTCCACCCAGCCCCAGAACTCGTCGAGCGTGAGCTCGAGCAGCTCGTTCTTGTTCGCGACGTGCCAGTACAGGCTGGTGGCCCCGGCGTTCAGCTTGGCGCCGAGCTTGCGCATGCTCAGCGCCTCCATCCCCTCCGCGTCCAGCAGTTCCAGCGCCGCCGCGACGATCTGGTCGCGTCCCAGCCCCGCGCTCTTGGGTTGCCGAGGCGGCCGGGTCCACACCGAGGAGAACTGTTTGGGCACAGGGTCACCATAATTCACTGGTACAGCGTTCGAGGTTATCGTACGCTGTGCGAGTGGAATCGAACGATGTACGAGAACCGTCCGGAGACATCACCCGCGACCCGCGGCGCTGGTGGATCCTCGGCGTGCTCTGCCTGTCCCTGCTGGTGCTGATGATCGACGGCACCGTGCTGAATATCGCCATTCCGGCGCTGATCCGAGAGCTCGACGCCACCCCATCGGATATCCAGTGGATCCTCGACGGCTACATCCTGGTGTTCGCGGGCCTGTTGCTCACCGCCGGTGCGCTGTCCGACCGATTCGGCCGCCGCCGGATGCTGATCACCGGCCTGGCCGTCTTCGGCGCGGCGTCGCTGCTTGCGGTGCTGGCCACCGAGCCGTGGCAGGTGATCGCCGCCCGCGTGGCCATGGGCGTGGGCGGCTCACTGCTGATGCCCTCGACCCTCTCGATCCTGATGACCTCCTTCGCCGAGGACGAGCGCCGCAAGGCGTTCGCCGCCTGGTCGACGGTGTCGATGGTCGGCATCGTGCTCGGCCCCACCCTGGGCGGGTTGCTGCTCGAGCACTTCTGGTGGGGCTCGGTGTTTCTGCTCAACATCCCCGTCGCGATCATCGCGATCGTGGCGGCGCTGGCGCTGATGCCCGAGACCTACGGCCAGCAGCGGCCGATCGACCTGGTCGGCGTCGTGCTGTCGATCGTGGCGCTGACCTCGACGGTGTACGTCATCATCGAGCGGGAGTGGAACATCCCGGTGATCGCGCTGGCCGTCGTCGCCGCGGCCGGATTCGCGTGGTGGGAATACCGTTCGCCGCATCCGATGCTGCCGCTGGTGGTCTTCCGCAACCGCGACTTCACCGGCGCCTGCCTGACATTGCTGCTGATGATGTTCGGCATGGGCGCGGTGCTGCTGATGCTCACCCAGTACCTGCAGTTCGTGCTCGGCTACGGGCCGATGAAGGCGGGCTGGGCGCTGTTCCCGTACGCCGTGGCTGCCGCGGTGTTCAACGGGCTGGGCGCCACGCTCGGCAAGAAGCTGAGCAACAAGACGCTCATCGTCACGGGCCTGCTGGTGATGGGCGGCGCCTTCGCGATCCTGGCCAACGCCGACAGCTATCCGTGGGTGCTGGCCGCGATGCTGGTGATGGGCGTCGGCGGCGGCCTGGCCGGTCCGGCGGCGTACGCCTCGATCATGGGCGCCATCCCGCTCGAGCACGCGGGTGTCGGCTCGGCCATGAACGACACCTTGCAGCAGGTCGGCCAGGCGATCAGCATCGCCGTGCTGGGCAGTGTGCTGGCCGGGGTGTTCACCGAGAACATGCCTGCCGACATCCCCGCGGCCGCCCGCGACAGTATCGGGGCCGCCTTCGGGCTCGGCTTCGTCGAACCGGCCAAGGCTGCCTTCACCGCCGCCATGTCCTACGGCTCCTGGATCAGCGCCGGATTCGCCGTCGCCGCCGCCCTGCTCGGCCTGATCCTGCTGCGCACCCGCAAGCCCACCGCGACACAAGCGCCCGAAACCCTCAGTGCCCCATCATGACCGGGGCGTCCGCCGCCCCCTCGGGGGTCCGCGGCCTGGTCCGCGGCAGGAACGCCGCCGGGACCAGGGTCGCGACCAGCAATACGACCGCGATGATGTAGGTGTCGGCGAACGCCCCGGCGGCCTGGTCGAACCCGGTCTCCAGGGCGCCCGGCGGCAACTGCGCGGCGATCTGCGGCTGGCTGGTCGACGCGATGGCGGCACCGGCGAGCTCGTTGTCGTTCAGCAGGTTCGTCAGCACCACCGACATGATCGCGGTGCCGATCGAACCGGCCGCCTGGTTCACGATATTCATCAGCGTCGACCCGCGCGCCACCTGCTGATGGGTCAGCGTCTGGATGGCGGCGGTCATGGTCGGCATCATGGTGCAGCCCATACCGAGACCCATCACGAACAGCGCCGCGCCCATCATCGGATACGACGTACCGGCGTCCAGCCGCGTGAAGAACGCCAGGCTCACCGCCATCACCACGACGCCGGTCAGTACGACCTTGCCCGGGCCGATCTTGTCCACCAGGCGCCCGGCGATCGGCATCGTCACCATCGCGCCGAGACCCTGTGGCGCCAGCAGCAATCCGGCGTCGAGCGCCGACTCGCCGCGCACCTGCTGCAGATAGCTCGGCAGCAACAGCCCCGACCCCATGAACGCGATCGCGAACAGCAGCATCGTCAGCACCGAGAAGGTCAGCGCCCGGTTCCGGAACAGCTGCAGGTCGATGAGCGGATGTTCGGTGCGCAGCGCGTGGAAGACGAACGCCACCATCAGCACCAGCCCGATCGCGGCCGGGATCAGCACCTTCCCCGCCAGCACCGTCTGCTCCTCCGGAATGGTGGACACGCCGTAGAGGAACAGCGCCAGCCCCGGCGAGGCCAGCGCCATACCGAGGAAATCGAACGACTGCGACGGCTCCGGGCGGTCCCGCGGGAGCATCAGGAAGGCCAGCGCCAGCGACAGGACGCCGATCGGCACGTTGATCAGGAAGATCAGCCGCCACCCGGCGAGATGGATGAACCCGTCGATATCGATGCCGATCAGCCAGCCACCCAGGATGGGCCCGAGAATCGGGCCGAGCAGCATCGGCACCCCGAGCACCGCCATCACCCGGCCCACCCGGTGCGGTCCGGCCGCATGCGTCATGATCGTCATGCCCAGCGGCATCAGCATGCCGCCGCCGAGACCCTGGATCACCCGGAACGCGATGAGCGCCTGCATATTCCAGGCGGTGGCGCACAGCACCGAGCCGAGCACGAAGAACAGCAGCGCCATCATGTACAGCCGCTTGGTGCCGAACCGGTCCGCCGCCCACCCGGTCACCGGGATGACGCTGGCCAGCGCCAAGGTGTAACCCGTCATCGACCAGGCGGCGACGGCGTAGCTGGCGTGGAACTCGGTCTGGAACTTGGGCAGGGCGATGATCACCACGGTGATGTCGAGAATCGACATGATCGCGCCCAGCACGACGACGCCCGCCACCTTGAACACGGCGGCGTCGAGCTTGTCGGAGGTCGGATCCGGATCCGCCCCAGTGTGTGTATCCGGAGGTGAAGTCACCGCTTCAGCCTGCCACCTGTTCTACCGAATGACCAGATCCATTTTCCGGGGTCGCCGCGCCGCGAAAGCCCCACGGAACGCAACTGTTTCGCAATCTCCGCACCGCACCGGCATCCGGGGTGCGCCGAAAGCCGGATACCGCCGCCCGCCCGCAAATACACTCGAATCGGGCACCGGGATGAGGGGAGGTGCGCGTGGCAGGGCAAACGGCGCGCGGATTCGGTCGATCTCGCGCATTCTCCCCCGGACGAATCGGCGCACTGACCGCGGTGCTGCTGCTGGCGGCCACGGCCTGCGGCCTGCTCCCGGTGGTGGAGCCGCCCGACTTCTATCCGGCAGAACTCGCCCGCTTCTACACCCAGAAACCCCGCTGGGGCGCCTGCGAGCAGACCGACGAACCGCAGTCCGGGCCCAGTCCGGAGGCCCGCTGCGCCCGGGTCCTCGCACCCCTGGACTACGACCACCCCGAGGGGCGCACCGTCGAGCTGGCGGTGTCGCGCAAGCCGGCGACCGGTGTCCGCGTCGGCGCACTGCTGTTCAACCCGGGCGGTCCGGGCTCGCGCGGGCTGTCGCTGGTCGACAGCGTCGACGGCACTCGGCTGGCGCAGAGCTTCGACCGCATCGGATTCGATCCCCGCGGCGTCGGCGCCTCCCTGCCTCGCGTGTCCTGCGGCGACCCCGAGGACTATTTCGACCCCTTCGCGCCCCGCTTCGACACCAGCCCCGAAGGTATCGCCGAACACGAGCAGATGAACCGCACCCAGGCCGCACAGTGCGAAAAGCACAGCGGCGCAGAGCTGCTCGCACACGTCGGCACCCGGGAGGTGGTGCGCGACATGGACATCATCCGCTCGGTGACCGGCGACCGGCGGATGAATTACATCGGCTACTCCTACGGCACCCGGCTCGGCTGGGCCTATGCCGAGCGCTACCCGCACCGGGTGCGCGCCATGGTGCTCGACGGCGCCGTCGCCCCGCAGGAGAACACCTACACCCGAACCCTGAACCAGGAGAGCGCGTTCCAGAAGGCATTCGACTCCTTCGCCATGGAATGCGCCCGCCGGTCGGACTGTCCCCTCGGCACCGATCCCACCCAGGCGCCGGCGCGCCTGCGCGACCTCACCGTGCCGCTGCAGACCGATCCGCTGCGCTCCCCCCGCGACCCGACCCGGGAGCTGTTCTACACCGACGTCTACAACCGCACGGCCGTCGCGCTCTACAAATCCGAATCGTGGGACGGACTCATCGCGGCCCTGCGCGCGCTGCGCGACCGCGACCCGGACCCGATGCTCGACCTCGCCGACCATCTCGGCAGCGACCCGAACCCCGAACTCGTCGCCAGCGACGACGCCTACAACGCGATCACGTGCGTCGACCAGCCACCCATCACCGACCGCGCCGAAAACGACAGGCTCGAGGTCGAGGTGCGCCGGGCCGCCCCGTTCCAGGACGACGGCCGCGGCACCGGGCACGCGCCGCTGGACCTGTGCGCGTTCTGGCCGGTGCCCCCGACGGGCCGCCCGCACACCTTGAACCTCCCCGATCTGCCCACCGTGCTGGTGGTCTCGACAACCTTCGACCCGGCCACGCCGCATCAGGCCGGGATCGACCTCGCACGGCAACTGCGCGCCCGCCTGATCACCTATCAGGGCACCCGGCACACGATCGCGCTGCTGGACAAGTCCCTATGCGTCGACCAGCCGGTCATCGACTATCTCGTGACGCTGCGGTTGCCCACACAGGACGTGGTCTGTTGAGCGCGAGGCAAAAAGTTCTTTCCCCCCGACAACGACCACCGGGACGGATAGAGTGACCGGCACAGGGACGGCGACGAGGAGCGGGTGTAGGTGTCCATCGGGAAATTGGTGTCCTTCGATAGTTCTCGGGGGTTCGGTTTCATCCGCCCGGAAGACGGTGGCCCTGATGTGTTCGTGCACGTCAACGACATCGGATTGGATGAGGACGAATTGCGGCAGGGCCGCGTGTTCGAGTTCGAGGTGACCGAGGGCGATCGCGGGCCCAAGGCCGTCAATCTCACCGTGGTGGGCGGCCAGCCCGCACCACCGGCGCCGGTGCGCCATCGCAACCGCGAACGCAATTCCGGCCCGCTCACCGTCGCCGAACATCGCCGGTTGATCACCGAACTGCTGCTCGATGCCAGCCCCGCGCTGACGGCCGGGGAGATCCTCACCATCCGCGACCGCCTGACAAACTTCGCCGAACAGCACGGATGGCTGGAAAACTGACGAATCGGACTACGATCTTGCTGGACGGTTGCGGGCGATGAATTCGACCGGCCCGCGCCGTCGGTATGGGTGAGACCGACCCGAGGAGGATCGTGTGGACCTGCCGGCCCGCGCCGTCGGTATGGGTGAGACCGACCCGAGGAGGATCGTGTGGACCTGCCCGTCATGCCGCCCGTCAAACCGATGCTGGCGAAATCGGCGTCGGCGCTGCCCCACGATCCGGGCCTGTACTACGAACCCAAATGGGACGGGTTCCGCTGCATCGTCTTCCGCGACGGCGACGAGGTGGAACTCGGATCGCGCAACGACCGGCCGCTCACCCGCTACTTCCCCGAACTGGTGGAGCTGCTGCCCAAGGCGCTGCCGGACCAATGCGTCATCGACGGCGAGATCGTCATGGTCACCGAGCAGGGCCTGGACTTCGACACCCTGCAGCAGCGCCTGCACCCCGCGGCCTCCCGGGTGAACAAGCTGGCCGCCGAGACCCCCGCCAGTTTCGTCGCCTTCGATCTGCTGGCACTCGGCGACCGGGACCTGACCGACCAGCCGTTCGCCGAGCGCCGCCGCATCCTGGAAACGGTCGTCGGCAATTCCCACGAGCGACTGCATCTCACCCCGCTGACCTCCGACCCCCAGGTCGCCCAGGACTGGTTCACCCGCTTCGAGGGCGCCGGGTTCGACGGCGTGATGGTGAAGGCGACAGACGTGCCCTACCAGCAGGACAAACGGGTCATGGTCAAGGTCAAGCACGAGCGCACCGCCGACTGCGTGATCGCCGGATTCCGCTGGCACAAGGACGGCCAGGGTGTCGGATCGCTGCTGCTGGGACTGTTCGACGAGGAGGGCAACCTGCACCACGTCGGCGTGGCCTCGAGCTTCACCGCCGCCCGCCGCAAGGAACTGGTCGACGAGCTGGCGCCGCTGCGCGAGAACGCGCTCGACGATCACCCGTGGCGGCAGTGGGCCGACGCCGCCGCCCAGGCCAAAGCCGACGGCAAGATGCCCGGCGGCCTCAGCCGCTGGACCGGCGGCAAGGACCTGTCCTGGGAAGCGCTGCGGCCCGAACTGGTCGCCGAGGTCCGCTACGAGCACGTGATGGCCGGGCGGCTGCGGCACGGCGGGCGCCTGGTCCGCTTCCGCGACGACCGCACCCCCGCCTCGTGCACCTACGCCCAGCTCGACGAGGTCGCCCCTGCCGAGCTGGCCGACATCTTCGCGGAGGCCAAAAAGTGAGCGCCGCAATCGAATTGGATGTCGACGGCAAGGCCGTCCAGATCAGCAACCCGGACAAGGTCTACTTCAGCAAGCGCGGCGAGACCAAGCTCGACCTGGTGCACTACTACCAGGCCGTCGCCGAACCCTTCCTGCGCACCGCGCGCGACAGACCCGTACTGCTGGAACGCTATCCGGACGGGGCGAGCGGAAAGTCCTGGTTCCAGAAGCGAGTACCGAAATCGGTGCCCGACTGGCTGCAGACCACCGTCGTGTCCACCCCCAACGGCACCACCAGCGATGCGCTCGTCGCCGCCGACCTCGCGCACATCCTGTGGGCGGTCAACCTGGGCTGCTTGGGATTTCACGTCTGGCCCACCCACGCGGGCGCGGCCGAACAGAGCACGGCCCCCGACGTCTTCGACGCCGCCGGGCAACTGCTACCGCCCACCGGCGTCACCGACGAACTGCGCATCGACCTGGACCCTTCCCCCGGAATCGGCTGGGACGAACTGCGCGCGGCCGCGGTGCTGACCCGCGAGCTGTGCGGCGAACTCGGCATCGAAGCCCGCATCAAGACCTCCGGCTCGCGCGGCCTGCACATCTACATATTGCTCGAGCCGCGCTGGGACGGATACCAGGTCCGCGCCGCCTCCATCGCCCTGGCCCGCGAACTGGAACGCCGCCACGGCGACCTCATCACCGCGAGCTGGTGGAAGGAGGAGCGCGGCAGCCGGGTATTCATCGACTACAACCAGAACGCCCCGCACCGCACGGTCTTCGGCGCCTGGTGCGTGCGCCCCAAGGTCGGCGCACAGGTCTCCACGCCCCTCGCCTGGGACGAACTCGACGCCGTCGCCCCCGAGGACCTCACCATCGCCACCGTCCCCGCCCGCGTCGCCCGGCTCGGCGACCCGTGGGCCGACCGCACCCCCCAATCCATCGAACCCCTGCTGAAAATGTCCGCCCGGGACATCGATTCGGGACTCATGGACGCCCCGTGGCCCCCGGTCTACCCGAAGATGCCCAACGAGCCCCCGCGCGTCCAGCCCAGCAAGGCCCGCAAGGAGTAAGCCTCCCCGGGGCTAGTACTCCAGCATCACTTTGTAATGTAATCGGTGTCGGCGCTGGTAGTGGGCCTGTTTGG
>NZ_BAAGSM010000029.1:0-102539 GCF_054782435.1 Nocardia thraciensis
CGCCAAACAGGCCCACTACCAGCGCCGACACCGATTACATTACAAAGTGATGCTGGAGTACTAGTCCCGCGCTCACATCCGACCAGGCATGCAGTGCCACCAGTTCGACCTTGCGTCGCGAGGCTTCCTCGAAGGCGAGTTCGACTGCGGGCTCGCTGTTCTCGCTGCCGTCCACCCCGACCAGTACCGGCTTGCCCGTCGAGACGGCGTCGGTGGCCGACACCGAATGCACCACGGCGACCGGACAGTGGGCGTGCCGGATCAGCGCCGTGCTGACCGAGCCCATCAGGCCCCGCCGGATCGCGCCGAGCCCGCGGCTGCCGACCGCCAGCATCCGCGCCCGGCGAGACTCGACGATCAGATGCGAGATGATCGGTTCGGTCGTCACCTCGGTGCTGATCGCCAGCGCCTCACCGGGAGCGGCGACGCGGGCGATCCGGCTCGCCTCGGTCAGGACCCGCTCGGCATCGGTACGCCGCCACGCCAGATCGGCGTCGGTCAGCGGCGGTACCGGGCCGAAGCCGAGCGGGATCTCCGCCGAGATCACCAGATGCAACCGACATCCGTGATGGGCGGCCTCGGCCGCGGCCCACGCCGCCGCGTGATAGGACACCGCCGAGCCGTCGACGGCCGCCAAGACCGGTGGGTTCGGATCCCTCGTCTGCGTCGAGTCGGTCATCGTGCTCTCCTCCTGTGTCGATTGGTCGTCATTGGTCCTGTCCGATCGGGCGGCTCAGTTGCCGCCACTCCCGCTCCCAACCGGCCTCGCGGCGGCGGCTCAGCAGCCACGTGGTCAGCCACACGACTACAGCCGCGACGGCCCACGCCTCGATGAGAACAGCCAGGCCCAGGCCGATTCCGCGCCATGCCGCCACACTCGCGGGCGACGGCGGCTCGGTCGGGCTCCGGTCCGGCCCGAGCCACACGGTCCTCTCGTCACCGGGTGCCGCGGCGGCGGGAACCTCGACGGTCGCCGCACCGGCGACACCATCCAGATTCCACCGTACGGCGGCCTCGTGACGGTTGTCGTACACCTCATGAGTGGTCACCGATGTCACCCGCTCCGGATCACTCGTCACCACCGCCACCACTTCGGCCTTCTCCGAGTTCTCGGCGCGAATCTCCGACTGGGCGGCGGTGTAGCGCGCCGTGCCGAGTGCCCCGCACAGCGGGACAGCGGCCAGAACCACCACGATCGCCAGAATCCGTATCAGGCCTTCCAGCCGATCCGTTGGACGCATCAGCCGACTGCCGTTCCACGGCCGAGCACGCCAGGCCCGCAACAGCATGGACCGATAGGGCGACATCTCCCACACCTCATGTCCCGGTCTCATAGCGGATGCCCGACCTCGTCGAGGGCACGCCGCGGCGTCGCCGAAACGGAGACGGACCTGGTTGCGGCCCAGCCGACCCGGGCAATCATCTGCGGGAACCCGCCGCCGTCTGGGAGCCCACGGTCGCGGTCAGAACTTGACCGGCGGTGGCGCCGCCGTCACACACGAACTCCACCCCGGTCGAGAACGTCGCCTCGGTGACGATGAACCGCACCATCGCCGCCACCTCGTCCGGTTCCCCGAATCGAGCCAAAGGCTGTCCGGCAGCGACAGATTCATCCATGACGGCGGTCATCGGAGTATGGATAGGACGCGGATGCACCGAGCACACGCGCACATTCGCCGGGCCGAGCTCGAGCGCCGCGGTCTTCGTTAGGCCACGCAGTCCCCACTTGCTCGCCACATATGCACCGATCCCCGAATACCCCATCAAACCCGCAGTGGAGGATACGTTGACGATCACTCCGCCTCCGGCCGCGCGCAGTCGCGGTCCGGCCCGGTGCATCCCGAGCCACGCCCCGTACAGGTTGACATCGAGAACATGCCGGAACATCCGCGGCGACTCGGATTCCACCCCACCGAAGTCCAGGATGCCTGCATTGTTGACCAGCACCGCCAACGGCCCGAACACCGCCTCGGAATCGAAAATAACAGAGTCCCAACCCTTTTCGTCGGTCACATCCAACCGGCGGAATGTCACGTTCGGGCCGAGCGACTCGGCGAGCGACGTACCCTCCTGCTCGAGTAGATCGGCGATCACCACACCGAACTGTTCCTTCGCCAGCGCGCGTGCCACAGCCGCCCCGATGCCGCGGGCGCCACCGGTCACGATCGCGCTTCTGCCACTGAATTCGCCCACGACTCCGACCTCCGCCGTCTATTGATCCGTGCGACTCAGCATCCCGCGCGACAACCGCCGCCAAGACGGCCGAAAGTCATCAACCGCCAGGCCGTCCGACAGCGAACGGCCCAGCACCGCAATAGGGAAGGACTCAGGCCCGCGGCCGATGTGGTCTCGGTACCGGCGGTTCCTGTGCAGCGGCTCGGACGGAGCGGATAACCGATCGCCACGCGCACGGCTACGATCGGTCCGGTATCCGTAACCGTCTGAGCGCCAGGACATTCACGGCGACGAGGATGCTGGAACCGGACATCGACAGCGCGGCGATTCCGGCCGCAAGGTGCGGCCGAAAGCGGGCTCGATCACCACATCGGTGCCCGCCCGATGCACACCCACGGCCGGGCCGCCAAGGCCGCGGTCGAGCGGGCACGGGGCGAGGTCGCGGGGTGGGGATCGGTGCGGCACCGGAGGAGATCATGTTCACCTCCTCCGGCACCGAGGCCAACCACCTCGCCCTCACCGGCACCGCCTACGCCTCGCGTGCCGCCGGCCGCGGCAACCACATCGGCCTCACCGCGATCGAACCCCCCACCACCCAAGCCACCTGTGACCGGCTGGCCGCAGACGGATCCCGCATCACCCGGGTCCGATCGGCCCGGCCGGCCGCGTCGATCCGGCCGCACTCGCCGCCGCTGCCGGTCCGGGCACGATCCTGGCGTCGGTGGTGCTGCCATCAACGAAATCGGCACGATGCAACTACCCGCGGAGATCGGCGCGATCGCCCGCGAGCGCGGGATCCTGCTGCACACCGGTGCCGCAAGGCCGCAGCCACGATCGGCATCGACGTCAGCGCCCTGGGGGTGGATCTGCTGACGCTGGCGGGCCACAAGATGTACGCCTCGAAAGGCGTTGCCGCCCTCTACATCCGACGTGGTACCACGGAGTGGCCGCAACTGGTCGCGGGCATCGTCGCGCTCGGTACCGCCGCCGACGTCGCCCGCACCGAACACACCACCGACGCGCTCACTCGCGCCCGCGACCACGACACCCTCGCTCCCCCGTATCAACCCGCCCTTCGAGGCGACACGGCTGGTGATGATGGTCAACGGCCTGGGCACCAGCGTCCTGGCCGGTCACCGCACCACCGACTATGCCCTCGCCGCTCCCGACCACCTCGACCACGTTTTCCGGCGACCGGCTACCGAGCCTGTGCGAGTCCACGCCGCGAACCGGAAGCCGCGACCCACCACGGGCTCAAATTGCTAAGCATAAGCATGGCTAAATTCCTCATCCGAAGGGGTTGACTCACGAAAACAGTAAGCCTTAACTTGTAACTGTGAATATCGAGGACAAGCGTGCCGCCGAGGATCTGCGGTTGGCCGAGTCAGTACGGTGGGCGGTGTCACGGCTGTCATCGCGGCTGCGGGCGGAGCAGCCCGGCAGCGGGAGACCGTTGACCCGGCTGGCCGCGTCGGTCTTGGCGAACCTCGCGCACAGCGGCCCCCTCACGGCGTCGAAGCTGGCGGCGATCGAGGGACTGCAGGTGCAATCGCTGACCCGCGTCCTCAACGAGCTCGACGACCTCGGCCGAATCCGCCGCTCCCGCAACGACTCCGACGCCCGGCGGCAGGACATCATTATCACCGAAGCGGGAGAAGAGGCCCTGCGCGAACACGTGCGTGACGGCAACGCCTGGCTGGCCGCCGCGCTGCGCCACACCCTCAGTGACGCCGAACGCGGCGTTCTCGCCATCGCCGCCGGACTGCTGCGCGACCTCGCCGACACCGACATCCCCACCGGCGCCCAGTCCCCGTCCCGGGACGACGGCGCAGCACCGGCGCTATGACCGGGACGCAGACCTCGAGGTCGAAACCAGCTGCGGGACAGCGCCTTCGGCTGCTTCTTGTGCTCGCCGGACTCAGCGGCGCGGCGCCGTTGGCCACCGATATGTACGTGCCCGGCCTGCCGGACCTGGCCGCCTCGCTGAGCACCGACGCCTCCGGCGCACAGCTGTCGCTGACCGGCTTCCTGGCGGGTATCATCGTCGGCCAACTGATCCTCGGACCGCTCTCCGACGCGGTCGGACGACGCCCCGTCCTGCTGACGGGCACCGCCGGATTCACCGCTCTGTCCGCAGCTTGCGCGCTCGCACCGACCGTCGAGGTCCTCGACGTGGCACGGTTCGGGCAGGGTGTCAGCGGCGCGGCCGGGATCGTCGTCGCCCGCGCGGTCGTCGCCGACCTGTTCGACGACCACGACGTAGCCGCGATGTACTCCCGCCTGGGCGCCATCACCGCCGCCGCACCGGTCCTCGCACCCATGGCGGGCGGAGCCCTGCTGCTGATCGTGCCGTGGCGCGGCGTCTTCGCGGTACTCGCCGCGTTCGGCCTGCTCCTCGTCCTCGGCGTCTGGCGGTGGATTCCCGAATCGCACCCACCGCAGGCCCGGCTGTCCGGCGGCGTCGCCGGTGGGCTGCGCGTGATCGCCGCCCTGGCCACCCACCGGGCTGTCCTCGCTCCCGTGCTGGCGTTATCATTCGGCGGCGCAGCGGTTTTCGCCTATATCGCCGGTACGACCTTCATATTCCAGGACATCTACCACCTCACCCCCGCCGCAGCCAGCGTCGTCTACGGCGTCAACGCCATCGGCAACATGCTCGGTAGCCTTGCCTACGGACGCCTGGCCCGGCACCGGCTGCCGGAAACGCTGCTCGTCGTCAGCGCCACGGTCGCCACCATCGGATCCGCGCTACTACTCCTCACCTCAGCCACCACCGGCACCCCCATGGCCGTCACCTGGGGATGTCTTCTGTTGTCACTCACCGCATTCGGTGTCTTCTTTCCCGCCGTGGTCACCATCGCCCAGCAACGTGGACGCAGCGCCCCCGGCGCCACCTCCGCGCTCCTCGGCGGCGGGCAATTCCTCCTCGGCGCCGCCGCCTCCCCGGCCGTCGGACTGTTCGGCACCCATAGCCCCGCACCCATGGCAGCCATCATGACCCTGGTTCTCGCCCTTGCCACTCTCGCCGCCCTCACCACCGGACGCCGACAACGCCGGTGAATCATGATGGCCGTCAGCGATGAATTCTGACGTCGAACGGCGCAGGCGAGATCTATTGGCATCGGCGAATTCCGACGGCTTACGGCACCGTGAGTTCCATTCTCGACAGTCGGTCTTCATCCGCGCCCGCGTCGATCTCGGCGCGATAGCAGTCCGGATCCGGCGTGGTCTGTGATCCACGGTCGTCGCCGAGGTCCTTTACCTGGCCGTGACCGTCTTCGTAGCATTCGGCCGCTTCAGCCTCGAACCCCTCGCCTCATTCGGCGCGTTGGGGCGACGGTGGCAGTGATTTGACAGCGATCCGGCAGACCGCTCCGCGATGCTGCGCGGGGAGGTGATCGACGATGATATTCATCGAATTGTTCTTGTCCGAGGGTGCGCTCGATCCGGCGCAACGCGGCCGGATTGCCCAGCGTCTGGGCACGATCCATGAGTTGGGTGCTGGTAAGCCCGGCAATGAGGGAGAGGAGATGGCGTCCCGCTCGGCGGCCGTGTTCGCGTCGATGTTTCAAGTGGTGGTGCACGAGCCGCGGATCTGGGTCGCCGGTGAGCATGCGCTCACCGAGCAGGATCCTCCGCACTGTCTGGTCCGTATTCATGTTCCGGGACCGTGGCGCAAGGACATGAGCGAGACGTTGATCTCCTACGCGACACGGATCGTCTCCGACGAGTTGCCATACCGTCGGCCGAACGTGCAGGTGCACGTCGTCGGGGTCTCGGAGGGGAGCATCGGAATGCTCGGACGGACGGTGAGGTCCGAGGACCTCGTCGAGATGCTGAGTGACCCGTACCGGGCCGACGCGGAGACCGGGAAAGCACTGAAAGACCCGGTGTGCGGGGTGCTTGTCCCGCTCGACGACAACACCACCACCCTCGAGATAAACGGCGAGCTGTATGCGTTCTGCTGCCGAGGCTGCCGCGCCGAGTACGTGGCGAAACGAGAGAAGCGCGCGGGCGTGACAGTCGCGGGTCAGTAGACCTCGGCTCTCGCGAGAGCCCCCGCGAAGTCGAGACCACACCCGCGCTCGTACTCCCCTCGGTATTCCCGCACAACCTCCGTCATCCGCGCGACCTCGGGGTTGCCGGAGTTGGGCCTCCCCGCAACGCGTGCGCCACGCCGAGGATCTCTGACGCTCGCGCGGGCTTGCCTCGTCCGTGGGCCAAGTCGGCCATCCCGATCGCCACATGCGCCAGCATCGGCAAATCCGGCAGGCCGAAGGCGATATCCCTCGCTTCACCCAGATAGCTTTGCAGCGGAGGCGAGAGCACCGATGACCGCGGCGAGGTAACCCGCACTGGCCGCATACAGGGCACACTCGGGTGGGTCGGCGGCATTACCCGGACGCCCGCGATCACCCTGCCCCACCAGGCTGGACCTGGACCGACCATCCCGGCCACGACCGCTACATCTCGGTGCTCGAATACGCCGACGGACCGATCTCGACACGCAACGGCCTCATCGCCGATACCCGGGGCGTGACCGCGACCTCCGTCGGCGCGACACTTCACCAGCCACATGCGGGTCAGCTCCGGCACCGGGGCCGCGTGGTCTTCGCCCGGCTCGCCTGGCCCCGGCTACCGCGCCACCCTCGACGGCCAGAATATCGCATTCGGCACCGCCGCACAGACTTTCGCCTCCGTCAACATCCCGCCGGCACCCGCGACGCCGACCGCGTCCTCACCTGGAGGCCACCGTGCTGGAAGATCAGCATCGCCACCGAAACGCGCCAAGACCGCGAACCCGCACAGCTTGTCCCGACCTCCGCCTGACGCACGGTCCGTCGACTTGCCTCGACCACACCGCTTACGGCATCTTTACACCTGGTGTGCCGGGAAGTCTGGTCGGCGAACGTTGCCCGAAACCTCGGACGACGGACGACGACCTGGGAGTTTCCGTATGGCCGCCGCTGAGATGATCTTGACGAAGACAATACGGGCGATCAGGCCCTCTGCCGTCGTATCCTGCGAATGTGCATGCTGCAGAGCTGGCCGAGGAGTACCCGGTCGTCGGGATGGATTCCGATGCGCTGGACGCGGCTCGGTTGATGGCCGGCATCGGCTGCCCGGAATCGTCGTGACCGATGCCGAGGGCAGGCCGGAGGCGGTGCTGCCCGCCTCGCAGGTGGTGCGGTTCATCATCCCGAAGTATGTGCAGGACGATCCCGCCTTGGCCGGTGTACTGAACGAGTCGGTGTGCGACCGGGCCGCGAGCAAGCTGCGCGGCAAGAAGGTCCGCGACGTCCTGCCCGAGCAGCTGGCGAAGGTTCCGGCCGCGAAGTTCGACGACACCATCATCGAAGTAGCGGCCATCATGACGCGGTACCGCAGCCCGCTGGTCGCGGTCATGAAAGGCTCGGAACCGGTCGGGGTGATCACCGCCTCGCGCCTGCTGGACGCCGCACTCCTGAACTCCTGACCAGCGACGGCGGTCCGGTCTCGACCGCGGCCGGGCGGACCTGATGGAGGTCGCCGTCGCGGTCGTCGTCTTCGTCACCGCCTATGTGCTGATCGCGACCGAACGCATCCACAAGACCAAAGCCGCCCTCGCGGGCGCGGGCATCGTGCTGGCCCTCGGCGTCGTGGGCTCGTCCGACAGCTTCTTCTCCCACGACACCGGTATCGACTGGAACGTCATCTTCCTGCTGCTCGGGATGATGATCATCGTCGGTGTCCTGCGGCAGACCGGGGTCTTCGAGTACACGGCGATCTGGGCGGCCAAGCGCGCCAAGGGCTCTCCGCTGCGCGTCATGATTCTGCTCACCCTCATCACCGCCGTGGCGTCGGCGTTCCTGGACAACGTCACCACCGTGCTGCTCATCGCGCCGGTCACGCTCCTCGTATGTGAGCGCCTCGACATCAACCCGGTCCCGTTCCTGATCGCCGAGGTGCTCGCCTCGAATATCGGCGGTGCCGCCACCTTGATCGGCGATCCGCCCAACATCATCATCGGGAGCCGAGCGGACCTGGCGTTCAACGACTTTCTCGTGCACATGGCGCCATTGGTCATTGTCGAACTGCTGGTCTTCACGCTGGTGTTGCCGTGGTTGTTCCGCGGCAGTTTCACCGTCGACCCCGAACGCGCCGCCGATGTCATGTCCCTGGACGAGCGGGAAGCGATCCGCGACCCGAAGCTGCTGATCAAATGCGGCCTCGTGCTGATCGGCGTCTTCGCCGGATTCGTCGGCCACGCGGTATTCCATGTCGACCCGTCGGTGGTGGCGCTGCTCGGCGCCGGGGCGCTGGTGCTGGTTTCCGGTCTGCCCGAACGCGATTACCTGGCCGCGGTGGAATGGGAGACGCTGCTGTTCTTCGCCGGACTGTTCATCATGATCGGCGCCCTGGTGAAAACCGGTGTCATCGAACGGCTCTCCCGGCTCGCCGTCGACGCCACCGGCGGCAACGCCCTGGTCGCGACCATGGTGATCCTCGTCGTGTCGGCCCTGCTGTCCGGCGTCATCGACAACATCCCCTACGTCGCCACCATGAGCCCACTCGTCGCCGAACTCGTCGGCGGTATGGACCAGCACGGGACCACCCTGTGGTGGGCGCTGGCCATCGGCGCCGACTTCGGGGGCAACCTCACCGCCGTCGGCGCCAGCGCCAACGTCGTCATGCTCGGCATCGCCCGCCGCGCCGAAACCCCCATTACCTTCTGGGAATTCACGCGTAAGGGCGCGGTCATCACCGCGATCACCATTGCGATCGCGGCACCGTATCTGTGGCTGCGCTACTTCGCTTTCGGATGATCCAGTTCGTCGGCGTCGGGATGCGGCCGCGGGCCGTGGTCCCGGTTATACCAGCGCAGCAGTAGCAACGCGGCGACGAATGCCGCGATCAGCACAACGACCGTCAACTCGGGCACGAGGTCACCGTACCGCGATAACGCGATCGCCGGACGCAGATCGCGCAGTCGCGATCGACACGGCTGTCACTGTCGGCGATGGGAAGCCCCATCAAGTAGCCGTTAAGCTACAGATACTGTTTCGCTGCCTCATGAGGCAGCTGGACTGCGGGGAGGGACACTGTTCGTTCAACTGCTCGGGGCGGCAACCGGTTTGGTGTTGCTGACGTTCGCCGCGGACCATCTCGTACTCGGCTCCGCACGAATCGCGCAGCGGCTGCGGGTCGGTGCGGCGGTGGTCGGGGTCGTCGTGATCGGATTGGGCACCTCGGCGCCCGAGTTCCTGGTATCGGGTGCGGCGGCGGCAGACGGCAACCCCGCCATGGCCGTGGGCAACCTCGTCGGTTCCAACATCCTCAACCTGACCCTGGTACTCGGGGTCGCGGCGCTGATCCGACATGTGACCGTGACCGCCGCGGTGATCAGCCGCGAGGCCATGCTCGCGGTGGCCGCCGTCGTGCTCTTCGCCGTCCTGGCAGGAACCGGGCTGCACCGGTGGACGGGCCTGATCTTGGCGGTCGCGGGTGCCGCCACACTGGCACTGCTGGTCCGATGGGCCCGCACCGACCGCAAGAATCGAACACTCGCGGAGCAATCCGCCGAGTTCACCGCCGACCCAGTATCCGGCAATGTCGCTGGGCCACATCGCATCTGGTTCGAAGCGTTCCGTGCGACCGCGGGCCTCGCCGGTGTCCTGGCCGGGGCCCAGCTGCTGGTCGCCAACGCCGCGGCGATCGCGACGGATCTCGGTGTGTCGCAGTTGGTCATCGGCTTCACACTCGTGGCGCTCGGCACCTCGGTGCCGGAACTGATCACTACGATTCAGGCGCAACGGCGCGGCGAGACCGATCTCCTGGTAGGAAATCTGTTCGGCAGCAACCTGTTCAACAGCACCATCGGCGGCGGTATCGTCGGTTTGTGCACGGGCGACGCCTCTGCCCGCGCCGGTTTGGTGGTTCTCGTGGCCATGACGGCGGTGACGGTTCTGGCTTGGGGACTGCTGCGCCGCGTGCTGCGGATCGGCAAGGTCGAATCGATGCTGCTGCTGGCCGGATACCTGGCCGCCCTGCCCTTGGTGCTGTCGAGCTGACCACCGTGCGGCTCAACGGTTCTCGTAACCCCGAAGCCAACCCTCGATGATCGCAGGCATTTCCCGCTCCATATGTCCGTAGAAGTCCTGCATCTCGTGGAGCCGATCCGCGGTGGGCGTGTCGTCGGCGACGGCGTCCAGGCCGTCCTGCGCGGCATCCTTCATGACCTTCAGTAGCGCGTTCTGCTGCGTATACAGCCGCGCCCACGCACCCTTCGGGAATCGATAGTGCTCACGTCGGCTGCCGGGTGCGGGCACCCGCTCGATCATCCCCGACTGGGTCAGCTGCTTGATCGCCGCCGACACCGCCCCGGTACTGATCGACAACTGCCCGACCAGATCCGCGGCCGTCATCGTGTCCTGCTCCGTATAGAGCAGCGCGGTCATCACCCGCGCCGTCGTCTTCTGCATCCCGCCTTGAGCCAGAGTCAGGGCCAACCGCTCGGCGGCGTCACGAAGTCGCTGCTTGGAGTCCATGTCACCACCATACAGACAACTCCAACTATTCCTAACCTTCACAACTCTCTGAAATCTCGCTACAGTGTGAGACATGAGCAACGCCATCGAAATCCGGGACCTCACCAAGACCTACGGCACCCGCCGCGGCCTGACAGGACTCACACTCGACGTCCGCGAGGGCGAGGTATTCGGATACCTGGGCCCCAACGGCGCCGGAAAGTCCACCACCATCCGGCTGCTGCTGGACCTGATTCGGCCGACCTCCGGCACCGCGACGGTCCTCGGCCTGGACCCGCGGCGCGACGGCGTCGAGATGCGCCGCCGAATCGGTTATCTGGCAGGGGATTTCGTCGTCGACACGCGCCAGCGGGTACGCGACTGCCTGCGGTTCCTGGGCGATCTGCGCGGTGGCGTCCCCCAGCACAGCATCGACGACCTCGCCACCCGGCTCGGGCTCGACCAGACGGCGACCGTCAAGAGCCTGTCCAAGGGAAACCGGCAGAAGGTCGGCCTGGTGCAGGCCTTCATGCACACCCCCGAACTGCTCATCCTCGACGAGCCCTCCTCCGGGCTGGATCCGCTGGTGCAGCAGACCTTCCTGGACATGGTCACCGAGGCCGCCGCCAACGGGCAGACGGTGTTCATGTCCAGCCACATCATGGACGAGGTCGAGGCCGTCGCCGACCGCATCGGCATCCTGCGCGACGGACATCTGGTCGCGCTCGACACCGTCGCCGACCTGCGGGCCGGAGCGGTCCGGCGCATCGAAATCGGTTTCGCCACACCGGTTTCCCTCGATGAGTTCCGCGGCCTGCCCGGCTTGGTCGATCCGTCACTCGACGACACCGGCACCACCCTGAGCGCGGGACTGGTGGGCGACCCCGACGCCGTGATCAAGGCCGCCGCCCGGCACTCGGTGACCACACTGCACACCACCGAACCGCATCTCGATGAGATCTTCCACAGCCACTACGCCGGTGCGGAGGCCGCACCCCAGCCCGTCGCCTGACACCCCTTCGAAATCTTTTCGCTGACAAGGACATACCGATATGAGCACCGTCTCCACCGCCGTCGCCCCCATGATCGAGCCCGCCGTGGCCACCGCCCGCACCGTCGTACTCACCAAGACCCTGCGCGTCAATCGCCGCAGCCTGCTCGGGTGGACCGCCGGAATCACGGGGGCCGCCGCGATGTACGCCAGCTTCTACCCTCAGATGGCGAAGAACGGTGGCAGCCAGACCGAGAACATGCCCGAAAGCCTGCGCGAGGCCTTGAACATGAATGACTTCGCCTCCGCGCCAGGCTATCTCGGCTCCACGGTATTCGGGCTGATCGTGCCGCTGCTGGCCATGTTCTTCGGCGCCGCCCTGGGCGCGCGGGTCACCGCCGCCGACGAGGAGTCAGGCACCCTGGATCTGCTGCTGGCCCATCCCCTCACCCGGACCGCACTGATCCTGCAGCGATTCGCCGCCCTGGTACTGTCCGCCACCGGCGTCGGCACGGCGCTGTGGCTGGCGATGCTCGCCATCCGCGGCGGCGCCGACCTGGACGCGATCGGCCCGGGACAGTTCGCCGCGCAATGCGTCCACCTGATCCTGCTGACCGTCACCTTCGGCGCGCTCGCCACCGGCATCGGCGCCGCCTTCGGCCGCCGCGGCATCGTCTTCGCCATCACCGCCATCGTCGGCGTCGCCGCCTACGCCGCGCACACCTTCGGCGGACAAATCGGCCTGGACTGGGCCGCCTACCTCTCGCCCTTCCACTACTACATCGACAGCGAACCCCTGCGAAACGGCCTGGGCTGGACCGACATCGCGGTCCTCGCCGCCACCTCCACCATCCTGGTCGCCGCCGGAACCTACCGGTTCAACCACCGCGACCTCGCCTGACAGCACCTCATCGGTCCGCCGCCTTCACCCGAGGCGGCGGGCCGACACCCGTTCGCGGCAGACACGAACTCTGTGCACACCACGGCCACGCGTGCCGTGATGGAGATGACACTCACCGACAGCGGGCTGCGCGAGCACTTCAACGTCACGGTCGTCGCCATCAAACGCCGCGGCGGCGAATTCACTTACACCACGCCGGAAACCATCGTCTCCGACAGTGATCAGCTCATCGTTTCCGGAAGCATAGCCTGCGTGGAGTCCTTCGCCGATCTCGTGTGACGGCGCCCGGTTTCGGTGTTTTCGAAGAGCCCAGCAACCACAAGCTCGTTACCATCCGCCCTTGTTTCGGGCGCCCGCAACCTATGGGCAAGCCAGTGGGGGCTTGTTTTGACGGAATCTTTACGGCATCTTTACTACCAGGTGTGCCGGGAAGTCTGGTCGGCAACTCGAAACCGAAGCAGGTCGGGATCGAGTAGCCGTGAGATGAGGTACAGGCCCGGTGTTACAGCGAATCGCCAGAGAATCCTTGTCCGGGCTGACCGTCGCGATCGTGGCGCTGCCATTGGCCATCGCCTTCGGCATCACCGCGACCGGCACACCCGAAGGTGCGCTCGTCGGCTTGTACGGCGCGATCTTCGCAGGCTTCTTCGCCGCGGTATTCGGCGGCACACCCGGCCAGGTGACCGGACCGACCGGGCCCATCACCGTCGTCGCGACCGGGGTGATCGCCGCGCACGGTCTCGAGGGCGCATTCGTCGCCTTCATCATGGCGGGGGGCTTCCAGATTCTGTTCGGGCTCTGCAAGATCGGTTCTCTGATCAGGTTCATCCCCCACCCCGTGGTCTCGGGTTTCATGGGCGGGATCGCGCTGATCATCATCCTGGGTGAGCTGGACCAGGTGCAGAAAAGCTTCCTGCTGGTCGCGGTCACCATCGGACTCATGCTCGTCTCCGGGAAACTGATCAAAGCGATTCCCGCGAGTCTGGTCGTGCTCGTCCTCATCACGGCCGCACTGCCTTTGATCGGATCGTCGATCGAGAACATCAGCATCGGGCCGCTGGCCCTGAACTCGGCGATCGACTATATCGGCAAGATTCCCGAAGCCATTCCGACGATCAACACCCCGGATCTCGGCGGTTCGACAATCCTGACCCTGCTGCTGCCGGCGCTCAGCATCGCGCTGCTCGGATCGATCGACTCGCTGCTGACCTCGGTGGTCATGGACAACATCACCGGCACCCGGCATCGCAGCAACAAGGAGCTGATCGGCCAGGGACTCGGCAATATCGCCAGCGGCCTGTTCGGCGGGATGGCCAGCGCGGGCGCCACCGTCAGGTCCGTGGTAAACATCCGGAGCGGGGGCCGCACCGCGTTCTCCGCTGCCACCCACAGCGTCGTCCTCTTGGTCTTCGTCGTCGGTCTCGGTGTTGTGGTGCAATACATTCCGCTCGCGGTGCTGTCCGGGATCCTGATCATGACCGCGGTCGGGATGTTCGATTGGGAGACCCTGCGCAAGGTGCACGTCTCTCCCAAAGGTGATGTCGCCGTGTTGTTCTCGACGATGATCATCACCGTCGTGTTCGACCTGACCATCGCCGTCGCGGTGGGCGTCGCGCTCTCCCTGATCGTGCATTTCGTCCAGACCCGGCAACGCAGGGCGTCGATCGTGCAGGACGACACCGAGACCTACCGCATCCACGGCCCGATGTCGTTCCTGTCGGCCGACCACGTCATCACCTCGCTGCGAAGCGCTGACTCCGACGTGTCGCTGTGCCTGCAAAATGTGAACTACATGGACACCTCCGGCGCGAAGGCCCTGCTGAACTACATCCACCACTCCGAGAAGACCGGAATCTCCCTGAGCATCAAGGAATTACCGCCACACATCGAAGACCGTCTGACCTCGCTCGCCAGCGACGAACAGCACGAGAAGCTGAAGGACATCGTCGAATCACGCTGAGGGCCGTGTCAGGAGTCCGATTTCCGAACTCGAACGCTACGTTCTCGCCGAGACACTCTGGTCTCAGCCTGGGCGTGGTGAACTCCGGGGTGAGTGCGGCCCGAGAAACACGGCAACTATGCGGCCCTTCCCCTCACAGCAGCCCCGCACTCGCAGTCCAGGTGGCGGTGCGCTGCGGCCGCTGGCGACTCGAGTGGGCGACCCGGTTACCGGGAAGGGTGGCGCCCGCTCACCAGTACGGCCGGTGGCTCGTGTGGCATCCACTCGGTTCCGGGGTGAATCAGGGATGTGACAGCAAAGTCCGCCGCCAGGCTCCTGGCGGCTTCGCCATGGGTCAGGGCCGCGCCGGGAGGCCGCATATAGATCAGGCCCAGCCGTCCACCCGGCCGCAGGCGCGTGGCCAACCCGGCCACCACCGCGGCCGAGTCGGCCCAGCAGTGCCACACGTTGATGCCGTAGATCAGATCGAATCCATCCAGATCCGGGCCGAGTTCCGCCGCGTCACCGAGACGCAACTCGAGCAGCCCGGATGCCACGAAGCGCTCGGTGCGCCGCGCGGCCTGGCGCAGCATCACCGGCGAACAATCCACACCGATCACCTGGCCGTCGGGAACCAGTCGGCACATCCCGGCCAGCGCCACACCGGGTCCGCACCCGAGCTCGAGCACCCGCGCATCCCTCGCGGGCGCGAGCATGTCGACCGCCCACTGTCCCCGTGCGATGTTGTCGCGCCGGTGCGCCATGAGCACCCCGGCGAGCGCACCCAATGCTCCCCGTGGATGCGCGAAATGGGACAACAGCTGGTCGGTGAATCGCACTGGCTTCTCCTGGAATCCGCGGGCAGGTTTGTTCGCCTCGCCGACCAGGCTTCCCGGCACTCCTGCCCCCGACCCTATCCGGGCCATCCCTCGTCGTAACCGAGCACACCCATCGGCGTGTCAGACACAGCGCAGTCACACGAGCGCCGAGCGAACACAGGCCATCGCCCCTGACTCACAGTGCTCAGCATCTCGAGCAGCGGGACGGCGAACCGATAGCGCAGCGGCGGTCCGCAGCATCCCAGAGTGCACAGCCCTCCATGGGTGGGAAGAGTTGGTCCCTGACGACTTCATCACATCAGCTATCGTACCGTTAAATAACGGCGCATTAAACGACGGAGGAATTACTCGGCGGCCACACGGCCCGTGCTTCGCAGCCTTGGACCGGATGCCCGTGTGGCACAACGTGTCCGAAGGGCGTTGGCCGAGTGGCAAGAAGTAGTTCATACGGTCGGCGTCCCCTGCGGGACAGTGCTCGATCGAGATCAAGTACGCATAACTACCGCGCGCAGGCTCGCTCCACGCAACCGTGTGCGCGTCCCCGGGGCCGTGTGTGTGTCGGTCCCGCATCGAAAGGTCGCCATGTCCGCGAATACCGCAGGTTCGAAGTCCGAGGTCCAGGATCCCGGTAGAGATCTCGATCTGTCCGCAGCCGGAGCGAGTGCCACAGTCGCACCCACTCGCCCACGCAAGGTCTGGGACACCTCACGAATTCGCCCCTCACGCGCCCTGCTCGGGGTGGCGGCGTTGGCTGCGGCGTTGATCATCCTCGGAATCCTTTCTCCCGGAAGGGTTCCGGGAGAAAGCGAGCACGTCGGATTGTTCAGCCTGCTGCCCGCCCTCATCACCCTCCTGGTCGTCTTCGTCACCAAGAACGTCGTGGCCGCGCTGTTCCTCGGTGTCATCACCGGTGGCGTCGTCAGTGCGCAGTACAACGTCATCGACGGATTCATGCTCCCGGCGCTGGGCACCGCCTCGTTCGCAACGATCCTGCTGGTCTACCTGTGGGCACTGGGAGGAATGATCGGCCTGTGGACCCGGACCGGCGGCGCCCAGGCATTCGCGGAAATGGCGGGCCGCACGCTGGTCCGCGGACCGAACAGCGCCCGGGTCTTCGGCTGGCTGGTCGGGGTCCTCTTCCACCAGGGCGGCACGATCTCGACGATCCTCGCCGGCACCACCGTGCGCCCGCTCACCGACAAGCACAAGGTGTCCAAGGAGGAGCTGACCTACATCGTCGACTCCACCGCCTCGCCGGTCGCGACCATACTCCCGTTCAACGCCTGGCCACTGTACGTAGCGGGCCTGGTAGTGGGGACCACGCCGCTGTTCGCGACCGAGGACGACGGTGTCGCGTTCTTCATCAGCTCGATCCCGTTCAACTTCTACGCGATCTTCGCGGTGCTGGCGACGCTGCTGTTCGCGTGGGGGAAGCTGCCCTGGGTCGGCAAGAGCATGAAGCAGGCGATCCACCGTGCCCGCACCACCGGACAGCTCAACGCCCCGACCGCGAAGCCGATCACCTCCGACGAACTCGTCACCATGAAGCTGCCGAAGGACTACACACCCAGCGTCGCCGACTTCGCCGTCCCCATGGGCGTCCTGCTCACCATCGTCATCGGGTCCTACATCATGACCGGCGAGGTACTCATCGCCCAGGCATTCGGCCTGGCCGTGATCGTCGCGATCGTGCTCGCACTGATCAAAGGACTTCCGCTCGGCGAGGCCATCGACGGATTCGTCGACGGCTGCAAAGGCGTGACCGTCGGCGCGCTGATCCTGGCTCTCGCCGTGACGCTCGGCTACGTGTCCAAACAGCTCGGCACCGCGAAATACATCGTCGAAACCACCTCGGACTGGGTGGTGGACCCGCTGCTGCCCGCCATCCTTATGGCCATCTGCATGGGCGTGGCGTTCTCGATCGGATCGTCCTGGGGCACCTTCGCCGTCGTCTTCCCGCTCGCCATGCCACTCGCCTACGCCGTCGACCCCAACCCGATCTACCTGCACCTGTGCTTCGGCGCCGTCGTCGGCGGCGCGGTGTTCGGAGACCAGGTCTCCCCGATCTCCGACACAACCATCCTGTCCGCCCTCGCCTGCGGCGGCGACGTCATGGACCATGTCAAAACCCAAATTCCCCTCGCCCTCGCCGCCGCAGGCCTCGGCGCCATCACCTCCACCGCCCTCGCCTTCGCCATCCTGTAATCGCTCGTAACAGAAACGCTCAGCTGGATCCGCAACCGAACACAGCCTACGCAAGCGATGCGCGTGTCCGTTCGAATACCGGCTCCCGTACTGGGCGCGCAGCGGCACCGGGAGCCCGGACTCCGGCGTTCGGGATGCTCGCCGCCAACATCACTGAACCCGAAACCACCACTTGTACCTACTGACACGATCGCTACCGGCACCCTGCGTTCCCGGCGCGGTGTCACGCCGGTCTCCAGGCACGGTGTCGTGGGGATGTTCGTCGACCTGGGCCCAGTAGCCGGGCGCGTAGTACCGGGCCCGATTGTTGCCCGTGATCGCCAGTGAGCCGCTGGGACCGATCCCGAAACGGTAGCCACGGCCGTAGGTGACGACGCTCGAATCAGCCAGGTACACAGTGAAAGTCATGCAGGCAGGCTATCGGCGAAGCCCATCGGCCACATCGGGTTTCCGAAGCAGCCGCAGAGGTATGGCGACGAATGATGGGACGGTCTGCCCCGTCCGGTCGACCCATGGTGGATACTTCGCCGACAAGACACCGAGTCGAGTCGGGAGACAGAAATACTCGAAGAGGATGCACCAGCATTCCGGAAACTTCGAGAAGGCCTTTCAACAAAAGGCGCAGGTACCGCGACGGAGCATTAGAAATCATCGCACAAGAACATAACGCGGATCGCCGCAGCATTGGCCATAACAAAGGACCCGCGTCGATAGCCGTTCACAAGACGTCGACAATAGCAGTTAGTGAACTAATATTGTTCATGCGAGCACAACGAGAATTACGAGCACAATATGTCCGAATAGAAAGTCCGAATATGACTGGGGTCAAGTGGTCGCAGGTTCAAATCCTGTCAGCCCGACAGAGCAGAAAGCCCCTCTGACCATCGTCGGGGGGCTTTTCTAATTTGCCGACCACGCGCAGAGCGGGACCGTGGGTGCTTCGACGGCTGGTCACCAGCCCCGGCGATCTCCCGACGATCCGGATGGATGTACCGCTCAGCTGTCCGGCTGTCGGCGTGCCCGGCGGGGCCTCCCGCAGTTCGACCGGCAGCCGCCCGCTGCAGCCAACGGCTGGGTGCTGTTGGCCGCTGCTTCCTCCTGACGGCGGAATAAGGGGGCCAGTCGCCACCGTCCCCTAATCACAGCGGATTCGACGGGCCAAGCTGCAATACTAAAGTATAGTCGCAATCCGCAGCTGGGCCCCCAAACCCAACACCAGCTTTAGCAAAGGCGAATTTTAGTGGACGTACTTCGTGAATATCTTTACGTGGACCTCGAGAAGGTAAACGGCCTCGCGAGTCAGGTTTTCGACGGGCTACCTGAAGCGATCGAAGAATCACTGAAGAAGGGAACTCGCACCCAGCTAGCAAATCGCAATATCGGACATGTTGGAAAAGATCGCGAATCAGACCTGATGGAGCGACGAGTCCTCGCCGACGCGACCTTTCCGCGGCTCGAGTTAGATCTCGAAGCTCAAGGATATCTCCACGATATCAGCGATCAGACGCAAGATGGAAAGGACTTCACATCCGGTAAATTGCTGGGCAAATATCCAGCCGGAAGTCTCGTGCGAATTACATCACAGGGCAGGCTTGTCGATCCACGATATTTCGCGCGTACCATAGCGGGATTCGCCACAGCAGCAGAGGGCTTCGGTCTCGTCGGAGCCAAGGCCCCGGATCCCCTCATTCGACCAGCAGGATCGGGAAATCGGCGTAAGAACAAGGATCGCCCCAGCAGCGGAGGCAAGATTCACCGCCGTCACTGGAGGACCAGATTCCCGACCTTCCACCTGATTCAATAGTGTCTCAATTCACCGATAGCGCGCAGTTACGTGGGATGGTCAAGGTGATGCGTGGCCTGTACCCAGAAGGCGTTTCTATGTTGTTGAGTCCCGCCGGAGTCCAGGGGCCGGGAATAACGCTACGCCTGCAGGAAGGGCGTCAATACTTGGACGCCGAATCGGACGTACTCTTTGCCCGATACGGTTTCGGGTTTCAAGATTGGACTGTAGTTGGAACGATTGGATACCATGCCGAGCCGCCGAATAATACCGAAGACGACATCATGGAAGACGTGATGGATGGACAGATGATCCGACGCGGCATGATGACAGCAGCGATAAACAACTTCCTAAATTTCGTCGGCCATATAGGAATGTCGGAAGTCGCACAAGCGCCAGGGTTCTCAATTGTTCCCATTGCCATCTATCGCGCTATTCCCAAGCTCTCCAATTTTCAGCCTTCCGGGGCAGAATAGTAAGTACAGAAAGGGAGAAGGGACGCGATGCATACCTCGTTGCGCGGCCTCCCGGTCGCGTGGCCTGCTGGGTGTTGGCCTGTATTGTGATCCCGCGCCCCTCCAGCGTCGATCGTGCCGATGGCATCCCTCCAGGATGGCCTTCGTCCACTTCTTGACCCATGAGACGCTTTCGGACAAGGTTTCGCCTGCTGAGCGTGGGTGATCTGAGACTTCAGAGGGCCAGCAACAGTTCACCGCGGCACGCATTGTCGTCGATGCGCCGGGCGGTGAGGTGCAGGCTTTGCCCCGCGGACGGTCCCAGGATACCGAGGTCGAAGTTGCCGACTCCGAACAAGCCCGAGCCCTGATTGATGGTGCCGTGCTGGACTTCGCCGTAGTTCTGCACCAGCTCCCATTCGATCACAGCCGGACAGTTGTCGTTCACCTGGAACATGGCCGGACTGTGGGATTCGGCCCATTGCCGTTCTGAACCCCGGTTGATGACGACATCGATGTGGGAGCCCTTGTCGGCGAAGCCCCACACATACGTCACCCCGTCGCACATGTTCTTGCCCAGGCATTCGTCAGTTCGGTCAGGCTGGGTCCCGGTGATGATGGTCGGCGGCTTCGGGATAAGCACGAACGTGAACAAGCCAAGGAAGACCACCATGATCGCGAGCGGAAGCGGCGCGGCAGCCAGCACCCTGAACCCGGGAATGGTGCGCGGCAGGCGTTTGGACACGATGCGGGCGTCGATCACCGCCAAGGCCACGCCGGACAGTTCGATCGACGCCGCAAACATCCCGAGAATCTTGCCCACCTGGTTGCCGCCCACACCCAGCTGCGACACGGCGTAGCCGAGGACCTGGAAGCCGGCCACCGTCATCGCGACCGTGAGGCCGATCGTCGCCCCACGGAGCTCGTCGAGCAGGTCCTGCCGCCGCCAATACACCAGCGTCCACGCACAGATGAACATCAGCAGCAGATGGATCGCGAACGTCAGATGCGGTGCACTCTCACTGAGACCGATCAATGTGCACCCCCACGCGGAATCGGCATCGACTGCACCCAACCGTACCGGGACGCAGTCGCCACCACGGTGTGATCACCCACCCACAGCTGCACAGCAGGATGGCAGCGGCCAGGACCAGTACGAGAGAGCGGACTGAGTCTCGGGTGAATAGCTGGATCACATAGCGTCGGAAGTTCTTCAGGGCGTAGCGCGGATTTCTTTCCAAGAAGGGATGACGGGAAGGCGCGGGGCCGGGCACTTGTCCCGGCCCCGCATCGGCTGTGTCAGATCAGCGGCGGCCTCCCTTCCCGCGGTAGCGCTTCCGGCTGCCCGGAGTGAAGCGCTTGGTGAGCTTCATCTGGATACGGAAGGCCACGTCGGGGAAGACGATCAGGTAGGTGAGCATCAGGAATGCCCACGCCGTCAGCGCCAGTTCCAAGGCGTTCTCCTTTTCCTGAACAGCTTTCCGAGTGGAGAAGCTGAGAAATAGAATTCCAAGGCGGCCAAGCGAGAAATAGGTTTCGATGGCCGGTTCGACACGCGGTTCGAACCCCGGTTCTCGGGATCGACACGCAGTAGAACCGGGGTGCAAATCCGAAGTGGAACACTTGACAGTTTCGAAGAGTGCCAGACCGTCCGTGTCTGTGGTTCGAAAGATCGCTAGAGTCTTTGGTCCACAGTTCTAAGAGAAGCGACCACTAGGTGATGGGATGAATACTCACCGAGTAACGTCGCAGCAGCAAACATGCGATACTCACCACATGGGCCTGGCACCTGTTCGAAACGATCATGAAAAACTGACGAAAGAACTGGAAGACGTGCGTAAGCGCGGAGTCTTCCGCGTGTTCCAGCGCCTCGACAAACAGGGCTCGCTCGAAATTCCGACGTTGTCCAGGATCGTTGCGATGCTGTGCCCAGATCTGTGGAATGGCGGCCACCGCGACGAAGCGCTTGCTTCCGTATTAAAGGCAGCTATGGGCCAGCTTCCGCACGGCTCCCTCCCCGAGTCGCATTCAGACATGAGTTGGCAGCAAGCAGCGTTGATCATGTACCAGATTGTCCCGCTTCCTTCCGCACAAATTCGCCTCGTAGAGAGTCAATATTCGCGCAAACAGGAATACGTCAAACGTGCACGCTACGTACAGGACTATGCATTACCGCCCGACGATGGCGACGCAATCAGCCGGTTAAACAGCCAGATAAAAAGGCAACTAGCAGCCGTCTTACTAGAGAATGAGATCGAAGTGGGCATTCGGAAAGATTCCAGGGTCGATGCTGAATCGGCGACGGCCGATGCTGAACGGTCGGTTGGGACGAGCGATGCATCCGAAACCGCAACCGATGATGTGCAGCAAGAAGCCGACGTTTCTAATGCGTCATCAGAGGCGGCGGAGTCGGTCGCTGAAGCACCGATCCCTGGCATGGGCAGCATGACGGTGAATATCACCAGCGCAGGGCAGGTTACTGCCGGTCCGCATGCATTCCAGATCATTCACAATCACAAATGACCACACGCGGCACTGATGGAGCCGGCCAGCCTGTAAACGTGACCGGTAAGAACATCGTGGTCGGCCCGCACAGCAAGCAGATCGTCCACTTCTGGCGCGATAAACGGACACGCCTTCTTATCGTCGCAGGGATTGTGGTGACAGTGCTGACCGGCGCCACGGTGATCTATGCGCTGCTACCGGATTCGCCCCATCCCGCGCTGGAGCTGGCCGCGCTGGCCGTGGCCCAGCCGGACGAGATCGACGGCGAAGTGACCGGTCTACCCGGTGACCCACCGCAACCATTCAAGATCGGCGCGACCAACGCCGATATCACGCTCAAGAACAACGGCTCGGCTCCAGCGCTGATCACCGCGGCGAAGGTGCAGGTATTGCTGGCCGAACAGCTAGAGGACTGCGCAAAGGCGGGAGCCGGGCCATCGGTCATCAGCGCTCACTACACAGCCAAGCTGCCGATGCCGATGCCATCGCGGCCGTTCGCGGTGAAGCGGGACATGCGGTTCGAGGTCAAGGGAGGATCGGTCGATCGCCTGTCATTCTCGGTCGGACCCGAGCAGCAGAACATCTCGTCATCGAAGCCGTACCTGATCGTCGCTCAGGTAGCACTGATCCACGACGGATCGGCGTCACTCGATATCGGAAACGTCGCCGTGGTAACCAACACCGACGCGATTCGCCGCCAAGCCGCCGAACCCCTCGACATGCAGTGCGTCGAAAGGAACTCCCGGCTGCTGGACTCCGTGTACGAGATCCAAGCCGTCCGTTCGGCCGAGATCGACCACCTCCGCGACCGGTATCGCGAAATCCTCACCCCAGAAACAACTCCAGCGCAGCAGCGCTGTCAGAGCTGGCCGGAATCCTCACAGATCCCGCGACTGTGCGCGACCTACCGTCAACGCGAACTGTCGGTCAGCGTGCACCTCACCGAGCTGCCCGTGGTGGACAAGACAATGATCGTCGTCCGCGTGGACACCGGTCATCCGGATAGTAAGTACAAGCTGGTTGTGGCCCTGCAAACCGGTTCAGGTAGTACACCTGGCCCTCGTTGGCTGTGCAGCGGACTGATACCGAGCCGAGGCACCGAAGATATATGGAGTCCATGTTCACAGTGGACCGAACTCGATCTGAAAACCGATGGCGTGATCGCCCTGAAGACCGAACTCGAGCCGTACTTCACACACCGCGCCCTCACGCTGACCGCCGACTTGAAGCAGCAGACTGGTCGCGGATCGAACATCCTCGTTGCCAGCACACCCGAGGATCGGGGGCTCACCGTTGAACGAGGATACTGAACAGCCGAATCCGCAACAGGTCGATGTGCGGCACGCCAGCCATGTCGTCGTCGGCGGCCCGCACAGCCGACAAGTAATCAACAACTGGCGTCCTCCTCCGGATAAGCGCCCGCCGCACCGGGTGACACCTTGGCTGATCGCCGCAGCCGTATTCGGTGTTGTTGGTCTCCTCGTCGTCTACGCCGTGCTCGTGAACATCCGGAACAACGGCAGTGAGGCGCCTGGCCCCGAGCTGGCGGCCATCGTGACGATGCCCGATCGCGACGGCAACGGCTTCAACACGGTGGTCCCTGGCCGGTACCGGCCACAAGCCAAGTTCATGACCATGTCTGGAGCTGCTGCCGATGACGAATTCGCCAGCGATCTGTACCGAGCGGGCGGCGTGTGTATCTCCGGTTGACCTCGAGCTCGTGCTGACCGGCCAGCGTGACCACGAGATCCGCATTCTGGATATCACTCCAGTCATCAACCGAAGGACCGAGCCGCTGGGTGGCACCGTGTTCATCTTGGGCGGGCAGGGACAGGCCCCGACGATCCCTATGGCCCTGAACTTCGACGAACCGAACCCGATCCCGCGTGAGGGCTCACGCGACCCCCGCAGCGAACTGGTCTTCGGCGAACCATACTTCGACAAGCAGAAGATCACGCTCGAGAACGACGAACGAGAAGTAATTTGGATGCCGCTGCGGGTCACCCGCTCCTCCGTCGAGTTCACCCTCAAAATCACCTACGCCATCGACGCTGACGAAAAGACGATCACCCTCGACAACAACGGCGCCCCGTTCCAGCTCACCGGTTACCGCGGCGACTGGCGCGCGGACACAGTCGACTACACCGCCGCCTACACCATGCGCGGCGACTTCTCGATCTGTGAACTGGACCCCAAGCACATGCATCAGTCCGAAACCGATTGTGCATTGTCCCGATGAATCGACCTAGCCGATACTGCTCAGTGGGACACGACTCGATGAACGTCGGTATCTGCGGCGTTGATGCGTGCCGACGGCTACGAGGTCTCCACCTCGACCGTGCAGCGGGCGCTGCGGCGCAAGGTGTTCCACAATCCGCCGACCAGACGCGCTCGAGTGTGGCAGACCGACTTCAGTGAATTCGAAACCAGCGGCGGTGGCATCTGGCGAATCTGCGCGGTCATCGACTATGCCACCGAATACTGCCTGGCCATCACCGTCAAGGGTCCTGTCGGGTTTCAGGTCAATAGTCCGTGGAGGATGATTTCTGCGATCGCGGCGCTGTCATCGGTGTTTTCGGGTCGGCCGAATCTGCGGGCCCAGGGGTGCTGTCCGTACAGCAGGGCGGGTTTGACGATGGCGAAATGGAAGACATGCCAGGGGATGTCGCGGATGCGCCCGGCGGCGACGAGCCGGTCGAAAACTGGTCTGATGAGTTGATTCAGGGGTTCGGTCAGGGTGAACAGGTAGTCCAGGCGTTCTGATTCGCGGGCGGCCTCGTAGTCGATCACTTGGTTCAGATGGGGGTGATGCGCGCTGACCCGGTGGAAGACCCGAACCGCCTGGGTCAGCCAGTCCAGGTCGTCGTTGGGCACCGATGTCAAGGCGGATGTCAGCTCGGTGGTCAGAATCCGGACCTCGTACGCGATGACCGCCTGCCAGAACGCCTCCTTCGTGCCGTACCGGTCGTGGACGAATGTATGCCCCATGCCGAGGCGGTCGTTGAGTTCGCGCACCGAGACCGACTCGTAGCCCAGTTCGGCGAAGGCCCGCAAGCCCTGGCGCATGAGCTCCGTGTGGTCGGGTGTCCGAATGTCGCGTTTCGGCCTGCCCGGCCCCCGGCGCACCATGTGTCCCTCCTTTGACCTGCTGTTTCCAAATTATCAGACGACTGCCTGATATTATCGTGTCGACAGACCTGGCGTGCCCTGACGGCACTGAACGAGACCGGTCACCACCGACGGCCGTTGGACTGCCAGCACCACCGAGATCGTCGGCGCTGAAGCTATCTACAGAGATGGGAGATAGACGTGACGGATCTGCAGGACAAGGTCGCTGTCGTTACCGGCTCGGCCCGAGGGGTAGGCCGAGCGATCGCGCTGCGCTACGCCTCGCTCGGTGCCCGCGTGGTGATCAACTACGCGGGTAGTCGATGCAACGCGGAAAAGACTGTGCAGGAGGTCGAAGACCTCGGATCGGAGGCGGTCGCGATCCAGGCCGATGTCTCGGATCTGCAGGCTCTCGAGCGCCTGTTCGAGAAGTCGGTGAAGGCATTCGGGAAGATCGACATCGTGGTCGCCAACGCCGGTGTCGAGATCATCGATCAACCTATCGCCGAGGTGACCGAAGAGCAGTTCGATCGCCTGTTCGCCGTCAACAGCAAGGGCGGGTTCTTCACCCTGCAGAAGGCCGCGAAGCACATCGAGGACCACGGCAGGATCATCTACATCGGCTCCAGCACCACCTGCCCATGGCAGGCGTCGGGCTGTACGGCGCCAGCAAGATGGCCAACCGCTACACCGTCGGGGTGCTTGCCCAGGAGGTCGGGAACCGTGGCGTCACGGTCAACGCCATCATTCCCACGCAGATCGAGGGTGCCGGGGTCTTCACCGATCTTCCCGAGGATTCCCCGGTCCGTACCCAGAACGCTGTGCGTCCCCTCGAAGGTCGGCTCGGCCGGCCCGAGGATGTCGCAGACGCCGCGGAGTATTTCGCTGGCCCGCTGTCGCATTGGGTGAGTGGTCAGCTCCTGCTCATCAGCGGCGGATTTCCGGGATAAACCCATGGCAGCGGAACCACCCGAAGGGGCGCACCTGGCCCCTGCGCGATCCCGACGCGGAACCACCGGAACCACACCCTCCCTACCAGTGCGATAGGAGCGAATATATGGCACGCAAGCCGATCGACATCACCGTTCCCGATCTTTCCGGGAAGCGCGCCGTCGTCACCGGAGCCAGCGACGGCATAGGCCTCGGGATCGCGACGAGACTCGTCTCAGCCGGCGCCGAAGTACTACTGCCCGTTCGCAATCCGCGCAAGGGCGACGCGGCGATCGCCACGATCCGGAAGACGGCACCGAACGCGGACGTGTCGCTGCTTGCCCTCGACCTGTCGTCGCTCGAGTCCGTCGCTGACCTCGGCGAGACCTTGCGGCAGGACGGTCGCCCGATCAGCATCCTCATCAACAACGCCGGTGTCATGACCCCACCCGACCGGCAGACGACCGCCGACGGGTTCGAGCTCCAGTTCGGCACCAATCACCTCGGCCACTTCGCCCTGGTGGCCCACCTGCTGCCGCTGCTACGCGCCGGACAGGCACGCGTGACCTCCCAGATCAGCATCGCGGCCAACCAGCACGCCATCAACTGGGACGACGTGAACTGGGAACGCTCCTACGACGGCGACGGCGCCTACAGCCAGTCCAAGATCGCGGTCGGGCTCTTCGGGCTGGAGCTCGACCGGCGCAGTCGGGCCGATGGCTGGGGTATCACCAGCAACCTGTCCCACCCTGGGGTCGCTCCGACGAACCTGCTCGCCGCGCGCCCCGAGGTCGGCCGCACCAAGGAAACTCCGCGCAGGAAGTTCATCAGCGCCATGTCAGCACGGGGCCTCCTCTTCGGAACCGTGGAGACCGCGAAACTCCCCGCCCTGTATGCCGCGACGGTTCCCGACGCCCGCGGCGGCCGACTGTACGGACCGAAAGGCCCCGGTCACCTCGGCGGCCTACCCGCCGAGCAGAGGATCTACTCCCGTCTGCGCAGCACCGACGACGCCCAAAGAATCTGGCGACTCTCCGAAGAACTAACAAAGGTCACCATCCCCAACGACTGAGATATTCAGCTCAGCAGCTTTGGCCACCGCACACGCAGCGTGCAACCCTTAGAATCAACAGCGGCGATAGCGAAGACGCAACAGGATGGAGGCGATGTCTGTGGCCGAGCCGGAGCTGGTGAACCTCGACGTCGAACGAGCGCACGGCGCCCGGATCTACGATTACATCCTCGGCGGCAAGGACAATTATGAATCCGACCGCACCGCCGGCGACGAATCGCTGAAGGTATGGCCCGCGCTACGGGTCCACATGCAGGCCAACCGTGCCTTCATGCATCGTGTCGGCCGCTTTCTGGCTGCCGAGCGCGGTATTCGCCAGTTCCTCGATGTCGGCACCGGTATACCCACCCAGCCGAATCTGCACGAGGTCGTCCAGGCCGTGGCGCCCGACGCCCGCATCGTCTACGTCGACAACGACCCGATCGTGCTCGCCCACGCCAGGGCCTTGATGACCAGCACCCCCGAGGGACGCACCGCCTACATCGACGCCGACATGCGCGAACCCGAAGCCATCCTCGCCGCCCCGCAACTGCGTGACACCCTCGATCTGAACCAGCCGATCGGGCTGCTGCTGATCGCGATGCTGCACTTCATCGAGGACGACGACGAAGCCCTCCGGGTCGCCCGCCACGTCATCGACGTATTGCCGCCGGGCAGTTACTTCGCCGCCACGATTGCCACCGACGACTTCGCCCCGGAACCGCTGGCCAAGGTCCGCGACCTCTACCACTCCCACGGCGAAACCCTGCGGTGGCGGACCAAGGCACAGGCCGAGCAGTTCTTCGACGGACTGGAGTTGGAGGAGCCGGGCTTGGTGCAGATGCACAAGTGGCGTCCCGACGCTATCCACATCGGCACCATCGCCGATGCCGACATCGCGATGTACGGGGCGGTGGGTCGCAAGCCGTGACGTCGGGCCGCTGCGCCGTTCGACCTCGGTGAGCAGCACTGTCTCCAGATGCCCCCTGATGATCTCCATATCCAGGCAGATGGCCAGCGACTGACGGATGACACTCGCGAACAGCGCTGCGGCGCCACGGCGGTGGCGGCGCGAAAGCCGAGGGTGAAGGTGGTCCGCGCCGCGCGACGCATCTGGGTTATTCGGGCGAGTAGTAGGTGCCTTTGCCTGCGATGTGGGGGTTGCTGGTGGTGATGGTGACGTCGATCCATCCGGGTCCGGTGTCGGGGGTCCAGGCCTGCCATTGCCCGTGGTCAGTTGTAGGAGCAGAGCCATTCGGTGCCGTAGTGCTCGGCGTTTCCGCCCTCGAGGTGTACCCAGCGGCCGCGGCCGTCGTCGCCGCAGGCTGCGCCCGCGACGGGGCCGTCGTTGTTCGGCGGGACGGTGGTGGTCGGCGCCGGGGCCGGTGGATTGGTTTCGGTATTGGCCCCGTGGTTGGGGTTGGTGCAGATGGTGCCTTCACAGGGGACCCAGGTGCCGTCGCCGTTGGGGCTGGGGATGGCGTTGGGGCCGATGTAGCTCCCGGGTGGGCAGCTCGAGTCCTGGTTCTTGGCGCAGTATTCGGCGCCCGGTGTGGTGTGGTGGGTCGTGGGTGCCGGTTGCGGGGGTTGGGTCGGACCGGGCTGGGGCGCGTTGTGCGTGGTCGACGCCGGCACCGAAGTAGTCGCCGTGGGGGTGGGTGTGGTGGAGGAGTCGTTGGAGCAGGCGGCGAGGGCGAACGCGGCGGCGAGGCCGCACAGGCACACAGCGAGACGTTTCACGAAATTGCTCCCTTGCTCGAAGTGGAGAGCTGGAATGGTGTGGACGCCAATGGGTTCCGGAGTCGACGCTCAGAACGGGGTGGTGATCCAGAGGGTGGTGCCGCGTCCCAGGCTGCCGGGTCGGTGACATCGCGGAAGTAGTCCGAGCACGGGTGCCATTCGTGCGGCGGTACGGCCGAGGCAGCCGGAGCGAGCGCGACGGCCACACCGGCGGTGAGGCTCACGAGGGTTGCGGTAGTGGCCAGGAGTCGTTTCACGACTGTCCCCTTTCTCGGCGTGTGCCGGAAGTCTGTCGATCAATCGGGTTGAATGGGGTCCCCCGGGCTCATGAGTCCCCCTTTCCTGGTCGTCGATGCAGTCTTCTTCACGACCGAACAATGGTAGCCAACTGTATGCTGAAATGGTCGTCCGATACAGACGTGGTCGACATGACCAAGCCGATGCGGCAATCCACGCTCTCCCAGCAGATTGCGGATGAGTTGCGCTCACGTATCGCGGCGGGGGGCGTGGCCGGTCGGGACCAAGATTTCCTCCGAACCGGAGCTGGTGGCCGCGCTCGGGGTGAGCCGCAGCACCGTCCGTGAGGCGGGCGACGCCCGAGACACCTTGCGGTGCTGAGCGCCACCTGCTAATACTTAGCCTTATGGCAAAGTATTCGGAGGCGTTGGACGGGGTGTTCGCGGCTCTCGCAGACCCGAACCGCCGCGCGGTGGTCCGCCGACTCGGATCCGGCCCGGCCAGCGTCGGCGAGCTGGCCGAATCGGCTCCGATCACGCTGCCATCGTTCATGAAACACATTCGGGTCCTGGAGACCAGCGGCCTCATCCGAACGGTCAAGACCGGTCGGGTACGCCGATGCGAACTCGATCACGAAAGGTTCGCGCTGGTCGACGACTGGCTGGCCGAACAGCGCCGGATCTGGGAATCCCGGACCGACAGGCTCGAACAGTTCCTCACCACGAACAAGGAGTCCCCCGATGAATCCTGATCTGGACCTCACCCTCCACCGTGTCATCCGCGCGCCGCGGCGGAGCGTCTGGGAAGCCTGGACCGACGCCTCCAGTTTGGCGCAATGGTTGCTCCCCGCACCCACCCGATGCCGTATCGAGCGGCTCGAGGTCCGCCCCGCGGGTGCGTTCGTCACCGCGATGAGCGACGACGGCGAACAATTCGTCCCGCACCTGGACGCCTGCTTCCTGGTGGTCGAAGAGCACGAGCGACTGGTTTTCACCAACGCCCTGGACAGCGACTGGCGCCCGGCCACACCCGCTCCCGTCCCGATGACCGCCGAAATCGCCCTGAGCGACCACCCCGACGGCACCGACTACCGCATCCTCGTCCGGCACGGCGACCCGGCCGCACGAGCCCGCCATGAAGAACTGGGATTTCACGAAGGATGGGGAGCCATCACCACCCAGCTCGCCGAGTTCGCCGAGAACACGGTCCGGACATGAACATGGGGATGAAGACAGCCCGCCGGAAGACCCGGCGGGCTGTCGACAGCATGGCCCCTCATCGGACCTGTGCGTTATTCAGCGGAGAAGCTCGAGAGCCCACCGAAGCCGCTGAAGATGTCGCCGAACGCACTCAGCAGGTCGCCGAGGCTGCCCAGGTCCACTGAACCCATTGTCACTCCATTCGTTTCGAACCTGCGGCATGTATTTCCCGGAATCGTGGGGAACCATCGCTCAGCTACTCCAATTCGAATATTTGCCGAAAATGCGGCCCGCACACCACAATTCGGACTCGTACAGGTCGGCGCGCCGATCCCCCGGTGGTCCCACCGCAGACTCCTCCGCACCCACCGTTGGCGATTTCACCGATTCCCCCGGCCTACGCTCACGGCGTCCCGGCCGGGATCGTGCCAGCGGCAGCGCGCAATCCCCACGGCATCTATGATCGCCAGATAGTTGCCTGAATCCGATCAGGTTTCGGTTCGATCTCGCCGAGGCGACATCGGCAGTCCGGGTTGTACGCTTCGATCGCAGGTCATTAGTACTGCGAGGTAAGAGATCCCGAGAGGCGGATCGTCTGTCGAGAGTTTGCGGTCGATTTCCGGGCGGTGCCCGCGATGGACGCATCCGATTCGGTAGCGAGGAGGCAGACATGGGAATTCTCAACGCCCCGACCAGGGCCGAACAGCAGCACGAACCCGCCGACCAGCACGAGCCGCACTACCTCGCATGGCTGTCCGGCAGCGAGACCGCCTTCGCGACCTTCTTCGAGTACGACGCCCCGCGCGTCGCGGCCCTCGATGACCCGTGGACCCTCGCGGGATTGCAGACCGCCATAGCCACCGCACGGCAGACGTTCCCCGATCACCGCGCCGTAATCGCCCCGGGAAACCGATCGGCGATAGACAGGTTCGGACGCTTCGTGGGCGAGGTGTTCGTGCGCCAGTTCGAAGGATATTGGTGCAATGTGCCCGACAACGCGCCCGTCGGCGTGAATTTCTGGCCCACGGTCGAATGCAGCGGATACCTCGCCTGCATCACACCGCGCAGCCAACTCGAGATCGCCATCGTCGAAGGCCGCGTCACCGACCTCTCGGCCGACGCCAACGGAATTCTCACCAGCCTGTTCAACAATGTCCGGCGCAGCTACTGGACCTGGGTCACCGCCGGTCGCCCCTCGGCTACCGCGTGGGCGACAGCCAAACTCGCCAGTTAGCGACCGAACGGGCGCTCCGCCGACGCCCACTGTCGGGCCCTGAGGCACGCCTCGGCGTAGATCTGATTCACCCCGTCATTATTCGCTCACCCATCGCTGCGAGAACCGGGGCGGTATCCGGCCGCGACACCGCACCCGGACATCGAGCGCTGCTCGGACCCAACCTTTCGGCCCCGCGACGGGTCTACACCCACATGCGGATGCCGTAACTGCACGAACGAACGCGTGGCGCTGGAAGAAATCACCGCCGCCGTTGCAACCGAAGGGAATCGAGCCATGTCGATGGGGCGGGGCGCTGTGTTCGCGCACGACGGCCGGGGTGTACGTCCGTTCGGGATGCTGGGCGTCTCCGTGATCGTCCTGATCGCGGGCGCGGCGGTCACGCAGTTCGTCAGCGTGATCATGGACTGGACCGCCCTCGTGGATTTCGAGCGAAACTGGGAACGATCGGACGGGACGAGCAGGGAGTGGAACCACCACGGCTGGGTACGAGGCGTCGGGCTATCGCTGCAGTTCGCCGCGGGAATCGCCTTGCTGGCCTGGTTGTGGCGGGCGCGGCGCAATGCCGAGTCGCTGTGCGCCGCCCGGCACCGGCTCCCCGTCGGCTGGGTGATCGGCGCCTGGGTGTGCCCGGTGGTCAATCTCTGGTTCCCCCACATGATCGTCGCCGACGTGATCCGCGCGAGCGATCCGCGAACGCCGACGGACGCGGTGGACCTGCGTGGCCGCCCGGCGGGCGTGCGGGTCACCGTGTGGTGGATGTCCGTGCTCGCCGGTCTCGTGCTCACACTCGTGACACTCGTATTGAGTTTGCCGTCGCCGAGGGTGGAGAGAACCGGCGACTACCTCGTCTACGCGACCGCCCCGGTGGGCGGGTTCGGCCTCATCGTGGCGGAGCTGATCCAGCTGGCCGTGCTGTCAGCGGGCGCGACGCTCCTCGGCGCCATCGTCATCCAGGTACAACGCTGGCAGGAGACGCGTGCGATCGTCCCGGCCGCCGCAACGCCCCCATACGATGGCGGTCCACGCCCGCAGCCGAATCCGGACATTCTCTCGGGATCGCCGCCGTCGGCGACGCCGAGCGTCCCGGACGGCCCCGAGCGGGGCGACCGCATCGTCGCCGTCGTGGCCGGTGTTTTCATGGCGATCCTGGTGGCCGGTGCGGTCCCGGTCGTGCTCCTCGGTCACTCCGACGAATCCGAGCGCCCGGCGGCCGCCGACACCCCGCAACCCGCAACCTCCCCGCCCGCACGAGCGCGGGCGCCGTGGGGCCCAATGCAGTTGGCGGCGGACAAGTTCCCCAACCTGGTCCCCACCTCGCAGACGGTGGCCGACGGCTACCGGGGCGCCGCCTGCCGCGTCGACACCAGCGACCTCACCACACTCGCGTGCGACTACCCACCGGGCGGCGTCTTCGAGCCGAGCTTCGAAATCTACTGTTTCAGCCACGGCCAGGACATGAGCGACCTCTCCGGCGACATCCTCGTCGACCGACTGCAGCGCCCGTCCGGAACCGTCGATATCTGGCGCCGCGAGTACGGCTACCGGGATCCCATGATCATCATCACGTTCGAGAACAGACAGCAGAACATGTGCCACATCTTTTCGGACGCGCCACCCGATCGAGAGGCTGAGCACATTCAATGGTGGCGTTCCGCGCCTCTGTGAGATCGCCGTAAGGAACGAAATGATCAACCTACGTCAACGAAAAGCCCACCTCGCGGCGGCATCGATCGCCCTGATCGCGGTCGCGGGCGGATGTTCCGATTCCGACCCCCTCGCGCGCCCCGAGCAGACGCCGACATCCGCGGTGCAGAAGACCTCCGCGGCACCGAATCTGGTGGAGAAGGGCGACTGCGTGTACGACAACGGAACCGACTACACCGAGGCGCCCTGCGGCAGCTCGGCCTCCACTTACATTGCCCTCGAACGGCTTCCGGGCGATCAGGCCGACTGCCGTCCGGTGCCCGGCGTCTATTACACCTACGTCGACAACACCACGCCCAGCCCCGCGAAGGTCTGCCTGGGTTTCAAGGACATCGCCCCGGCGGACGGCATCAATATCGCCCAGCCCGGCGATTGCATGCTGGTACCGGCCGGAGGCAAATCCGCCCGGCGCGTTCCGTGTACCGCACCGGACGCGTATCGAATCGTGGACCGCCGCGAGCGCAGTGTCGTCACCAACAGCACCTGCCACGACGTTCCCGGCGCCCGCAGGGCGTACGGCTGGCGACTCAAGATGACCGGGCCGTTCGCCTTGGACGACCCCAGCGGCGCGCCCAAGGTGTACGACGTCGTCCTGTGTATCGCACCGGCCTGATCGCTCACGGCCGCGCGATTCATCGGGAACCGATCAACTCCAGGGTCGCGTCCAGGACGGCGCTCGACACCGGCCCCTCGTCGGCGAACCGACGCCAGTCGACCGTGGCCCGCCAATCGTGGCCGCGGCACATGGTGGGCAGTGCGATCGAGTGGATGGACACACATTGCCGTATTCTATGTGCCATCATTTGATGGTATCGTACGTCGAGCGATGACATCGACTCCCCGCCGCACCGGCACCGCGAAGGACGCCTCATGAGCTACCGCGCCGAACACGACCTGTTGGGTGAGAAGAAGATTCCGGCCGATGCTCACTGGGGCATCCATACCGCGCGGGCCCGGGAGAACTTCCCGATCACCGGCGTCACGATCGCCGCGTACCCGCACTTGATCACGGCGCTGGCCGCGGTGAAGGAGGCGGCCGCGCGCGCCAACGCCGAACTCGGCCTGCTCGCGCCCGATATCGCCGAGGCGATCATCGCCGCCTGCGCCGATATCCGTTCCGGCGCACTCCACGACCATTTCATCGTCGACGTGATGCAGGGCGGCGCGGGCACCTCGACGAATATGAACGCCAACGAGGTGATCGCCAACCGCGCCCTGGAGCGACTCGGTCACGACAAGGGCGACTACGCCCGCATCCACCCCAACGAGCACGTCAACCTCGGGCAGTCCACCAACGACGCCTATCCGAGCGCGGTGCGGCTGGCCACCATCGGCGCGCTGCGCGAGCTGTCGGCGGCGATGGAGGTCCTGCGCACCGAATACCGGAACAAGGCAGCGGAATTCGGCGACATGCTGAAGATGGGCCGCACCCAACTGCAGGACGCGGTGCCGATGACCCTGGGGCAGGAGTTCGGCACCTACGCGGTCATGCTCGGTGAGGACCGGCAGCGCCTGGACGAGGCGGCCACGCTGCTGCACGAGATCAATCTCGGCGCCACCGCCATCGGCACCGGCCTGAACGCGGCGCCCGGATACGCCGAGGCCGCCTGCCGTCACCTGCGCGAGATCACCGGCGTGCCGGTGCAGACCTCCGTCGACCTGGTCGAGGCCACCCAGGACTGCGGCGCCTTCGTGCACCTGTCCGGCGTGCTCAAACGGATCGCGGTGAAATTGTCCAAGGGCTGCAACGATCTCCGGCTGCTCGCCTCGGGGCCGCGGGCCGGGCTCAACGAGATCAATCTGCCGCCCGTGCAGGCCGGATCGTCGATCATGCCCGGCAAGATCAATCCGGTGATCCCGGAGGTGGTCAATCAGATCGCGTTCCGGGTGATCGGCAACGATCTCACCGTCACGATGGCCGCGGAGGCGGGCCAGTTGCAGCTCAACGCCTTCGAGCCGGTCATTCTGCACTCGCTCGGCGAGAGCATCACCCAGTTGCGGTCGGGCTGCCTGGTGCTGGCGCGGCGCTGCATCGCTGGGATCACCGCCAACCCGGAGGTCATGCGCGGCTATGTCGACAATTCGATCGGCCTGGTGACCGCCCTCAACCCGGCCATCGGCTATCACGCCGCGACCCGAATCGCCAAGGAGGCGTTGGCATCCGGACGCGGGGTCGCCGAACTCGTGCTCGAACAGGGACTGCTCCCCGCCGACGAGCTGGAGCGGCTGCTGCGGCCGGAAGCGGTCGCGCACCCGGGCATGATCCCGGTCGACTAGGGATCAGGTGTTCGAGCCCGGCCGGGCGGCAAGTCGTCGAGATCGCGCGTCACGAGGTAGTTCAGGTGCCGCCCGACGAACTCGTCGATCAGCCCGGTCGCGATGCGGCCGGGCCCGGTGCGCGCGTCGGTCAGGCGCTCGGCGAGCCGGTCGACGTCCTCCGGCGTGCGACCCGACCGCTGGAAGGGCCGCACGATGGACCGTTCGAAGAGATCGACGAACCTCCGAGCGATGTGGTCGCAGTCGGCCCGCAGCCGCTCGACCTCGCCGACCGCCTCGCACACCGATACGCCGTCGCCGATCAGTTGCTCGAGCAGCTCCGCCACCGCGCCGTTGGCGACCCGGTAGGTCGTGGCATCGACCGGTTCGTAGATGCCCGCCGCGACCACCCGGCGCAGACCGTCGGGCGCGTCGTCGACCAACCGCGCGAGATCGGTTGCGGCGATGCGCTTCTCGGATTCCGGGCGGGCCGCACGCGCCGCCTCCGCCCGGGACGCGGCCACGCCGAGGACGTCGACCAGATCGTCGCCGCGGTCCCACGCCTCGAGCAGGCCGCGGACGCCGTTGAGGGTGATCCCGCGCTCGAGCAACCGGCCGATGACGCGTACCCGGTTGAGGTGTTCCGCGCCGTAGAACCCGGTGCGGCCCCGCATCTCCGGGGGCGGCAGCAGGCCGCGAACGCTGTAGTCACGCAGCGTCCGCACCGTCAGACCGGACGCCTCCGCCAGCGAGCTGATGGTGAACTCTGCCCCTGCCGCCATATCTCCCCGGACCGCCACACCGGATTCGCGGCGGGCCGCTCCTCCTCCCACGGTGTGCCATCAACCAGCGTAATATTACATCATTTGATGGCAAATTCCGGGGCGACGTCCGCGTGTGAGGGCCCTGCTGCCGGGTAGTCGCGGAGTATGACCACTACCGCACGCACACCTCGCGACCGTGTCGGCGCTCCGGTGCGGGCGATCGTGACAGGGCCCGATTCGGGCATCGGCGCGGCGACCGCCACCGTTCTCGGTCGCGGCGGTGGTCGCCTTCCTGGCCCGGGAACGACTCACCGACGACCGTTGGAGGCAGGTGGATTCCGATGGAACTACTGCTGATTCTGGTGGCGATACCAGTACTCGTGGTGATCGTGCTCATCCAGCGTCGACGCTCGAAAACCGTTGCGCGCGAGCAGGACCAGATCACGGGCAACGAAGGCAGCCGCAAGGCGGACAGCTGAGGGTCCCCGGTATGGCTCAGACGATCGATCAGTTGCTGCAGACCCTCACCCGGGTCGCGAACACCCTGCACGACAGCGGGGTTCCGTTCGCGGTCGCGGGCGGGTGCGCCGTGTACGCGCGCGGTGGCCCGGCCTCGGATCACGATGTCGACATCTTCGTCAAACCCGCCGATGTCGGCCGGGCCCGCCGGTCGCTCGCCGCCGCCGGGCTGCGCCTGTGCGATCCGGCCGAGGACTGGCTCACCAAGGTGTACGACGGAGACACCCTGGTGGACCTCATCTTTCGGCCCAACTACCGCGCGGTCACCGACGAGTTCCTGGGCCGGGCGAGCTGGATGCGGGTCGGACCGACGGCCGCACCGGTGGTCAGCGCGACCGATCTGATGGTCGACAAGCTCATGGTGCTCGACCCGCACCGGCTGGACTTCACCGTGCTGCTGCGCATCGCGCGTGACCTGCGGGAGCAGGTGGACTGGCCGCGCGTGCGGGAGGAGACCGCGATGTCGCCGTACGCGCGGGCCTTTCTGGGTCTGGTCGATGATCTCGGCATCGGCAACCAAGGAGACATGATGACCGACCAACACGACAGCGACCTGCTGCCGCAGTACCTGGTGGCGAACCTGCGCCGCGCCTTCGCGGAGGACCCGCGCACCGCCGAACTCGGTGTGCACGTGACGATTCGCGGCGATGTCGTGGTGCTCAGCGGCGAGGTCGCCAGCGCGCGGTGCCGCGAGCAACTGCAGGACGTCGTGCGCGAACACGTGCCGAAGCTCCGCGTGCACAACGACGTTCGCGTCACCAGCAGTGCCGCGCCGGCCGACCGCGAACACCTGGACTGATGCGCGACCCGGAAAACAGGAGGCTCGACCATGCGTATCGCCGCCGTCGGGGACATCCACTACGGCCCCGAGTCGGCCGGGACTCTGCGCCCGGCCCTGGACGAACTTCCCGGCTGTGCCGATGTGCTGCTGCTCGCGGGCGATCTCACCCGGCACGGAACTGTCGACGAGGCACGCGCCGTCGCAACGGAATTCGAAGACCTGCCGGTGCCGGTGATCGCCGTGCTGGGCAATCACGACCATCACAGCGATGCCCAGGCCGAGGTCGCCGCGCTGCTCACCGACCACGGCCTCACCATGCTGGAGGGCGCCGCCGCCACCGTGACAATCGACGGGCACACCCTCGGCGTGGCGGGCACCAAGGGCTTCGGGGGCGGCTTCGCGGGCAAGTGCGCCAGCGTCTTCGGAGAGCGGGTGATGCGCGAATTCGCCTTGCATACAGTGGGTCTCGCGCAGTCGCTGCGGGCGGCCCTGGCGAGTCTGGACACCGATGTGCGAGTCGCCCTCACGCACTACTCCCCGGTCAGCGACACCCTGCACGGCGAACCGCGCGAGATCTACCCCTTCCTCGGCTCGTACCTGCTCGGCGAGGCGATCGACGACTGCGCGGTGGACCTGGCCCTGCACGGCCACGCGCACGCGGGCATCGAGAGCGGCACCACCCCGGGCGGCGTCCGGGTCCGCAACGTCGCCCAGCCGGTCATCCACCAGGCCTTCGCGGTCTACGAACTCGATGCCGGGCACGCCGAGGACGCCCGCGCCCGCAGCGCGTAGTCCGCTACGGCCACAAGGCATTACCGGATCCGGTCACGTGAGCGCCGAGTACGCGCGCTCGTAAATGGGGCCCGCGCGTCATGGAGGAGATCCACGACGGCCGTCACCGCTTCCACGAACTCCATCGCGCCGTCGAGGGCATCAGCTACAAGGTGCTCACCCGGACGCTGCGAGAACCCGAGTACCACGCACTGGTGAGCCGATACGACCACCACACCGCCAACCCGCGCGTCGACAACCGCCTCACCGAGGCCGGAACCGCGCTCGTCGAGACGATCCACGAACTGTGCGGCTGGTCACGAACGCACCTGAACGACTGCTCGCCGCACCGATCCACCGCCCCGGCCACGGACCCCGGTCTCGACCTCACCCGCGACCGACCTGGTCGTCGATCTCGGCCATATGTTCTTCCGCCCAGGCGCGCAGAGCCGACAGGGGGACCTCGAGCGAAAGGCCGAGGTCGGTGAGGCGGTAGTGGACTCGGGGCGGGACCGTCGGCTCCACGCGGCGCGCGATCACACGTGGCGACTGTGGGAGCCCGTCATCGGGGCGCTCGCGCCGCGGCACCGGGTCCTCGCGCCCGATCTGCGCGGGCTCGGGGCAGCGAGCGGGCGAGTTCGGGATACGACAGTGCGAACCTGGCCCGCGACGCCGAGGCTGTCCTCGACGCGCTGGGCGAGCCCGCCGCCGACGTCGTGGCGATGGATCTCGGCGCTCCCGTGGCCTTCCTGCTGGCGATGCGACGGCCCGCACGAGTGCGCCGGGCTCGTCGTGATGGAGGCCGTGCTCGGCGGGCTCCCGGGGGCCGAAGAGTTCCTCGCGGCCGGGCCGCCCTGGTGGTTCGGATTCCACGCCGTACGCGGATGCCCACGCTGGCACTCGGCTCCCATCCGGTCGGCGCTGCCCTCGCCCGCCAGCTGCGCCCCCTGGCCGACGACCTGGCCAGCCACATCATCCCCGACTGCGGCCACATCATCCCTCTCGACCGCCCGGCGGCGCTGCTCCCCCCGCTGTCGAAATTCCTCGCGCCCGAAGGGTTACCCCGGTGATCGCCGCGGCGGCATCCGGTCCCCGGGGCCGGGTGCGGCGGCGGAGGTCAGCTCCAGGACCCGCCGGGCGACGTCGTCGAGCTGGCCGGGCAGATGTACGGCGCGCACGGCGCCCACGAAGTAGTCCAGTTGCGCTCCGTCGGATCCGCGGACCTCGCAGATGTACCAGTGCCACGCCGACAGCGCCGCCGCGTCGGTGAACTCTCGGGCACAGCGGATCGCCAGCTCGGACAGTGCGGCGGCTACCTGGTGCGGGGTACCGGCATTACCGATCTGCCACCACGCACGGCTGACACTGTCCGGCTGCGAGATCGTCACCTCATAGGTGAGCAACTCCGTAGCATCCGCCACCCCTAGAACATACCGAACATCTGGCAAACAGTCATCTGGACCAACCACGAATGGTTGAGAGCGTGTACTTCCGGGCTCACGTCAAGGTCCGTACGAGGTGTCGACGATGTCCACGAGGATTCATCACCGTTCACTCGATACCCAAATGGAGCACGCGTCGACGCTGTGATCGCTCCCAGCCGGGCATACCGCAGCGTCGCGCACCCTTGTGAGATGTAGCAATCCGGTAGCGAATGACCGGTCGCTCAGTGGGCGAGTTCCTCGGCGGATTCGTGCCCGGCGGCGCGGGTGCGCCGCAGGAAATCGGCGATCACCTCGAGTTCCGCCGTGGAGTAGCGGCCGCACAGATCGTCCATCCTGCCGTTCATACCCGAGAACACCTCGTGCAGCTCGGCATTGCGTTCTCGCACGGCCCGCAGTGTGACCGCCCGCCGGTCGGTGGAGTCCGGCTCGCGCTCGCGCATGATCCAGCCGCCCCGCTGCAGCCGGTCCAGGATGCCGGTCAGGGTGGCCGGGTGCAGACCGGCGCGGCGGGACAGCTCGGTCGGCGACATCGGCCCGTGCCGATTGATCAGATCCAGGCATGTCCAGTCGACATCGCGAACCTCCACCCGGCCGCCGAACCGCCGATTCAGCAACGACAGCTGAATGTTCAACTCCCGCAACGCATCCTTGACCTCCACCGTCAGCTTCCGCCGACGCCGCGCCGCGCCGCGATCGCCGCCCACCTCGTACACCTCCGCCCAAGGACCCGACTCGTATGATTCTCATAATATACGGGCTGGGTCAGGTCAGGGCGCGACGGGCGTAGGCTCGGACGTCGGCGTCGGTGTCGTCGAGGGCCCGGCGCAGCGCCGTTCGCGCGGCCTCGTCGTGCGGCCACGCGCCGAGCGTCAGGACGGCCGCCTTGCGAACGTCCGGGTGGGTGTCGGTCAGCGCCGCGCCCAGGGCGTCGGCCGGGCCCAGGGCCGCCCAGCCGCGGGCCGCGCCCACGCGCACCTGCCAGGCCGAATCGTCCAGCGCCGCTGTGAGAGTCGCGGTGTCGCCGGTGTCGCCGAGGGTGGCCAGCGCGGCCAGCGCGGCCGCGCGCACCAGCGGATCCCGGTCCGCGGTGAGGGCGCGCACGGTCGCGGCGCCGCCGCGGCCGATCGTGGCCAGACCGTGCGCGGCCGCGATGCGCACCTCGCGGTTCTCGTCGTGCGCGGCCGTGGTCAGTGCCCGCCAGTCGTCCAGGGAGACCAGCGCCCGCACGCCCTCGATCCGCACGCGGTGATCGGTGTCGACTACCGCCTTGCCGAACAGGTCGGGTTCCCCGGATCTGGTGGCGCGCAGCAGGTCCACGACCGCCGCGCGCACGAGGGGATCGGACGAATCCGCGAACGTCGCCAAACCGTTTGTGGCGGGCAGGATTTCGACGAGTTCGCGCAGGCCGGAGACCGCCGCGGCGCGCACCGAGGGCTCCGCGTCGCCCAGTGCGTCGATCAAGCGGTCCGCGAAGCCGTTCGGGGTCTCCTCGGTCAGCACCGACAGGGCGGTGGCGCGCACCCGCGGCTCGCTGTCGTCGAGGTACGGCGCCAGGTCGCCGGTGGTCGGGCCGTCCAGCGCGAGCAGGGCCGCAATCCGCGGCGCCGCGGCGTCTTTCGTCCCCGCCGCGGCGTCGGCCGTCCGGCGCGAGGTCGGCGCCTCGGACCCGCCCGTCCGCGGCGGCCCGGTGACGATGTCGGGTTGGGCCACCGCCCGCTCCGCCCCGGTGGACGGCACCCCGGCGAATTCGGGCACCGGCACGAAATACGGCGCCACCGGACGCTGCACGAACTCCATCTCCTCGGCGGCCTTGCGCAGGTTCAGGTGGTAGCGCCACTCCGCATCGTCGCGCTGCGGCAGGTCGGCACGTTCGTGGTAGAGGCCCCAGCGGGATTCGGTACGGGTCAGCGACGAGCGCGCCGCCATCTCCGCGCAGTCGCGAATGAAGCTCACCTCCAGGCAGCGCATCAGTTCGTGCGGGGTGGCCGCGCCCATGCCGCCGATCTCCTCGCGCATGCGCTCGAAGGTCTCGACGGCCAGCGAGAGCTTGGTGGCCGTCTTCGGCGGCGCCACATAGTCGTTGACGAACCGGCGCAGCTTGTACTCCACCTGCGGCTGCGGCGGGCCGTCCGGGTTGCGCAGCGGCCGATAGACCAGCGCGTGCGCGTCCTCGAGCTGATCGAGGGGAGGGTCTTGTGGCGCGGGCACAGTCGCGAGTGTCGAGGCGGCGTGCTCACCGGCCAGGTCGCCGTAGACGAACGCGCCGATCATGTAGTTGTGCGGCACGCAGGCGAGGTCCCCCGCCGCGTACAGCCCCGGCACGGTCGTGCGGGCGTGTTCGTCCACCCACACCCCGGAGGCGGAATGCCCGCCGCACAGCCCGATTTCGGAGATGTGCATCTCGATGTCGTGGGTGCGGTAGTCGTGTCCGCGATTGGCGTGGAAGGTGCCGCGGGTGGGCCGCTCGGTGGTGTGCAGGATGCCCTCGAGCGCCGACAGCGTCTCGTCGGGCAGGTGCGAGACCTTGAGGTAGATGGGCCCGCGCGCGGATTCGATCTCCCGCTTGACCTCGGCCATCATCTGACCGGACCAGTAGTCGGAATCGACGAAACGCTCGCCCTGCGCGTTCACCTGGTATCCGCCGAACGGGTTGGCCACGTACGCGCAGGCCGGTCCGTTGTAATCCTTGATGAGCGGGTTGATCTGGAAGCACTCGATACCCGACAGCTCCGCGCCCGCGTGATAGGCCATCGCGTAACCGTCCCCCGCGTTGGTCGGATTCTCGTAGGTGCCGTACAGGTAGCCGGAGGCGGGCAGGCCCAGCCGCCCGCAGGCGCCGGTCGCCAGGATCACCGCCTTCGCGCCGACGGCGACGAATTCCCCGGTGCGCGTGTGCAATGCGGCGGCCCCGACCGCGCGGCCGCCGTCGGTGAGCACCCGGACCGGCATCAGCCGGTTCTCGATGCGGATCCGCTCCCGCATCTTCCGTTGCCGCAGCACCCGGTACAGCGCCTTCTTGACATCCTTGCCCTCGGGCATGGGCAGCACGTACGACCCGGAGCGGTGTACCCGGCGCACCGCGTATTCGCCGTAGGCGTCCTTCTCGAATTTCACGCCGTAGCGCTCCAGCCGCTGCACCATCGCGAAACCGCGCGTCGCGGTCTGATAGACGGTGCGCTGGTTGACGATTCCGTCGTTGGCACGGGTGATCTCGGCGACGTAGTCCTCGGGTTCGGCCTTGCCCGGGATGACGGCGTTGTTGACGCCGTCCATGCCCATAGCCAGCGCACCGGAATGCCGGACGTGCGCCTTCTCCAGCAGCAGCACGTTCGCGCCGTGCTCGGCGGCGGTGAGCGCGGCCATGGTGCCCGCGGTGCCGCCGCCGACGACCAGCACGTCACAGTCGAGGCGGGTGGTTTCGGACAGGTCGGGAATATGCATCAGCACAACGCTCCTGGGGCAGGTCAGGCCGCAGACACGGAGAAATCGCCCGAATAGTCCAGGGCGGCGAGAATTTCCGAGCGCACCGCCGAGCGGTCGACAGTCGTCTCGCGCGGGCGCGGCACGTCGACGAGGGCACGCAGCGGTTGGGCGGAGCGGCCGAGGACCGCGATGCGGTCGCCCAGCAGCAGCGCCTCGTCCACGTCGTGGGTGACGAACACGACCGTCGCCGGATGCGCCCGCCAGGTGTCGACCAGCAGGCGCTGCATGGTGGCGCGGGTCGGGGCGTCGAGCGCGCCGAACGGCTCGTCCATCAGGACCGCGCGCGGCGCGCCCGCCAGGCCCCGCGCCAGCTGCACGCGCTGACGCATGCCGCCGGAGAGGTTCTTGGGCAGATAGTCGCCGAAGCCGGTCAGGCCGACCTCGTCGATCCAGCGTTCGGCACGGGCCCGGCGTCCGGCGCGCGGTTCGCCGCGCAGCTTCAGCGCCAGGTCGATATTGGCGCGCACGGTGCGCCACGGCAGCAGCGCGTTGTCCTGGAACACCATGGCGCGCTCGCGGGACGGGCCGGTGACCTCGACGTCGTCGGCGAGCACACGACCCGCCGTCGGGCGCAGCAGTCCCGCCAGGGCGCGCAGCACCGTCGATTTGCCGCAGCCCGAGGGGCCGGTGAGGACCAGGATCTCCCCTTGGCCGATATCCAGCGTCAGGTCCCGGACGACCGGCGTTCCCGCGTACGCCAGCTCGACCCGATCCAGTCGCAAACCCATTGCCGTGCTGTTGGTTTCGGTCATCGTGTCGCCTCCGAGACGCGCGGCAGCCAGCGGGTGAACCGTCGGCCCAGCAGTTCCACCGCCGCCGAGGTCCCGAAGCCGAGCACGCCGATGGTGATGATGCCGACGAAGACCGACGGATAGTCCACGATCGTGTAGGCCTGCCAGGTCCGATAGCCGACACCCAGGCGCCCCGAGATCATCTCGGCCGAGACCACGCAGATCCACGCCACCCCGATGCCGACCGACAGCCCGCCGAAGACGCCGGGCAGACTGCCCGGCAGCACCACCCGCACGAGCACGTCCCAGCGGCCGCCGCCCTGGGTGCGGACCGAGTCCTCCCAGATCGTCGGCAGCGCCCGCACCGCGTGCCGGGTGCTGACCATGATCGGGAAGTAGGCGGCGAGGAACGTGATGAACACGATTCCGGCCTCGTCGGTCGGGAACAGCAGAATCGCCACCGGCACGATCGCGATGGCCGGAATCGGCCGGGCCAGCTCGGTCAGCGGGCCGACGATATCCGCGAACACCCGCGAACGTCCCAGTGCCACGCCGGTGGCCACGCCGAGCACCCCGGCCAGACCGAAGCCGCTGAGAATGCGGATCAGCGACTGCCCCAGGTCCAGCCAATAGGTCTCGGCGCCCCATTGCCGTTGCAGCGCGTCGAGCGTCTGCGTGACCGTCGGCAAGGTGTCGAACCGTACCCAGATACGAATATCGTTGGCGGTCAACAGCTGCCAAGCGGTGACTGCCACCAGGACGGACAGAATGCGGACGATCCGGGAACGCCACCGGGCGGCGGCGCCCGTGCCGCGTGCCGGGGCCTGCTGTTCGGGCACTGTCGTGGTCGCGGGCTCGAGGGCGAGCGTCGTCATGGCCGCACCTCCCCGATCGCTTGTTCATAGGAGGTCGGCACGGCGCCGGCGTGGGCGCTCAGATAGCGTTGTGCGCCCGCGGGTGTCGTGAACGGGAAGTAGGTCTCACCGTCGCGCACCCACTGCGCCTTGTCGGCGAACCAGCGCGTGCCGAGTTCGGCGTCGGGAACATAGGCGGCGCGCACCTTCTCGCCCTGGGCGCGAGCCTGTTTCACCGCGCGCAGCAGGCCGGTCGGATCGGTTGCGGCTCGGGTGGCGGCCTGCCCGTCGAGCCACAGCTCGCTCGCCAGCGCCGGATCGCGCACCGCTCCGCCGGATATCGGGTCGGTCCCGGTGATCGGCGCGGGATTGCCGAAATCGCGCACCGCCGCCTCGTAGTCGGCGCCGCGATCGGCGAATGCCTTGCGCAGCGGCGCATCGTCGACGAATCCGTCGATGTCCAGGTCGGCGAAGTCACCGATCGATTTCAGGTACGGCACATCGCCTTTCAATGCCTGGATCAGCTGCGGTTTCAGCGGGGTGTCGAACGAGGTGCCGCCGGGGCCGTTGTAGAGATAGACGACCTCCTGCGGCAGTCCCGACCCGTCCGCCACCAGCTTCGCCGCCTCCAACGGCTGCCGATGCACGAAATCGGTGGCATCCAGCTGGGCCCGCAGGAATGCGTCGAGCACCTCCGGGTGCTGCCGGGAGTAGTCGCGCCGGGCGACGACGCCGTGGAAGGTCGGCACATCCAGCTCCGCGCCGTCGAACAGCGGCTTCGCCTTGTCCTGGAACACCAGCAGACCCGGCCAGGCCACGAATTGCGAAAGCGCTTCGACCTGACCGGATTCCAGGGCCGACGCACCGATCTGCGGCTGCTGATTGAGCACCTCGACACCGGACTTCGGATCGATTCCCGTGCGGTTCAGGGCCTGCCGCAACAGCCCGTCGCTCGCGGACCCGACGCTGGAGGACACCTTCCGGCCGGACAGCTCCCGCACCGACCGCACCGGCGAATCCCGGTCGACCACGATCATGTTGAGCGAGCCCCGGGGGTGGTAGCCGGTCACCGAGACCAGTGCGGTGCGCGAACGCTCAGCGGCCTGCGTGCGCGAGCCGTTGATCAGCAGCGGATAGTCGCCCATCGACCCGATATCGATCTTCTCCGCCACCATCTGCGCGGTGATCGGCGCGCCGGTGTCGTAGTCCTGCCACTCGACCTCGTACTTCTTGCCACCCGATGCGGTCAGCCCCGCCAGGCGCTGTTCCAGGAACCCCTTGGCGCGCAACAGGGTTCCGGCCGTGACCGTGTTGATGGTTTTGGATTGATAGCCGACGACGACCTTGACGACGTCACCGGAGGCGGCCTGCTCCAGCGAGCAGCCCGCCCCGGTGAGCGCGACGATGGCGGCGACGGCGAGAAGACGGGCTCGGCGGTATTTCATGGGACTTCCTCAGCGCAGCAGATAAGGCATGTTCACGGTGACGGCGCCGGTGGGACAGCGTGCCGCGCACGGGCCGCAGTACCAGCACTCGTCGACGTGCATGTACGCCTTGCCGTTGTCCGGATTGATCGCGAGCGAATCGAGCGGGCAGATCTCCACACACAGCGTGCATCCCTGGATGCACAGCGATTCGTCGATCGTGACGGGAACATCGGCGCGCTGATTGACCAGAGCCATTCAGATCAACCTCCAATCGGGGCTGTCGATCGGGCGAACAAGACTGCCGCGCATGGTGATTCGGTCCCCGCGCAGCCGGATGTACTCGAGATCGACCGGGCGGCCGTCCTCGAGCTTGGTGAGTCGTTCGAGCAGCAGCAGCGCGCCGCCCTCGGGTATCTGCAGGGTCGCGGCCGAGTGCGCGTCGGCCGTGATGGCCTCCAGCGCCAGGTCCGCCGACCCCAGCGGGCCGCCGCCGAGTTGTTCGATGAGCGCGAAGATGTCGTTGCTCTCGAGGTCGCGGGCGATCACCTCGTCGCCGATATCGGGGACGAGGTAGGTGAGATCCAGGCTCAGCGGCAGGTCGCCGAGGTAGCGGAGCCGCTCGAGGTAGACCGCGGGCTCGCCGGGTGCCAGTCGCAATCGGCGGGCGACCGCCGGCGGCGGGGCGATGCGGCGGGCGGCGCGCACCTCGTTGCGCACCTCGCCGTGGCCGCGCAGGGTCTCCTTCAATCCCCGCAGCGCGTCCAGGCCGTGGTCGTACTTCCGCTGTGCCACATGGGTTCCCACCTTCGGAGCGCGCTCGATCAGCCCCTCGTCCTTGAGCAGCGCCAGCGCGTCGCGCACCGTATTGCGGGACACCGTGAATTCGGCCGCCAGATCGGATTCGCCGGGGAGCGCGCTATCGAAGGCGCCGGTGTGAATCTGCTGGCGCAGCACATCCGCGACCTGCCGGGCGCGGTCGGCACGGCGGCTGCCGCGCGGCGCCGGTTGCGACGTCACCTCATCTCCCTTCCGCCGTTGACCTGCGATGACGACTGTAAGTGCAGAGGGCGGCGGCTCCTGGCGGTCACCGCCGGGCGTCCGGCAGGGCGTGCGCTATCCGCCGCCCGGCGAGTGGCGCATCCTGGTCGGATCACGGTGATTCCGGCGATTACGCCACCCCCGCCCGGCGCGACGGCATTGGAATCAGGCTGAGCCGAATGCCTGAACGGTCGAGTCGCGCGGCACTGGCCGTCTGAGATATATTGGTTCCAGGCAGTGCCCTCTGACTGGCCTGGCCACGGGTGATGATGTCCCCTTCTTGCCACTGTCCGGCGTAGTTCTCGCGACAAATATTTTCAGGGCCCCGGGTTGTTCCCCGACGTCGGATTGTCTCGCCCTCTTCCGAGAACGATCGCCGCCCCAACTCGTGCCATAGGGCCCGAACGATACGCACCGCTGTGTCCGCCACCGCACAACAGAATGGAGTGAAAGACCATGAGCATCAACCGAATCAGCAACGGCACCGAGCGAGCGGTCATCGAGGACATGCTCGACCGCAACCGCGAAGCGCTCATCGAGACCGTGCGCGGACTTTCCGACGCCGACGCCCGCCGACGCCTCGTCGCGTCACTGACGACACCCATCTCGTTGATCAAGCACGCCGCGGCCGCGGAACGGATCTGGTTCCAACGGTTCTGGGCAGGACTCGATGAATCCGAATGCGACGGATACTCGCGCCGCGACGAGGGCACCTTCACCGTCACCGACGACGAGTCGCTGACCGACGTCATCAGCGAGTTCGAGCGCGCCAGTCGACGTTCCCGTGCGATCGCCGCCCGCTTCGATCTCGACGACACCAAGGACATTCCTCGCGAGGGCACCATCAGCATGCGTTTCACGCTGCTCGCCATGATTCAAGAGTTCGCCAGGCACGCCGGCCACGGCGATATTCTCCGCGAGCAAATCGATAATCCCCCACTGCGACCGCTCAACTCGTGAGCCTTCGCACTATCGATGACAGCCGGGCATAACATCGTTCTCCGATACAGTGCGTACATGTTCTCTGCACGCGACCGGCAACTGCGGCGTCCGTGACCAGCCCGGGGGAAGAGCCAGCCTGGAAGCAGCGGGCCGTCGACCCGCTCACCACCGACGACACCGGCCTGGCGCCCCAGACCTGCGAACCGCTGCAGCACGTGGCCGATCTGCTCGGCGATATCGCGCGGCCCAATGCCGACGCGCGCACCCTGACCGATCCGGACCTGGCGGCGCGGTTGATCGCCGCGGAGACGCGGTCGCGCATCGCGGCCGTCCTGGACGAATTCGGCGGCACCCCGGCGGTGCTGCTCAGCGGCGGCGTCGACTCTATTTACATCGCCGCGGTCGCCGTCGCGCTCGGCGCCAGGCCCGTCGCCGTCACGATCGTGACCGACGGGCAGTCCGACGAGTCGAACGCGGCCGCGGCCGCGGCCGCGCTGGGGTTGCGGCACGACGTCATTCGGCTCCGCCCCGGCGAAGTCGTGGAGCTGGCCCGCGATGTCGTGCACCGCCTCGGCACCTCCGAGCTGTGGGAGGTCACCGCCGGAATCCCGCTGCTCGCCGCCCGGCGCAGTTTCGACGAGATCCCGGATCTGGGCGCGGTCTTCAGCGGCTCGGGCGCCGACGCGATCCTCGCCGGAGGCCGGAGGCTCACCCACGCACCGGATTCGGCCGCGGCACGAGACGAGCTGGACCGCGTCATCCGGGCCGAGTCCGCGGCCAATTTCCGATACGACCGGCTGGTCCCGCACTTCCACCCGGCGCTGCTGGGCCACTACGCGAAGCGGATGATCCACGTCTTCCAGACCGTACGATGGTGGCAACTCAGCGAACGCTTCTCTCCCACAGTGCTATTCGGCGCGCACCTCGGACGTCCCGTGGACAAACTCGCCCTGCGCATCGCGTGCCGAGACCAGTTGCCCCGGCCGGTCGAGCACCTGGCGTGGGCCGCGAAGGCGCCGATCCAGCGGTCTTCCGGGCTCATGGGCGTGTTGGCGAACGCGGCCCGAACCCATGCGGCGAACCTGCCCGGAGCGCGCACCTACACCGATCCGATGACCGAGGACGCGGACGCCGTCGCCACTCGCCTGTACCTGTCGATCCTCGAGCACGGCGGCCGCCAGCCGACCTAGCCGTTTCCGGCGCGTCTTTTCGCCGGAATCTTCCCGTGCGAGAATCGCGGAGGTGGTGCTGCGCTCGCCGCCGATCAGCCGTACGCGAGGGCCTGATAGGTATCGAGGATCTTGCGGATCGAGGGCGTGACGGACAGGTCGCCGTCCAGCGGCGCCCACACGTATCCGGCATGTTCGCTCAGCACGATCGGGCTCGTGGCCGCCACCTCGACGGCGAAATGCAGACGCCGCACCGGTTTTCCCTGCGGCGACAGATAATCGAAGTCGCCGACATGATGGCGGATTCCGGTGACGAGCAATCCCGTCTCGTGGCCCACTCCGCGAATCACCGCCTCCGTGACGGACTCGCCCGCCTCCACCGTCGCGCCCGGGAGCTTGCGGGTGGGGCGAATCGGCCCGGTGCTGTCGGGCTCCAACAACAATATCTCGCCGCCGCGGTCGACGATTGCGCCGACCCGCAAACCGACACCGTCGTATTCACCGCGTGGCAACGCCTCATCGAACATCGATACCGACACCGGAAACCCTCACCGACCTTCGATCGAGCCAATGCACCGCCCTCGCACGCGGCGCTCACCTCGATTTTACCGTGCGGTGACCGCCGCATAACAATCCCCATCGAACACCCACCGGGGCAGGCGATTTCGGTTGCCGCGGCGGACCGCGGGCGTCACCTCGATACCGGTTCGATGATCCGGCCGATGCGGGCGGCCATCGCCCGCATCTCCTCGGGCAGCCGATCCGGCGCCATCGGCCCGACGAAGTACTCCACGATCCGCCCCTCGGCCGACCGGACATCCCAATAGCACCAGCACATGCCCGGAGACCACGACGGCTCCGCGGGCGTTCCGCCGAGCTGTCCCGCCAGCCTGCGCACTTCGCGGGCGACCGCCGCAGGGGTCCCGGCATCGGCCAGACACCACCATGGCCGCCGAAAGTTGCCCGGCGCCGAGATTTCCACGAGGTAGGTCAGCGCGCCCGCGTCCGCCCCGGCCACATCGCCATCTCTCATCCCGTTCCACCTCCGGCTCACAGATCACCGACGGGTGCGTCCACCGAGGCGGTGCGCCGTCCGATCACCGAGCAGTTCACCACGTCAGTTATCAATCAGCAAATAGCTGCGGGGTGATGTCGGACACCCTGTCGCGAGCCTATTCTCGCGGCTATCGACCAGCCTCCCGAACAGATAGGCGCTCCGCGGACAGCCGGTCAAGCGACTATATTCGCTTGGAACGGATTTCATTCCGTTCAATGCGATTGATTTCTGTAGCCTTTTTCAATTCTGGAGAAGGCGGCAGCTATGGGAGCCAAACGAATAGTTGTCTACGGCGCGCCGACCGGTGACGCGCAGCTGTTCGGCGGGTCGACGAAAATGCAGAGCGCCGGGGCGCGCGTGGGCCGGTAGCCGTCCGGAACACCGCCCGCGGCGACGATCTGCGTGTAGGCGCCGACGCCGTCGGTGGGGCGACGGGTGAGGGTCGGATCGGTGCGCACGTCGACGGTGTAGAGGCCGAATCGCGGAGTGTAGCTGCCCCATTCGTAGTTGTCGGTGATGCTCCAATAGTTGTAGCCCATGACGTTCATGCCGTCGGCGCGGGCGCGCTGGATCCAGTAGACGGTGTCGCGCAGGTGGTCGGAGCGGGAGTAGCCGTCGCCGCGGGGCGCGCCGTTCTCGGTCGGCATGCCGTTCTCGACGATGTAGAGCGGCTTGCCTGGCAGGCGGCGCGAATAGTGTTGCAGCGCATAGTAGATGCCCTCGGTGCGCAGCGGCATCTCCCAGATGCGCGGCCCCGGCAGCTCCGGGATCGCCGATCCGCTGCCGCGCACGATGGACCCGAGCACCGACTGCACCGGGTCGTAGCCGAAGTAGTAGTCGACGCCCACATAGTCGAGACGGTCGGCGACGCGATCGATGAACGCGCCGTTGACCTGCTGCTCGGAACCGGCCACATATCCGACGTTCGCGGTGACCTCGGAGCCGGGCTGCTTCTGATGGATGTAGTCGTAGATCCCGTTGTGCGCCTGCACGATCTTGTCCTGCATCTCGTTCCAGTCGGCGGCGCCCCGGCGCATCTCGTGCTGGATGTAGGCGGCGGGCTCGTTCACGGTCACCCACAGCGGATTCCGGGAGGCATAGTGGTCGACCACCACGCGCATCACCCCGAGCCAATCGCCGACCATGCCCGGATTGCGCCAACCGCCCCGGTCGACGGCCCAGCCCGGGTACACCCAGTGGTCCAGCGTGATCATCGGCCGCATGCCCGCCTGAACGATCTTGTCGACGACCGCGTCGTAGAAGCGGAACGCGTTGTCGTCCCACGTTCCCGCCGCGGGCGACAGGCGCGCCCATTCGATCCCGACCCGGAACACCCGCACCCCCATCGCGGCCGCCAGATCGATGTCCGATTCGTAGCGATCGGTGAAGTCGACCGAATCCCCCAGCCGGTCGTAACCGGGGTTCGCCGCGATATAGCGCGTCCAATTGCTGTCGGGCGCATGGCCTTCGGACTGGAATCCGGAGCTCGCCACGCCCCAGAGGAAGTCCGAACCCAGCGCGGGTAGGGCGGCCGACCGCATCGGCGGAGCAGCCGCGGCGTGTGTGCAGATCAGCAGGGTCGACGCAGCAGCAGCAAGCACAGCTACCACGCACCGCCGGAACCGGGATCGCATCGGCTCAGGGTAACCGCCGCCCCGGGGTCTGCGCTGGCGTTCGAGATCATCCGTAGCTCAGGGCTTGTAGCCGACGGCCGCGAAATTGCACGGGCGGGCGGGGTCCTCGAGATCGACCGGTTCGTCCGGGCGCCAGTCGGAGGTGTAGACGATGCCGGGGTCGACGATTTCGAAACCCTCGTAGAAAGCCCGGAATTCGGCGCGGGTGCGGGTGACGGCCGGATCGGAGGTCTCCCGGTACAGCTCGGTCAGCGCGACGATCCGCTCCCGTACCTCGGCACCGGCGTCCTCCAGCGAGCCGTGGCTCATCGCCACGTAGCTGCCGCTCGGCAGCCGGTCGCGCAGCCGCGCCATCAACTCGTACGGGCCGTCGCTGTCGGGGACGAAGGGCCAGACGCTGACGATCATGAGGCCGAGCGGCCGGTCGAAGTCGATGAGCCGCCGGGTGTCCGGATGGTCGAGGATGAGATCGGGGAACCGCAGGTCCGCCTCGATGACGGCGGTGCGGTCCAGCGCGTCCTGCCGCTGCAGCAGTTCGTGCGCGCGGTCGACCGCCTCCAGGTCGTTGTCCACGTAGACGATCCGCGACTCGGGCGCGACCGTGCGCGCGACCTCGTGCGTATTGCCCACCGTGGGCAGGCCCGAGCCGATATCGAGAAACTGCCGAATCCCCTGCCGCACCATGAATTTCACGGCACGCTGCAGGAATTCCCGATTGTGGTGCGCCCAGGTGTCGGCATAGGGGAAGACCTCGAAGATGCGCTCGCCGAAGACCTTGTCGACCGCGAAGACGGCCTCGCCGGACAGGTAGTAGTGATACATCCGGGCGCCCGAGGGCCGGGTGGCGTCGATCTCGCGTGACTGGAAGTCGTTGGCGCTCATCGTCTCCCCCGCTCTTCTGTTGTGATAATCACCCCGAGAAATATCACGGTATCACGGGCGCGGGCTTCGCTGCGCCATCCCGGCTCTCGAGGCGACGGGTGAGCAGGATCAGCGCAATCACTTCCAGCACAATGGTTATGGCACCGACAGTGACGTTGACCGGCGCCACCGGGAGCAGCAAGCCGAGAAAGACGACGTCACCACCCCCGCCGCGACACCGGCGAGAGCCGGGCGCGGGGCAGCCGAGACGGCCCGCGGCCGCGGGAACACCCGGCCGGGCCGCCCGCCGCCAGGCTGGGCCAGCCACCGCCCGCACGGACGACCAGCTCCCGCACCAGCAGCACGCCCGCGCCGTACATCACCAGCAACAGCGGCAGCAGCAGCCACGTGACGGGCACGGCGACGGCGGTGAAGGTCAGCTCCGCGCACACCGGCGCCAGCAGCACCAGCGCCCACGCGGCGCGCAATCGCCCCGAGGCGGACGCTCCGACGGTCTCCGACACAGTGATTCCGTCCCTTCGCCGAGTGGATTCGCCGGGTCCATCGTGCCCGGTGGGCGACGCCGATGAAATCCCGCCGATTAAAACAATGTCCCGGCCGGGCGAAATGTAGTTCCGTTCCGGCCTATGACCGATTCCACCGCGCCCGCCGACCCCACCCGGGACTGGACGTTCGAGACCAAGCAGGTCCACGTGGGCCAGGTGCCCGACGACACCACCAACGCACGGGCCCTGCCGATCTACCAGACCACCTCCTACACCTTCCGCGACACCGAGCACGCGGCCGCCCTCTTCGGACTGGCGGAGCCGGGCTTCATCTACACCCGCATCATCAACCCCACGCAGGACGCCGTCGAGCAGCGCATCGCCGCGCTCGAGGGTGGCGTGGCCGCGCTGCTGCTGGCCTCCGGGCAGGCCGCGGAGACCTTCGCGATCCTCAATCTCGCCCAAGCCGGTGACCACATCGTGTCCAGCCCCCGGCTCTACGGCGGCACCTACAACCTGTTCCACTACACGCTGCCCAAGCTCGGCATCGAGGTCGGCTTCGTCGACGATCCCGACGACCTCGAGCAGTGGCGCGCCGCGATCCGGCCGAATACCAAGGCGCTCTACGGGGAAACGGTCTCCAACCCGCAGAACCACATCCTCGACATCCCCGGCGTGGCCGGAGTCGCGCACGCCGCCGGGGTGCCGCTGATCGTCGACAACACCGTGCCCACGCCGTACCTGATCCAGCCGCTGCGCCACGGCGCCGACATCGTGGTGCACTCGGCGACGAAGTATCTCGGCGGGCACGGCGCCGCCATCGCGGGCGTGATCGTCGACGGCGGCACCTTCGACTGGACCGGCGCCGACGCCGACGGCAACCCCCACTTCCCCGGCTTCACCACACCCGACCCGAGCTATCACGGCGTGGTCTTCGCCGACCTCGGCGCCCCGGCCTACGCGCTCAAGGCGCGGGTGCAACTGCTGCGCGACCTCGGCGCGGCGATCTCGCCGTTCAACGCCTTCCTGATCAGTCAGGGGCTCGAGACGCTGAGCCTGCGGGTCGAACGGCATGTGCAGAACGCGCAGGCGGTGGCCGAGTTCCTCACCGAACGGCCCGAGGTCACCTCGGTGTCCTACGCCGGGCTGCCGTCCTCACCGTGGTACGAGCGTGGAAAACAGCTGGCGCCCAAGGGAACCGGAGCCATCATCGGATTCGAGCTCGCCGACGGCGTGGACGCGGGAAAGAGGTTCGTCGAGGCGCTCGTCCTGCACAGCCACGTCGCCAATATCGGTGACGTCCGCTCGCTGGTCATCCACCCCGCCTCCACCACGCACTCGCAGCTCACCCCGGAGGAGCAACTCGCCTCCGGAGTCACGCCCGGTCTGGTCCGGCTCGCCGTCGGCATCGAAGGTATCGAGGATATCCTCGCCGATCTGCGCACCGGATTCGCGGCCGTCGCGAGCTGACGGAATCCGGACGAATGCGGTTTGTGCCACAGCTACTTTCGCGTCACCACGAATTGTGAAATGTCGTAGGGATTCGGGGTTCGGTCGTCCCGCGCGGCGGCCAGCCGATTCAATACCGCTATCCCGACATCGCAAGGAGGACTGGTGCGCACCGCTTTCCGTGACCCGGGAATTCCCGACGGCGAGAAATCCGTCTACGCCGTCGGCATCGCGGATCGGCCGCGGCGGCACGAGCTGACCAGCGTGGTGGCGCGCGAGTCCGGCGGCTACCGCTCGACCACCGAGGCCGAGGTGGGCACGGACGATCTCACGCTGACGATCGAACAGCGATTTCAGCGGAACGGCGAATGGCTGTGCGCGCAGGACTATTACGCCGAAACACGTTCTGGCGATACGGTCGTATCGCGGGAGGAGGCACATTTCGTCGATACCACGCACCTGCGGCTCAGCGGCGACATCGCGCCGTTCCCGCCGAATGTCATGCCGCTACTCGGCGGCATGACATTGCTGCGCGGGCTGGATTTCACCGAGGGGGCCGCGGAATCGCTCGAACTGTGGCTGGCCTTCTCGCTGCACTGGCCGCTGATGTCGAAGGTGGACAAGCGGACGACCGTGGAGGTGCCGGCGGGCAGCGTGCCCTGCTGGCAGGTGCTGCTGCGGCCGGGCTTCGCACAGGTGAACACTTTGCTGGACAAGATGATCGGTGGCCTGCTGCCGCCGTCGGTGGCGCATTTCGAGGCGGCGCCGCCGCATCGGCTGGTGCGGTTCGGCTTCCCGACCCAGCCGATGCCCTCCGCGCCCCGCGGAGTGCTCGAACTGGTCAGCTAGCGATCTCCGCGAATACGGCGTGCACGGCCGCGACGTAGCGTTCCACCGAGTCGTGCGCGACCGGGGTGTCGGGGTAGATGACACTCAGCGAGGTCCCCGTCGGCAACCGGTTGATCCAGATGAGGACCTCCTCGGAGGCGGCGCGGTTGGCGTACACCCCGGCGGTCACCTCGCCGAAGAACTCGTGCCCGACGAAGTCGCGGGCGTCGACGTAGGAGATCATCGGCGTCGACCAGCCCGGCCGCGCCTTGATCTCGGAATCGCTCGGCAGCAGTTCCACGACGCGGTGGAACGACGTGGGCCCCAACCGGAGACCGTTCTCGTAGGCGCGCTGGGCGATGGTCAGCGCGCGGGTGGCCGAGGTCGTGGGGCCCATCGGGAACGCCACCGGAACCAGCGTCACGTACCAGCCGACCGACGCGCGCTCCGCGGCCGTGGTGCGGGTGCTGATCGGCGTCATGCCGAAGTAGTAGTCGCTGCCGGTGAGTTCGCGTTCGGCCAGCGCGGCCGCGGCGAAGGCGCCGCCCACGAATTCGGCGTCGTGCGCGCGGCAGACGCGTTCGAAGCGGAGCGCGCCCTCCTCGTCCAGCAGCTGGATGGTGCGATGTGCGCTGCGGTTGTACCCGTCCTTCCGCTTCCCGAGATCCAAAGGGAAACAGGGTAGTTCGTTGTCGTTGCCGTGGATCAGCTCCAGCCACTTGCGGACGCCGGGCGAGGCGAGGGTGAGTCGCGACGTGTACTCGCGCTCCATGACGCAGTAGTCGAGATAGCTGGCGGCCGGGGACAATTCACCGGTGTCCCCCCAGACCTCGTTGGCGTAGAGCTGGGCCAGGTCGAAGCACGACAGGTACTGCCCGAGCCCGTCGGTGTGCAGGTGGTCGACGGCGAGGTAGACCGTGGTCGACTCGCCGTGCGCGATCACCCCGAAGGTGAAGCAATCCCATTGGAACGGACCGGGAGTCGTCTTCTGCACGTGCTCGCGGATCGCCTGCGCATCGTCGATCCGGCCGTAGTCGACCGGGACGAACTCGACCGCGTCGGCCGGGACCAGGTGCCGCCGCACGGCTCCGCCGGAATCGATGGAGAACCAGGTCCGGAAGGTGTCGTGCCGCAGCAGGAACGCGTTGATGACCCGCGTCATCGCGTCCCGGTCCAGATCGGCGGTGGGGATCTCGGCCGTCACCAGGCACAGGCCGGAGAAGCGGAACTCGGCGGCGGAGTGGCGGTCGGCCAGGCGCAGATACTGCTCCTGCTGATGCGACGGCGGCGAGTGGTGCACGGGCGCCTGCCTGGCCCGCTCCACCGACTCCGGTGCGGCGACCCAGGTGACCAGCCGCCCCGGGGCCGGTTCCCATTCATCGATCAGGCCGAAATCGACCACGGCGATACCTCGATTCGTCGGTGGTGAGATGCGGTCCCGGCATTCGCCGGGATGACGGTGCAGCGCCGGAGTAGGCGATGATCACTGCCGCGCCGGCGTAGGCGATGATCACTGCCGCGCCGGGGTCGGCGATGATCACTGCCGCGCCGCTGCCGCCTCGGCCACCGCGTGCTCCGGCGATGGCCCGTTCGTCGTCCCGTTTCCGGACCCGTTGGACCCGGCCCCGTTGGCACCGGCGCCGTCGGCCACCATCCCCGGTTCGGGCAGTGGCTGGGGCTTGTCGGGTTCGTGGGCGAGGATCAGCTCCGCCACCTTCGGCCCGGCCTGCTCCAGGCTGAACGAGCGGCCCATCTGCAGCGACATCAGGTCGATGCCGAGGGTCTTGGTGACGCGGGCGCCGAGTTCCACGGCCATCAGCGAATCCAGCCCCAGTTCGGGCACCGGCACGGTCATATCGATCGACTCGACCGGCACGCCCATCACCACGGCCAGTTCCTCGGCCATCTTGCGCGCCACGTAGGGCCCGCGCTTGGTGTCCTCCATCGCGGCCAGTTCGGCTCGCAACTGGGCCAGCTCGGAGGTGTCCTTGGCGGAGGCCTGCGCCAGGGAGATGGTGCGGCCGGTGCGGGTCAGCTGCGGGAACGTGCCGGTCAGCTTGGCCCAGTCGGTCGGGATGATCGCCGCGCGTCTGGCCCCGAGCCGCAGCGTCTGCTCCATGTACGCGGTGGCGTCGGACATGTCGATGGGGCCGAAACCCACCAGATCGAGATACTTGAGGGCCGTCTCGTCGGCCGCCATGCCGCCGGTCGCACCGGACAGATGTCCCCAGCCGATACACAGCGCCCGCTCGCCCGCGCGGGACCACGCCTCGGCCATCGCCTCCACCGCGACATTGGCCGCGCAGTAGTTGTACTGACCGTAGATGCCGTACATCGAACCGCCGGAGGAGTAGAGCACGAACATGTCCAGCGTGATACCGGCGTCGGCGATGGCGTCGTGCAGTATGCGCGCGCCGTGCACCTTCGGCCGATAGACCCGGTCGAGCTGCTCGAACTCCATCTTGCTGATCCGGTTGTCGGCCACCGCCCCGGCCGCGTGGAACACGCCGCGCAGCGGATGTTCCGCACTGTGCGCCCGCGCCACCACCTCGGCCACGGCTGCGGCGTCGGTGACGTCGACCCGTTCCTCGACCACCTCGATGCCCACCGTGCGCCAGGCCTCGAGCTGCCGCCGCGCCTCCTCGGTGGCGGGCCCGCCGCGGCCCAGCAGCACCAGTCGGCGCGCCCCCCGCAGCGCCAGCCACCGGCCGGTGGCCAGGCCGAAGCCGCCGAAGCCACCGGTGACGAGATAACTCGCGTCCTGGTGTATTTCGACCTCGGGCAGATACGGCCGCACGGGCGGCTCCGGGGAGTCCATGCGCAGGGCGATCCGGGTGAGCCGGGTCGAGCGGATGGTCTCCTCGAATGCCTTGCCGACGTCCTGGGTGTCGAACACCTGGTACGGCAGCGGCGTGTACGTGCCCGCCGAGACCTTCTCGTAGACCCGTTCCAGCAGGCGCGCCAGCCGCTGCGGGCGCACCGCGACCAGGCGGTCCAGATCCATCGAGAAGTACGACAGGTTCTTGTCGAAGTTGGCCAGCTCCAGCAGCCCGCCGGTGTAGATGTCGGCCTTGCCGACCTCCACGATGCGCCCGAATTCCGCCGCGGCGTTGAAGTTCTGGCGCAGGATCTCGCCCGGGGCGCTGCTGAGCACCACGTCCGCGCCCTTGCCGTCGGTCAGCTCGAGGACGTCGTCCACGAAATTGAGCGAGCGCGAGTTGATCGCGTGGTCGGCGCCCAGCGCCAGCACGTGGGCGCGGCGCTCGTCGGTGCTCGCGGTGCCGATGATGCGCGCGCCGAGCGCCTTGGCGACCTGGATGGCGGCCGTGCCGACGCCGCCCGCCGCGCCGTGGATCAGCACCGTCTCGCCCGATTCCAGCCGGGCCAGATCGAGCAGCGCGTACTCCGCCGTGCCGAAGGCGATCGTGCTGGTGCAGTACCCGGGGTCGGCGTCGGGCGGCAGCGCGACCACCAGTTGCCGGTCCACGAGGGCGTAGCGCCGCATCATGCCCTTGGACGCCACCGCGACCAGGTCGCCGGGCGCGAGGTCGTCGACGTCCGCGCCGACCCGGACGACGGTTCCGGCGCCCTCCATGCCGGGCACGGTGCCGAAGTACGTCGGCGCCAGCTCGCGCTCGCCGAGCAGGCCGATGACCTTCAGCGGATCCTTGTAGTTCAGCCCGATGACCTGCATGCGGACCTCGACCTCGCCGGGTCCCGGTGCGCGGCGAGGACATTCGCGCCAGGCCAGCTGCGACAGCAGCCGGTTCCGTGGCAGCTCCAGCTCGAAGTTGACCTCCGGGTCGGTCAGCGGCTCCGGCGTGTCCAGGGCCTCGAGGCGTTCCTCCATGGGTTTGGTCACCACCGGGGCCCAGCGCTTGCCGTCCCGCAACAGCACCTCGTCGACATTGTCGAGCGAGAACGCGCCCGGCACAGCCAGTTCCGTGACGATCTCCGACACGGCCGTGCCCGGTTCCACATCGATGAGCCGCCAGCGCAGCGGGGTCTGCTCGTTGAGCAGCACCCGGCGCGCGCCCGCCAGCGCCGACTGATACGGGTTGGGCGCGATCGTGCTGTCGGGCAAGGTGAATGCCCGCTCGGTCACCAGGGTGACGTGCACGGAACCGTCGCCGAAGACCGTCTGCGGCGTCTCGCCCTCCGCCTCCGGATTGGCGAATCCGGCCACGGCGACGGCGATCCGCTTCAGCGTCCACAGCGCCGCGAGATCGTCGGGCGCACCCGCGGCCTCCCCGGTACCCGCGACCACGCAGACGTGCAGCCGCTTCTTCTGCTCCGCCTTGGCGGCCTCCAGATTCGCGATCAGGTCGGCCTCGAGATCCGCTCCGGCCGAATCCGCCACGTACACCCGCGATCCCGGGATCGCGGCCGCGAGTTCCCCTGCGCGCCCGCCGGTTCCGAGCGCCACGACGACGGCGGATGCCGAGCCCGCGTCGACCAGGGCAGCCGGATCGATGGCGTCGCGCTCCTCCATCGTCTCGTGGTAGTAGAAGTCGGCCATCCGGTGCAGCGGGTCGTCGCCGGGCTTCAGCGCGCCGATCTGCAGCCCCGTCAGGCGCATCACCAGGTTCTGGTCGGCGTCGAGCAGGTCCACGTCGGCGCGCAGCCGCGCGTGCGCGCTGCGCCGCGCGACGACGGTGATCTCCTCCGGGAGTTCCGCGAGCAGCCGGACCGCCGCCACCCCGACGGGCACCATGACGCCCTCGTCGATGCGCTCCTCGGCGAACAGCAGCGCGGCGCTCTGCATCGCCGCGTCGACCACCGCCGGGTGCGCGAGATGTCCGGAGTCCGCGGCGATCGTGCCGTCGACCGTCGCCACCACGGTATCCCTGCCGACCCGCACCGACCGCACCCGCCGGAACGACGGGCCGTACTGCAGCCCGGCCGCGGCCAGGCCGGAGTAGAACATCTCCGGATCGACATCGATGCCGACGTCGATGCTGGGCACCGCCGCCTTGGTCTGCTCGTGACTGCCGGTCAGCGTCCGCCCGTACGCGTGCACGGTCCACGCCGTGCCCGTCGCGCTGCGCGACCGGATCTGGAAGCGCCCGCTCGCCTCCTCCACCGTCATGGCCACCAGCGGGACGTCCGGCGCGCCCATGATGAGCGGCGCGACGAACCGGACCTGTTCCAGCGCAACGCGTTTCGCGCCGATTCGGGTCGCCGTCGCGCTGAGCGCGGCGTCCAGGTACGCGGCGCCCGGCATGATCCGGATCCCGTTGACGACGTGATCGGCCAGCCACGGCAGCAGTTCGGTCCCCACCTGCAGCAGCCAGTCCGGACGCCCCTCCACGTCCGGGTCGCCGAGCATGGCGTAGGTGCCCGGCGTGCCCAGCCGCGCCTGTTCGAAAAGCGGCAGGGCGGAATGCAATCGGGTGCGCTGCCACGGGTAGCGCGGCAGCGGCACGTGCGGCGTGGCCGGGCGATCGGCGGGGAAGAGCAGCTCGCGATCGAGCACCCCGGCCGCGTGCAGGCCGATGAGGGTGCGGCGGATGCTGTCGAGGTCGGACTGGGTGCGGTCGAGGGTCGCCACCGTGGTCCCGTTCACGTCCGCGCCCAGCAGCGCCTCGCGAATATTGCCCGACAGCACCGGGTGCGGGCCCACCTCGAGGAACACCCGGCTGCCCGCGCCGATGAGTTCGGTGATCGCCGTGGCGAACCGCACCGGCCGGCGCACGTTCGCGCACCAGTAGTCGGCGTCCCAGTCGCCCTCGCTGACCCGGCCACCGGTGACGGTCGAATACAGCGGTATCTCCGGGATCTTCGGCGACAGCTCGGCCAGCGCGGTCCGCAGATCGTCGAGGATCGGGTCCATCAGGCGGCTGTGGTAGGGCACCTCCACGCGCAGGTGGCGGGCGAAAGTGCCGTCCTCGGTGAGCTTTTCGGCGATCTCGTCCAGGCGCGCGGAATCGCCGGAGAGGGTGACGCCGCTCGCGCTGTTGATCGCCGCGATATCCACGCCGGGATCGTCGCCGACGAGTTCGCGTGCCTGGTCCGCGGTCAGCCCCACCGCCAGCATGCCGCCCGATCCGGCGGTGGTGGCCTGCAACCGGGCCCGGTGGTAAGCGACCCGCACCGCGTCCGGCAGCGACAGCATGCCGCTCACGTACGCCGCCGACACCTCGCCCACGCTGTGCCCCACGATGGCGGCCGGGGTGATGCCGTACTCGGCGAGTTCGCTCGCCAGCGCCACCTGCACCAGGAAGTTGGCGGGCTGCGCCACCGCGGTGTGGGTGACCCGCGAGTCGTCCTCGTCGCGGCGCAGCTCCTCGATGATCGACCAGCCCGCGACGGCGTGGAACTCGGCGTCGACCCGCTCCGCGGTATCGGCGAAAACGCCTCCGGCGGACAGCAGTTCGCGGCCCATCCGCCAGTGCTGCGGGCCCATTCCGGAGAACACGAACACCGGCTCGGCACCCCGGGAGACGATGGCGCGGGACGCGTCCCGGCCGTCCCCGGCCGCGTAGTCCCGCAGTTCCCGGATCACCGCGTCGGTATCGCCGACGAGCACACCCGTGCGGTACGGATGATGCGCCATCCGGGTCCACGCCGCCTCGGCTAGTCGTTCCGGATCGGCGCCGGAGGTGATCAGATCGGCGAAGCGGCCCGCCAGCGCGCGGGCGCCGCCGGTGCTGCGGGCGGAGATCGGCAGGATCCCGAAGTGCCGCGCGGGCTCGTCCCTCGGGGCCACCGGTGCCGCGCTGTATTCCCGCAGGATGGCGTGGGCGTTGGTGCCGCCGTAGCCGAAGCCGTTGACCGCGATGGTCATCGGGCCCGCCGCGGCGGCCAGCGGTTCGGCGTCGACCTGCACGTGCAGGCCCAGTTCGTCGAACGGAATATCCGGATTGGGCTTGTCGAGCCAGCCCTGCGGCGGCACGGTGCGATGGTGGATCGCCAGCGCCGCCTTGATCACGCTGGCCACCCCGGCGGCCGCCTCGGTGTGGCCGATGGTCGCCTTGATCGACCCCACGCCGATGGTTCCGGTACGCCCGGACGGCGCGCCGAAGACCCGTCCGAGCGCCCGGAGTTCGACGGGATCGCCGACCAGTGTGCCGGTGCCGTGCGCCTCCAGGTAGGTGATCGAGTCCGGAGCCAGACCCGCACGCGCGCAGACGTTTCGGGCCAGCGACTCCTGGGAGTCGACGTTCGGCACCGTGATCGCGGTGGTGCGCCCGTCCTGGTTGGAGCCGGTGGCCTTGACCACGGCGTAGATCCGGTCGCCGTCTGCCACCGCGTCGTCGAGCTTCTTCAGCGCTACCATGCCCGCGCCCTCGCCGCGGCCGTATCCGTCGGCGGCGGCGTCGAAGGATTTGCACCGGCCGTCGGTGGCGAGGAATCCGCCCTTGCACATCAGCACGAACGTCTCCGGCTGCAGCATCACGTTGACGCCGCCCGCCAGCGCGACCTTGCAGTCGCCGTTGTCGAGCGCCTGGCAGGCCAGGTGGAACGCGACCAGCGACGAGGAGCAGGCCGTATCGACGGTCAGCGCGGGCCCGACCAGGTTGAGCGCGTAGGCGATTCGGTTCGACAGCATGGTGTAGGACGCGCTGGCGGGGGTGTGCATATCGGTGTGGAACAGCGCCGGGCCCACCACGCCGATCACCGACTGGTCCACCACGAATCCGCCGACGTAGACACCGACCGACTCACCGGCCGTGCGCCCCGCGATCCCCGCGTCGTCGAGCGCCTCCCAGGTCACCTCGAGCATCAGGCGCTGCTGCGGGTCGAGCACCGTGGCCTCGCGGGGCGAGATGCCGAAGAAGTCCGGGTCGAACTCCCACGGGTCGACCGTCATGAACGCGCCGCGCTTGGTGTACATGCGGCCCGGGGTGCGTGGCTCCGGGTCGTAGTAGCGGCGATAGTCCCACCGATCCGCGGGAATCTCGACGACGCCGTCGCGTTTGTCCACGACGAAGTCCCAGAACGTGTCGGGCGAATCGATTCCACCCGCAAATCGACAGCCGATACCCACAATTGCGATATCCGACACGCACATCCCTCCGTGCTTCCGATTTCCGATCGCCGCTCTTGTCCCGCGACGTGCTCGATAGAGGCCCAGCGAGCTGGCCGATGAGGCCAAGCATGGTCCACGCATAACAATGCCGACACGGTTCGCCGGGCATTTTGTAAAGTCTGCCGAATTCACCTGTCCCCGACTGTGATACGACCTAGTCGACACGCTCCGACCAGGGCGCGACATCATTCATCGATGATTATTTCGGGTAATTTCACAATCTCACGGTACTTTCGTTGTGCTGGTTCGGAATACTCCGGTTTTCCCTCCTGGCACCCGCGCCCGGGTTGGTAGGTTGCGAGCCGATCCGCGCATCGGCAGTTAGGGAGGCGACGGTTGTTCGCCGAGTTCAGGCACTGGGCAGATACCGTGGTACGGCGGCGATTCACGGTAATCGGCGTCACCGTGTTCGGACTTCTCGCGCTCGGCGCGTACGGCCTCGGCCTGGGCGACCGCCTCAGCTCGAGCGGCTGGGACGATCCGTCGTCGGAATCGGTGCGGGTGGCGCAACTGCGGGATCAGGTGTTCGGGACCGATCACAGCGCCGACGTGATCCTGCTGTTCCACGCGCCGCCGGGCCGCACCGTCGACGACCCCGCCTTCGGCCGCACGATCATCGATCACCTCGACAGCCTGCCGGAGCGTTTCCCGGACCGGATCGACCGCATCAATGCCGCCTACTGGCAGACCCGAACCGGCATGGCCCTGCCCGACCTCTTCGGCTCCGCGGACCGCACCCACGCCTTCGCTTCCCTGGGGATCAAGGGCGGCGACGACACCGCGCAGATGCGCAACTACCGCGAGATCGCTGACGCCCTGGCCATTCCGGGTATCGATATGGAGATCGCGGGCGGCCAGCCGGTGGCGGGCGCGCTGAACGACACCATGACCCACGACCAGCGGCGGATGGAGCTGTTCGCCGTCCCGGCGGTCGCGGTGCTGCTGTTCTTCCTCTTCGGGGGCGCCGTCGCCGCGGCCCTCCCCCTGATCGTCGGCGGGCTCACCGTGCTCGGCGCCTGGGGGATCATCCGCGCGCTCACCACGGTAACCGAGGTGAATTCGTTTGTCTCACCGGTGGTTTCGATGATCGGCCTGGGCCTGGCCATCGACTACGGGCTGTTCATCCTGAGCCGCTTCCGCGAGGAACTCGCCGACGGCAGCGACGTGCCGACGGCGGTGCGGCGCTCGGTGTCGACCGCGGGCCGCACCGTCCTGTTCTCCGCCACCATCGTCGTGGTCGCGGCAGGCGGCATTATGGTTTTCCCGCAGGGATTTCTGCGCTCGTTCGCCTACGGCTCCATGGTCACCGTCGCGCTGGCCGCCCTGACCTCGGTCACGCTGCTGCCCGCCATGCTCGCCGTGCTCGGCCGCCGGGTGGACCGGCTGGGAATCCCCTGGTTCCGCAGGACCCGGACCCGAGTCGAGGAGCGCGACAACGCCTGGGGCCGAGTGGCCGGATGGGTGATGAGACGGCCGGTGGCCGTGACTGTTTCGGTGACCGCCGGGCTGCTGCTCCTGATCGCCCCGGTGCAGCACATCGTCTTCGGCAGTATCAGCGAACGCTTCCTGCCGCCGGAGCACCCGACCCGGCTGGCACAGCAGCATTTCGACGAGATCTTCCCCCTGCGCCAGATCGATCCGGTCGACCTCGTCATCGTCACCTACAACTCCGCCACCACCGAAACGGTACTGGCACAAGCCAATCGGGCCCCCAGCCTGGCGGCGCCCTTCCCCGAACCCTTCAAGCGCCCGGCGCAACCGAGCGTCTTCACCACTAATACCGTGCTCGCGCCCGGAGCCGACGCCGAGGCCACCATCGACTACCTTCGCGCAATGCCGCTGCCCAACGGCACGACCGTCATGGTCGGGGGCCAACCGGCGGTGGAGAAGGACAGCATCGACGCGCTCGTGCATCGAATGCCTCTGATGGTCGCGCTGGTATTCCTCGCCACCACCGCGCTGCTGGTGCTCACCTTCGGATCGCTGGTGCTGCCGCTCGAGGCGGGTTTGCTGAATCTGCTCGGGCTGGGATCGACGCTCGGCATACTGACCTGGATATTCATCGAGGGCCACGGCGCGGGTGTGCTGGGGTTCACCCCGCAGCCGATCATGTCGCTGATACTCGTGCTGATCATCTCCGTGATCTACGGTCTGTCCACCGACTACGAGGTGTTCCTGCTGGCCCGCATCGTCGAGGCGCGGGCGGCGGGCGCCACCACCGCCGAGGCGGTCCGCACCGGTATCGCCCGCACCGGGCGGATCATCACGGCGGCCGCGCTGATCCTCCTGGTGGTCACCGGCGCGTTCGCCCTCTCCGATCTGGTGATGATGCAGTACATCGCCGTCGGCATGGTGACGGCACTGTTCATCGACGCCGTGGTCCTGCGGATGCTGCTCGTCCCCGCCACCATGAAACTGCTCGGCGACGCCTGCTGGTGGGCGCCGTCCTGGCTGCGGCGCACTCCCCCACCCGATCGCCCCGGCGTACGCCGTACGGCACCAGGCGATTTGGGAAGCCACGAGGTTGCTGTGTAATAATCCCGGCGCGGAAAGTGCTCGGGCGCGCGGATATTGGGCGTCCCGAACGCGTAGCAAGTCCGATTTTCGCGGTATTCCCGCCGCTCGACCCTCGCGTACGCCGAACCATTCGATTATCGAAAGGATTGAGGCAAGTGCACAACCTGATCCCCCGCACACCTATTTCTCGAACGACCGGCGGCCGCTCGTGACGGCCGCGGCCGAGGTCCTCGAGCTGACCGACGAGTTCTACCAGGACCCGCATGCGGTCTACCGGACGCTGCGGCGACGCGGGCCCATCCACCGGATCGAACTGGACGGCGTGCTCGGGTGGCTGATCGTGGATCACGATGTGGCCAAGCAGGCCTTCGTGGAGCCGAGCATCAGCAAGAACGTCGGATCCGCGGAGGGCCAGGCCGTGCTGGCGAAAAACGGTGCGGCCGAGATGATCAACGGCGCCATCAACGACAACATGCTGTTCGCCGATCCGCCGCAGCACACCCGGCTGCGTCGGCTGGTGGCTCCGGCCTTCGCCGGACGCGCCATCCGCGACCTCGGTCCGCGCATCACCGCGATCGCCGACGACCTGCTCGACGCCATGGGTGGACGGAACCGCGCGGACCTGCTCGACAGCTATGCCTTCCCGTTGCCGATCGCGGTGATCTGCGAACTGCTGGGCGTGCCCGACGACGACAAGGACGACTTCCGTTCCTGGACAGCCGTTATCGTCAACGACTCGGCCAGTATCGAGGAGCGCACCACCGCCGGTGTCGCCTTCTTCACCTACCTGAACGAGCTGATCGCCGCGCGCCGCGAGCATCCCGGCGCCGATCTGCTCTCGGAGCTCATCGTCGCGAAGGACGACGACGACCGGCTCGATCAGCAGGAACTCATCTCGCTGATGTTGCTGCTGCTGGCGGCGGGCCACGAGACCACCGTGAACCTGATCGGCAACGCGGTGCTCGAACTGCTGCGCGATCCGCCGACGGCCGCGCGGCTGCGGGCGCGTCCCGACGAGATCCCCGCCTACCTCGAGGAGCTGCTCCGCTGCCAGGGGCCGGTCCACCTGGCCACGGCCCGCTACACCACCGCGCCGATCACGCTGGGAGACCAGCACATCGACGCGGGCGAGTTCATCATGATCTCCCTCGCGGCGGTCAACCGCGATCCGGCGCGCTTCGCCGAACCGGACCGGATCGATGCCGGACGCGAGGACAACCGGCACGTGGCCTTCGGGCACGGGATCCACTTCTGCGTCGGCGCCGCGCTGGCGCGGATGGAGGCCACCATCGCGCTCACCCGGCTGCTGGACCGGTTCCCCGACCTCGCGCTGGACGGCGAGTTCGGCGAATTGTCCTGGCGCAAGAGCCTGTTGATCCGCGGCCTCACCGCGCTCCCGGTCGTTCTCACCGCGCCGGCTGTCTGACCACCACGGGATCGCTCGCAGCGGGACCTCTCATCCCGCTGCGACTCTCCGTCTTCCCGAATCTCCGTCCTCCCGACTCTCCGTCTTCCCGGCGTACGCCGGGCCGTCAGATCCCCAATTCCGTTGCAGCCAGGGCGGTTCCGGCGACCCGGGCGCGGATCTTGGCGAAGGCGATCTCGCGCGAGGTGGAGACGTCGTCGGCGAACGGCGCGAATCCGCAGTCGTCGCAGGTGCCCAGGCGGTCGGCGGGCAGGTAGCGGGCGGCGTTCAGCACCCGGTCGCGAACCTCCTCCGGGGTCTCGACCCGCGGATCGATGGGATCGGTGACGCCCACGAAGATGCGGGCCGCGGCGGGCAGGTGCTCGGCGATCACCGCGAGGATCTTGTCCGGATCCGGCTCGCTCGCGAGCTGCACATAGAACGCACCGGCCTTCAGCTGCAACAGCTTCGGCAGCAGTGCCGTGTAGTCGACGTCGAGGCTGTGCGTGGAGTCCTGATCCCCGCCGGGGCAGGTGTGCACGCCGATCCGCGCGCGCTCGGCCTCCGAAAACCGTTCCAGCACACTATTGTTCAGCTCGATGAAGCTGTCGAGCACGCCCCCGCTGGGATCCAGCTTCAGCGACAACCGACCCTCGGTGAAGTCCACCTGCACCACGTACGCGCCCGCGCCGAGGCAGCCGCGGATATCCTTCTCGGCCTCGTCGGCCAGATCCGCCAGGAACCGCTCGCGGCTGTACCCGTCGATACCGTCGGCCGGGTACAACAGGCTCAGCGCGGACGGCGCGATCACCGCCTGCTTCATCGGCGCCTTCGAATGCCGTTGTGCCGCACGGAGGTAGCTCTCCGCGTACACCTGGTACCGGAACGGCCCGGCGGTGAGGCGCGGCAGTTGGCGCTGGTGCCCGTCCGCGAACGGGATGACTGCGCCGTCGGGCGCCAGCCCGGGCAGCCCGGCGATCGGATAGGTGGCGAAGCTCGGCTTGGACTGTTCGCCGTCGGTGACGACCGGCGAGCCGAGGGAGGTCAGTGCCGCGAGGGTGTCCGAGACCGCGCGCTCCTGAATCGCGGCGAGCGCGGCGTCGTCCACCTCGCCCGCACCGTGTGATGTCATGGCCGCCAGCAGATCAGCGGGCCGCGGAATGCTGCCGATGGGTTCTGTGGGAATGCTCACGCTCGCGAGTGTAAGCCGGACCACCGATGGCCGTCGCCTAATGGTTTGCGCCAGTTGAGAATTCACCCAATCGTTTGTTACGTCGGCAAAGATCCTGTGGCGCGCCCCAGTCGTCGGTCCGGTGTGCCCTACTCCGTACTCGCGGCGCCCGCGTCCTGCACCGTCTCCTCCGGCGCCGTCTCGTCCGCTGGCGATTCGTCCGCCGCCTCGGCCGCGGGCGTGGCGAGCACATCCATCTGCTCGCCCACGTACCGGAGCACCACCGCGCCCACCGCGGCGACGGGCACCGCCAGGAACGCCCCGACGATCCCGTACAGCGAGCCACCGGCGGTGACGGCGAGCAGCACGACGACGGCGTGCAACTTCATGCTGCGGCTCTGCAGGACCGGCTGCAGCACATTGCCTTCCAGCTGCTGCACCGCGATGATGATGCCGAGCACGATCAGCGCCGTGGTGACGCCGTTGGCGACCAGCGCGACCAGCACCGCCAGCGCACCCGCGACGAAGGCGCCGACCATCGGGATGAAGCCGCCGATGAAGGTGATCACCGCGAGCACCATCGCCAGCGGCACATGCAGGATGAACAGTCCCGCGCCGATGAACACGGCGTCGATCAGGCTCACCAGCGCCTGGGTCCGGATGAAGCCGCCGAGCGTCGCCCAGACCCGGTTCAGCACCTCCTCGAAGTGCCGCCCGCTGCGATTGCCGAACATGGCGTGCAGCCACGGCAGGAGCTTCGGGCCGTCCTTGATGAAGAAGAACGACAGCACCAGGACCAGCAGCATCGTGATGATCGCCGAGGTCGCCGCGCTGACCCCGGTGAATACGCCGCTCGCGATCCGCTCCGAGCTGGACTGCAGCCGGGACACGATCGCGTCCACGCCCGAATTCAGTTGCTCGTCACCGATTCTCAGCGGCGGCCCCTGCAGCCAGTCGCGCACCTTGTGCACGCCGTCGGTCGACCGGTCGGCCAGCTCCGGCGCCTGGTCCACCACCGAGGGCACGATCAGCGCCACGACACCGGCGAACAGCGCGAGGAAGCCGAGCACCGTCACCGCCGCGGCCGCGGCGGGTGGAAAACCGTGCCGGGTCAAAAGGCGCGTGGGCGGCCACAGCACCGTGGCGACCACGATCGCCAGCAGCACCGGCAGCACCACCACCCACAGCTTCGCCAGGAGAATCTGCAGCACCCAGCCGCCCGCCGCGATCGCGACGACGCACACCGCCCATTTCGCGAGCCAGAGCGTGCCCCGCCCGATCAACGTCCCCCGATCCGGGGGCGGCGGAGCACCCGTGTCGTTCGCACCGGCGGCAGAATCAGCAAGCCCACTCACGCCGGCAAGTCTGTCACGAATCGCCCGTACGGGACGGGATCACGGACCGTGACTCAGCTCAATGTCGCGGGGAAGGCCGCAATGTCGTTCTGGGTGAGCACCGGGAGATTGGCGAGATCTCCCGCCGGGACCGCGAGGCGCAGCTCGGGAAAGCGTGCGAACAGGGCCGGGAGGGCGACCGCCGCCTCCAGGCGGGCCAGTGCGGCGCCGGGGCAGACGTGCGGACCGTAGCCGAAGGAGATGTTGCGGCCCGCGGTCGGGCGGGTGGCGTCGAAGTCGTCGGCGTCGGGGCCGTGCACCGCGGTGTCGCGGCCGATCGCGCGGTAGGACATCACGACCCCTTCGCCCTTCTCGATCACGATGTCACCCACGGCGATGTCCTCGGTGGCGAACCGCATCAGCAGGTGGATCACCGGGCCGTCCCAGCGCAGCGTCTCCTCGATCACCTGCTTCCACTCGATCTCGCCGCGGCGGACCGCATCGAACTGCCCGGGATGGGTCAACAGGGCCCGCACCGCGCACAGCAGGAGGCTGACGGTGGTCTCGTGCCCGGCCGCGACCAGCGCCTTCAGGTTCCCCGTCACCTCCTCCTCGGTCAGCGGCTCGCCGCCCTCGTCGGCCTGGATGAGCGCGGTGGTGAGGTCGTCGGCGGGCGACCCGGCGCGCAACCGGGCCGTCTTCTCCCGCACCATGTCGCGGTAGTACACGTCCAAGTCCGCGATCACCCGCAGCCGCTCGTCCTGCGGGGTCAGCACGGAGAAGAACTTCTTGTACGACTCCAGCAGCATCGGGTGGTCGGACCGCGGCACCCCCATCAGCTCGCTGATCACCCGCATGGGCAACGGATACGCGAACACCGCCTTCAGGTCCACGGTTTCGCCCCCGGCGCCCGCGGCGGCCAGGTCGTCGAGCAGTTCCGCGGTGAACCGTTCGATCATCGGCCGCAGCGCCTCGAGCCGCCGCGGGGTGAGCGCCTGGGTGGTCTTGATCCGTAACCGCCGATGCTCGGCTCCGTCGACGGTGAACATGGACCGGCCCGCGTCGATCATTCCGATCAGCGGCCACTGCCGGGTCACCGCCCCGGAGGTCCACAGCGACCACGCCTCCAGATCCTTGACCAGCCGCGGGTCGACCAGCAGCCGCCGCGCGAGCGCGTGATCGGTGATGGTCCAGGCGGGCACCCCGAGCAGCTCGATCCGCGTGACCGGGCCGCTGTCGCGCAGGTGCGCGGTCTCCCCGGCGAGATCGCCGATCATCGGATCCACGACAAGTGGGCACTGCGACTTCACCGGCTACCTCCGACCGCGCGAACGGGAGTGAAATGAACTGGGAGAGAGGTCATTCCGCGCAGGAACGGCGACGGCCGCCGCACCAGGTTCGCGGCGGGCACGGCCAGATCGATATCGGGCAGCCGGTCCAGCAGCACCTCGATCCCGGTGCGTGCGATGATCTCGGCGATCTGCTGGGCCGGGAACGGGCACCGGTACTCGCCGTGGCTGAAGGCGAAATGCGCGCTGTTGCCGGTGTGCGCGGGTTCGGCGGCGCCGCCGAGGTGCTGGCGCACGTGCGGATCGGCGTTGGCCGCGGCCAGGCCGAGCAGCAGCAGGTCGCCCGCGCGAATCACCTTGTCCGCCAGACGCGCGTCGCGCGCCGCCCAGCGCCCGGCCAGGATCTGGGTGGGCGTGTCCTCCCAGAGCGCCTCGTTCATGGCCTGCCCGACGCTGCGGCGGCCGCCGCCGAAGGCCGCCGCGAACCGCTCGTCGGTGAGCATCAGCCGCAGCGAGTTCACCAGCCAGTCGGCGGTGGGGAGGTGACCGGCCGCGACGACGGCCTGCAGATCGAGCACGTACTCCTCGTCGGTGAAGGGCTGCGGATGCCGCAGCATCACCGACACCAGGTCCGAGCCCGGCAGCCCCTGCGCGATCGCCGCCTTCTTCGTCGCCACCGTGTGGCGCATCAACTCGTTGAAGCGCTGGAACGCCGCTTGCGCGTCGGCGCCGCCGTCGGCCAGCTTCCTCATCACCCACGCCAGCTCCGGCGCCTCCTCGTCCGGAAAGCCGAGGATCGCGGCCAGCGCGAGAACCGGTAGCGGCTCGGCGAATTCGGCCATCAGGTCGGCCTCGCCGCGGCCGCAGAAGGCATCGATCAGCCGATCGGCCAGGTCCTCGCAGGTGCGCCGGAGCTCGAACGGATCCACCGATTCCAGCGCCGGCTCCACCATGGCCACGTGTCGGCGGTGCTCGCCGCCCGCGGTGAAGTAGATCGAGGGCATGGGCCGTCCCACCATCGGCAGCAGCGGCCAGTCGTCGGGTACCTTCGGCCACTGGTTCCACAGGGCGACGTTGCGCGGGAACAGTTCCGGATCGCTGGTCACCTGGTGCAGTTCGCGGTAGCCGATGACCAGCCAGGCCGGGAAACCGCCGGGCAGTTCCACCGCGACCACCGGGCCGTGCTCGCGGCGCATCTCGGCGTAGAGGTGCTGCGGGTCGGTGTGGAAGCGCGGTCCGCTCAGCGGCACCATCCGGGATTCGGGCGACACCGGGCAGCGGGCGACACCGTCGGGATCGAGGCGGGGCGTGCTCATGGCGCGGTCTCCGGGACGCGGGCGGCGGCATTGCGGGCGGCGGTGTGCAGATGTTCGACCAGGGTGATCAGCACCCGCTTGCACGAACTCCGGGAGCGGGCGTCGCAGTCGAGCAGCGGCACCTGTGGATCGAGGTCCAGGGCCTCGCGGATCTCGTTCGGATGGTACGAGGGGCCGCCGAAGTCGTTGCACGCCACCACGAATCGAGTGCCCTGGTGCTCCAGCCGGTCGATGGCATACCAGCAGTCGGTGATGCGACGCGGGTCGACCAGCACGATGGCGCCGAGCGCGCCGCCGAACAGGCGGTCCCAGAGGAACCAGAACCGCTCCTGGCCCGGCGCGCCGAACAGGTACAGCACATTCTCGGCGTCGAGGGTGATGCGCCCGAAGTCGAAGGCCACCGTGGTGGTCGACTTGCCCGGCGCGCCGACCGGATCGTCCACGCCGACACCGATATTCGTCATCGTCGCCTCGGTGTCGAGGGGGCGGATCTCGCTGACCGAGCGCACCATCGTCGTCTTCCCGACGCCGAACCCGCCCACGATGACGATCTTCAGCCCCTGGCTGATCGTGCTGTCCAGCGGCGCGTCGGCCCGTGCGGGTGGCTGATCAAAGCTGACGGAGTCCAACGAGCACCTTCTCCAAAGTGGCGGCGTCTGTTACCGAAACCCATGTGTCACCGGAATACGCTGTGTCACCGCGGTTCCCGGCCGCACCCGTATGCGGATGCCGCACGGTGATCCGGCCCGCGTGCAGCAGGTCGGCCAGCAGCACGGTCGCGATGCCGACCGGCACCCGTAGCTCCGCGGCGATCTCGACCACGGCGGTCGGCGCGCGGCACATATCGAGGATGGCCACCAGCTCCGACTGCATTCCCGGGGTCGGATCGCATTCGCTGACGACGAGGGTGACCAGGTCGAACGCGTCCGAATCGGGCTTGGCGCGGCCGCCGGTCAGCGTGTACAGGCGGTCCGGGCTCTCGTCCCGGACCGATCTGCTCACGGCGTTCCCCGGCCGCGCGGGGCGGCCGCGAGATACTCGCCCAGCTGCTCCACCAGCTCGCGCATGTTGTGCCCGACCAGCCCGGCGTCGGCCTCCTCGGCGGCGATGACGGCGATGTGCGCGCCCATCCCGGCCTCGACGATGAACAGGATGCCGCCATAGAACTCGGTCATGGACTGCCGCACGCCGCTGCGCGCCGAACCGAATTCGACGGACGCGCCGTGCGACAGGCTCTGTATTCCGGCGGCGATGGCGGCCAGCTGATCGGCCCGGTCGACCGACAGCTCCTGGGTGTGGCAGATCTTGAGCCCGTCGCTGGACAGCAGCAGGGCGTGCCGGGTCTGCGGGGTGCGGGTCAGCAGTTTCTCGAGCAGCCAGCCCAGCTGCGCGGGCGCGGACGTTGTCATCGATCGTTCTCCACTCCGCCAGCGGGAGCGTTCCCCGACCCGACCGGCTCGGTTGTCTGTTGCACGACTGTCTTCTCCGCGGCCACCGACTGCTCGGAAAAATGTGGTGCGGCAGCGGTCTCGGGCTGCTCGTCCCCCGGGTTGCGCCCGGTGACGGCACGCTGGAAGGCGCCCATCGCCGACGCCGCCGGTCGCGAGACCGTCGGTGTGGGCGTGGCGCTGGCGGGCGCCGCGTCGTTCGCGGCGGGCACGCCCTCGGGGTGCACGGCGGCGAGCGTGCTGCCGCGGCGGCGCTTTGGCAGCCGCGACTCCATGATCGCGGGCGCGCCCCGGTGCCGCCCCACCCTGATGTCCGCCGCCGCGGCGCCGGAGGCCGCGGCGCCGACGGAGAACGCCTCGTTGTCCGAATTCGCCACCGGCAGTTCGCGAGTCTCGGTGGCAGGGGTGGTGATCGAGGCGGGCGGCCCGGCCGCCAGCGTCCGATCCGAGGTCCGATCGACTCCGTCGGCGCGCGTGATCAGGTCCCGCGGCACGATCACCACCACGGCGGTGCCGCCGATGGCCGAGGGCCGGTAGGACACCGTGAGGCCGTGCTTGCGCGCCAGATGCCCGACCACCGCGAGTCCGAACCGGGTTCCGGTCAGCGACGAAAGGTCCACTCCCCCGCGGCTTTCGGCGTCGGCGCCGGAGACGGCCCGCTCGGCGCGGCGCAGCGCCGATTCGCTCATCACCAGGCCGCTGTCCTCGATCGTGATCACCGCACCGGCCGGGACCTCGGCGGCGTAGACGTGCACCTCGGTCGTCGGCGGCGAGAAGTTGCACGCGTTGTCGAGCAGTTCCGCCAGCGCGTGCATCACGCCCTCGGCGGCGTGCCCCGCGACGCCGACACCGGCGACGGCCCGCAGCCGCACCCGCTGATATCCGGCCACGCGGCCCATCGCGCCGCGCAGAATCGATTCCATGGCAATGGGTTTCGCCCAGCGGCGGCCGGTCCGGGCGCCGCTGAGCACCGCGATGCTGTCGGCCAGCCGTCCCGCCTGGGCGGTGCGGTGGTCCAGCTGGAGCAGATCGGCGAGCACACGCGAGTCCGCGTGCCGGTGCTCCATCTCGCGCAGTTCGGCCAGCATGCCGGTGGTCATCGCCTGCATGCGACCGGCGGCCCCGGCGAAGGCGGACAGCGCGGCCACCCGCCGCCCCTCGCTGCGCTGCTGTTCGTGCGCGTGCCGCGCGACCGCCTCGTCGGCGGCGGCGATGCGGGCCGCGGCCTCGGCGGCCGCCGCCGCGCTCGCCTCGTCGGCACGCGCGGCCGCCTCCCGATACCGTCCGGCTTGCGCGCGCTGGTACACGGCCGCGGTGACCGCGGCGCACAGCACCACCGCCACGACGGCCAGGCCGCTGGCCAGCGGGATTCTGAACTCCTCGGGCGCGCTGCGCACCGCGGCGGCCGCGGCGGCCCCGGTCACGAGCACGCAGGCCGCCAGCGCCCAGTAGCTGGAGCGAGCGCTCCGATCGGGAGCCGCACCGGATGCCGCGTCGAGCCCTGTATCGGACTCCGCACCAGCCGACTTCACTGTGTCCGCCAACTCCCGCACCTCACGCCCCAACCAACAGGGAGGATTACCGGCCCGTCGTCACCGGAGGTCATCAAACGTCCAGGTAGACAGGCATTTTCGAAACTCGGGCACGAGCTTAACCGCCCGGGTCCGTCGCCGCCACCCGAGCGCCACGCCGGTACGAGAACTCCCATGTGAGCGAAACCCTAACAAGTGCTTGGTGTTTGGCGGCTATGCCGGATTCGACCGAAACTGCCGGGTGACGCCGGAACGTCCGCCCGCTACACTGAAGTTTGCTCGAAAGATGCTGGACGCAATAGTGCGGACGCAACGAGACCTACCGCAACACCTCACAGCACGACGATTTCGCGACAACGACCCCGCAACGACGACCTGGTGATGTGGCGGCAAATGGCCGAAATACCCAACACAGTCCATGTGCAGATGCGGTTCCCGCAGGGCGGTGCGGTGCTCAACTACCGCGCCTCCCCGTCGATCGCGGCCCGCGTCGCCACCGAACTCGCTCGCCACGGCATCGACGTGCACATCGATGACAATGTCACCGAAGCGCTCGCCGACCTGCCGAACGCCGAGCTGTGGTCCGCCACGCCCCACATCCAGCAGTGAGGCGGACCATTCACCGCCCCGCGGTTCCCACCAGCTCGTTCGGGATCCCGGGCAGCGTGGCCGCGGCCTCGACCGTACGAGCGACCAGATCGACCCGGATCACCCTGCGGGTCGTGGAGTCGCAGACGTAGGCGTCGGTGCCGCGCACGAACAGCGCCGGGCGCGGCTGCTGCCGCCGCGGCTGTTCCCAGGGCTCGATCACCGCAATGCTCCCCACGACCGCGCCCGCCACCGGATCGATGACGTGGATGCGCCCGTCGGCACCCAGCACCAGCCCCTCGCCGCGCGGGCCGCGCGCCAGCGAGCGGTAGGTGTAGCCGGTCCCCAACTCCACCGGCCGCAGGCTCCCGTCGCGGGTGTCGATCAGCGCGACCTGCTGTGGCCGTTCGGTTTCCGCACCCCGCCGGTAGTCGCCGAGCGCGATCGGCGAGGCGTCCGTGCCCACCAGGGCGCCGATGCGGCCGACCGGCGCGGGCGCCGTGACCTTGGTGATGACGCCGTCGCGGTAGATCAGGGCGCCGTTGTCGCACCCGAGGACCACGGCCTCGCCCCGGACCGTGGCCGCGCCGCGCACGCCCGGGCAGTCCTCGTTGCGGGCGATCTCCCCGCGGTCGGCGTCCAGCACCGCGATACCGGTGCGATGTGCCCCGGCCCCGAGGGTCACCACCAGTCCCCCGGTGGACAGCGGAACGGCCACGCCCTGGTGCCCAGCGGCGGTGCGGTATACCTCGGTCCGCGGGGGTCCGTCCGCGAGCCGCGCCGAATCGAAGATCGTGACCTCGCCGCTGCCGTCGGCGAACAGCGCGACACGCCCGGCGTGCGACACCGCCTCGCCGGGTTCGGCGGCCGGGAAGGCGATCTCGGCCAGCTCCCCGTGCACGGCGTCGAGGACCCGGAAGCCGTCCCGGGTCGACACCATCAGGTGATGGCCGTCGCCGACCTGGAACAGGCGGTCGAATCCCTCCAGCTTCACCTCGTCGGCCAGCGCGAGCGACTCCCCGTCCAGCAGGTAGATCCCGCCGTCGGAGGTGACCGCGATCGGATCGCCGATCGCCGCGTAGTCGGATTCGTGGTCGGACACCGGGCCGTCGGTCCCGCAACCGCTCAGCGCGCCCGCCGAGATCAGCAAGCCGGCCACGGACAGCGTCCGCGCGGCGACGGTGCGAAGCGGGGCGAACACGGGGCGGCTCAGCCGTTGTCGCCGCGCCGCCCCACCGCGGTGGCGAGGTAGGCGCCGAGTTCGTCGTGCAGCACCCGGTCCAGCGCCCGGGCGAGGCTGCGGTGCACGGCCGTGACGCCGAGATCGCGCAGATGATTGATCATGGCGGTGGTCTCGGCGATCTCCGCATCGGTGTCGGGCAGCCAGCCCGGGCCGTGCCGTTCGACGATGTGGTTGCGGGCGGCGGCCACCATCTCGTGCGCGATGTCGTCGAGATGGCCGACCACGGTGGCGTGCAGGTCGGCCACGCCGCGCAGGCCGAAGCCGTAGCCGTGCAGTTCGGCGAACGTCTCCAGCAGCTGCGGTTCGGTGAATTCCACCGTATCCTCGTGCAGGCGAAGCAGATCCAGCTCCGCCAGCCGGTCCAGGAGGTCGGGATCGGCGGCGTCCGCGCCGAGGAAGGTCTCGACCAGTTCGCGCGGAACCTCGACCGCCGCTTCGGCTTTCCCCCAGGTCGCGGTGACCGCGCGCTGTAGTCCGAGGACCTCGGTGAGGTCTTTGCCGGTCTCCCAGCTGGTGATGAAGTCGGCGATGTGGGCGGTGGTGAATCCGCGCTGCAACAGCGTATCGATGATCCGCAGCCGCTCCAGGTGCGAGTCGTCGTAGATCAGCGCGCGGCCGACGCGCCGGACCGGGGGCGGCAGCAGTCCGCGCTCCTGGTAGGCGCGTACGTTGCGACTGGTGGTCCCGGCGGCGCGGGCGAGATCGTCGATACGGTATTCCGTCATCGTCGCCTCGCCCGTCCTTCCCCTGCGCCGGTGTTTCGCCGCGGTGAACACTAGTCCAGCCGAGCCGGTCGAAGGCGACCGGCTCGCTGCGCTGACTCAGCCGAGGGCGGCGACCGTCCGGGCGCCCGAACCCGCGCCCTCGGCCGCGCCCGGCGTCAGGACGAAATCGTCCGGGTCCACCCGGGCCAGCTGCCGGGTGTACTGCGTGCCGAAGCCGGGGTACATGGTCGGGTTGAAGCCGTCCTCGGTGAGGTACCAGCTGCGGCAACCGGAGTTCCACGTGGTGGCCGTCAGCCGCCGCTGCAGCCGCCGGTTGTAGCGGTCCTGCCGATCGCGGCGCACCTCGAGCGACCGCAGCCCGCGGTCCACGACGAGCCCGATCGCCTCGGTGAGGTAGTCGATCTGCGCCTCCATGTAGACCAGCGCCGAGTTGTGCCCGGGGCCCGAGTTCGGCCCGAAAGTGAGGAACAGATTCGGATAGCCCGCGACGGTGACGCTCTTGTACGCGTAGGCGCCACCGGCCCACTCGTCGGCGAGCAGTCGGCCGCCGCGCCCCGCCACCGGGATCGGGGTGCCCTGCTTGGACACCTCGAATCCGGTGGCGAAGACGATGCAGTCGGCGCGGTGCTCGATGCCCTCCGCGGTGCGGATCCCCCGCGGGGCGATGCGGGCGATCGGCCACGTCACCAGGGTGCAGTTCTCGCGCTGCAGCGCCGGGTAGTAGTCGTTGCTCAGCAGCAGCCGCTTGCAGCCCGCCCGGAAGTCGGGCGTCAGCTGGCGGCGCAGCCACGGATCGCGGACCTGGCTGCGCAGATGCATCGTCGCGACCGATTCGACCACCCGGGTCAGCGGCGAGTTCCACACCACCCCGAGCGCCACCGACTCGTGGCCCCAGAACCAGGCCTGCCGGGCCAGGCGCTGGGTGAGCGGCACCTGGCGGTACAGCTGCCGGGTGACGGCGTTGGTGCGCCGGTTCACGCGCGGCAGCACCCAGCCGGGCGTGCGCTGGTACACCTTCACCGACCCGGCCCGCCGGACTAGTTCGGGAATGATCTGCACCGCGCTCGCGCCGGTACCGATCACGGCCACCTTCTTACCGGTGAAGTCGTAGTCGTGATCCCAACGGGCACTGTGGATCTTGTGGCCCTCGTAGTCGTCGATGCCGGGGATGTCGGGGAATCCGGCGTTGGCCAGCGGACCGGCGGCCAGCACCACGGTGCGCGCCTGCACCTTTCGGCGACGACCGGCGAAAGCTACCTCCCACCATCCGTTCGCCTCGTCGTAGACGAGCCCGGTGACGGTGTGGCCGAAGCGGATCCGCGGGCGGATGCCGAACTCGTCCACCATCGATTCGATGTAGCCGAGGATCTCCGCACTGCCGGAATAGGTCTGCGACCATTCGGGGTTGGGCGCGAAGCTGTAGGAGTACAGCCGCGACGGAATATCGCACGCGGCACCGGGATAGGTGTTGTCGCGCCAGGTGCCGCCGACCCGCTCCCCGCGCTCGAAGATCGCATAGTTGCCGACCCCCCGCTGCCGCAACCGGATCGCCGCGCCGATACCGGCGAACCCGGCGCCGATGATCGCCACGTCCAGCGGCTTGTTCGCCGAGTTCATGCGACCGGCTCGTAGGTCAGTTCCTTCGACCACGTCGGCTGCGGCCCCAGGAAGCGGTCCGGGACGCGCGCGGTCAGCTTGACCATGGCGTCGGCGAACAGATGGTAGGGGTGGCGGCGGTTGATCACCCAGCCGCTGTGCATCTTCACGATCCGGTACATCGGCACGCGGTTGGCGATCGGCGTGCGCTCGCCGACGGCCTTGAACCGCCGCATCGCGGCGTAAAGCTTCTCCTCGTCGACGCCCATCTCGACGATGTTGTCACGCATCTTGTTCAGCAGCGGCACATAGCTGAGCACGCCGACGAGGAACGACGGCTTCACCCAGCCGCCTACCAGATCGATGAACAGCTTGCGGGCCGTGGCGTGCCCGAGCAGCTCCATCACCGCGTAATCGGTGGCCAGATGCCGGGATTCGTCGGCGTTGATCTTCTTGAACACCTCCTGCGCCACCGGATCGGCGATCTCGTCGGTGATGAACTTGATCAGCGCGCCGTCCAACGCCACCTCGAGCATCGGGATGACGGTGCCCAGGAACGACAGCGACATCTCGTCGGAGTGCTTGTCCAGGAAGTCGATCACCAGCTTGACGTTGATGTTCGGCTCCGGGATCTCGTCGCCGTCGAGCATCCCCCAGCGGCGCATCAGGGCCAGTTCGGCATTGGCGTGCCGCTGCTCCTCGGCGTGGAAATAGCGGTAGATCTCCTTCAGCGTGTCGGTCGGCGCCTTCTGCGCCATGGCCGCGAAACCGCGGGCGCCGACGTTCTCGATCCACATCAGGTCCGCCATGAACGGCTTCAGCTTGGCGTGCAGATCGGGTTCGATGAGTTCGGCGCCCGGCGCGTCCCAGTCGATATCTGCCAGGGCCCACTGGCGGCCCTTGATTTTGGCCAGCATGCTGTCGAAGTCGAAAGACATGTCAGACTCCTGTCTTCTTCTCTGTGGTGCGATCCGGTCCGGCGCCCGGGGCGTGCGCCGCCGGGTTCTCCTGCGGCAGTAGCCGATTCAGGACGCCGAGACCGTGGGTATAGAGGGTGGGGAAGTGCCGCTTGAGATGCCAGATGACGGTGGCGTCGAGCTGCGGCAGCACGTACAGCCGCCCGCGATCGTGCGCGTCGAGGGTCATCCGGGCGACGTGCTCGGGCGTGAAACCCGTCCAGCGCATGAGGTTCTCGGCCAGGCGCATGGATGTGGCGGTGATCCGGCCGTCGCGCGCGACGTTCGTCCGCACGAACGTCGGGCACAGCACCGTGACCGCGACGCCGCTGCCCGACAGCTCCGCGGCCATCGTCTCCGACAGCGACAGCACCCCGGCCTTGGAGACGTTGTAGGGACCCATGGTGGGCGCGGCGGTGAAACCCGCCGCCGAGGCGACATTGATGATGCCGCCCCCGCCCGCGGCCCGCAGCTGCGGCGCGAACAGCTCGCAGCCGTGCACCACGCCCCACAGATTGATGCCCAGCGCCCACTGCCAGTCGTCGAATCCGATCTCCCCCACCGGTTTTCCACCGATGCCGACCCCGGCGTTGTTGATCACCAGGGTGGGGGCGCGACCGAAGATCAGCTCGGCGTGCAGGGCGAGGCTCTCCACGTCCTCGCGCCGGGAGACGTCGCAGAACACCGCGTGCGCCCGGCGACCGTGTGTGCGGTCGATCAGCGCGACGGTGTCGTCCGCGCGGTCCTTGTCGATATCCGCGCAGATCACCTCGCCGCCGCGGGCGGCCAGCTCGAGGGCGAAGGCGCGCCCGATGCCGCTGCCCGCGCCGGTCACGACGGCCCGTGCGTTGTGCGAGCGGCGCGGCCCGCCCAGCGCGATCCGAAGATTGTCGAGCACCCACATGGTCAGCTCACCCGCTCCCGTGTCGTCGAATCCGCCTGCGCCAGAGCCTGTTCGACGAATGCGGCGGTATGGCGCAGCGCGGCATGGGCCTCCGGCGCCAGCAGCGGCAGCGCCTGGAAGACGTGAATCCGGCCGGGCCACAGTTCGAGTTCGCACCGCGCGCCCGCCGCCGCGGCCATATCCCGCAGCTGCCGGGCATCGCCGGACAGCATCTCCTCCGCGCTCGCCTGCACGAACAGCGGCGGCAGGGCCGCGCCGGACGGGATCGTCAGCCGCAGCCGCGGCGAATCCTCGGGCTGCCCCTCGGTGTACAGCGCGACGAGGCGGCGGCCGACCCGCGCCGGGGCCATGGGGTCCGGGCGGCGCCGATCCTGCTCCTCGGCGAGGGTCAGCGACAGGTCCAGCAGCGGCGAGAACATGAACACCCCGGCGGGCTGCGAGGTCGCGGACCGCAGATTCTCGAGCAGCAGATCCAGGGCCAGGTGCCCACCCGCGGAGTCACCGCCCACCACCAGGTGCTCGGGCCGGTAGCCGTGCGCCAGCAGCCAGCGGTAACCGGCCTCGACATCCGCGGCGGCGGCCGGGAAGCGATGCTCGGGCGCCAGGCGATAGTCGACGAGGAACACCGGCAATCCGGTCTCGCGCGACAACCGCGCGGCCAGCCCCCGATGGGTGCGCGCCGAGCAGACCACATAGCCGCTGCCATGGATGAAGTAGATCGCGCGCTCGCCCTGTTGGACCCCGGGCGCCCGGACCCACTCGCCGCGGACCCCGCCCGAGCGCAGGGTCGTCACGTGCGTGCCCGGTGGCGGCGGTCCGAATGCGGCCATGATGGCGGCGATCAGTCCGCGCCCGGCCCAGATACCCGCACGGTTCTGCGGCAGCAGCGCGTTGAGCTGCCGCAGCCCCACCACCGACGCCGCGGCCGCGATACGGGCCGGGAGCGACGGTGCCGCCGGTACTGCCGAGACGGTCGCCGTTGACCTCGTCTTCGTCATGCCGCCAAGCATCAGTCCATCATGTGCCATTTGTCAATGGCAGAAACTAGCCCTGTCGGAGTTCGTGCACGTAACCGCGGGAAACCGTCGAGGTGAGCACGTCCAGCACTCGCACCACGGCGGAGGCGTCGATAGACCGGCCCGCCCGGACGGGGTCGTCGCCGAGCTGTTCGATCATGGTCGCGATGCTCTCGTGGATGGCGTGCAGCACCGTTTCGATCGGCACCGCGCTGCGCGCGCATTCCGCGGCGGCGTGCTCGAGCCGATCCAGCAAATCGGAGGTCACGGCATCGGATGCGTCGAGCAGCACCAGGGCCAGTTCCAGGCCGATCTGTATCAATGTTCCGGGGTCCTTCGAGGTAGACGGGCGCGGATGCCGACTGTCGTCCTCGTCCGTGTGGTTCCGATCCATGGTGTTTCGCCCTCCCCGAAGGACACAAGCCGCCGATAGTGGTGTCACCGCGCCGAAAGTCGGGCCGCTGCCGACGGTAGGTGGGCGCCGGGACGCCCACGAATCGGCCAGCAAACTTTGGGTAATGAGACCGGTGTCCAGCTCGCCCGTTGGGACGAGTCACAACTCGACAGGCTTCGACCCCACCCAAGCCAGCGGACTCCGGTACCTCCGCTCCGCGCTCGTCGCCCGCAGCTACGGCGGCGTAGCCGTCGATTCCCGTGCGCCACAGCGCGTGTCGAAGGCGTTCCGACGGGAACATTCGTTCAAGACAGGCGATCCGCGAGCGAGCATGGTCGCCGACCCCAAGTGGCGCCCGTCGTCGGTGCGCGACTACGAGATCGTGCCCGGCGCACGGATCGAGACGCTGTCCGGCGTCGGTCACATGCCGATCCTCGAGGCGCCCGGGGCCACGAGTGGGCTGCTGCTGGATTTCGCGGTGAGCTCCGCACACGCGGGCGGCTCGGCGGCGGCTGTCTGCAGGTCCGCCTCTCACCGGTCACGGCCGCCGCCGTCCTGGGCGCGGCCGCCGAACTCAGCGGGAACAGCGTTGGCCTGGAAGTGGTTTGGGCAGCGAGGCCGAACGGCTCCCGGGACCGGCTGCGCGCCGCCTCGTCGTGGGATGACCGGTTCGCGATCGTGGCCGAGACGCTCCGCCCGCACCTGGCCACGCCGGGCGTCGATCCCGAGGTCGCGCCCGTCTGGCGGCGGACCCGCGCTGGTCGCGGCGGCGTGCGGCTACGCCGATCAGTCCCACCTGCACCGCGAGACCAGGGCTCTCGCCGGTATCACGCCTCCGGCCATCGCCGCCGCACCGTGGCTCGCCATCGATCCGGTCGCCTGGCCCGCCTTGTCGCGGGCCTGACCCGGTTCAGTCCGCCGCGCAGAACGTATCGTCGACGGGCATCTTTCCGCCGACCAAGAAGTCCGTAGTCGTCGATTTCGAGCAGGCGTTGTCATGGTTGACGTAGGCGCCGTGGCCGCTCTGGTCGATGCTCACCAGCCGCGCCCGGTCGCCGAACTTCGCCCGCAACAGTTCCGCATTCCGGTGCGGTGTCACCGGATCGCGCAGATTCTGCACGAGCAGCACGTTGCTCGGCCCCGCGGCGTCCACCCGCACCGGCGGCTCGGCCGGTGGACTGTGCCAGAAGGCGCACGGCATGACATTGGCGGCGGCCGCACCATAGAGCGGATACTTCTCCCGGTCCTCGGCGACGGCCCTGCGGTACGGCTCGACGCCCCGCGGCCAGGCGACATCGTTGCACGTCACCGCCATGAACACCGACCATGAGTTATCGATCGTATGCGGTTCCGTCGGACTCGGCGCCGAGCCTCCGCCCGTCAGCGTCCGTTGCACCCCCGCACCGTCGCCGTCGCGCACCGACCGCCAGATGTCCGCCGTCGCGGCGTATTTGCTCGGGCCGTAGAGTCCGAAGTAGGTGATGAACCGGAAGGCGCGGCCGTCGACTTCGGGCATCGGAGCCCGGTCGAGGCGCGCCGCCAGATCGAAGTAGGTGGCGCGCACGGCCTCCGGCGTCCGACCCAGGTGGTAGTCGCCGTCCCGCCGCGCCGCCCAGTCCGCGAAGTCCGGGAACGTGTCCTCGGCGCCGAGGCCGAACCGGCGGATCCCGTCCTGGTCGAGGTGGGTGTCCGCCAGGTTGCTGTCGAGCACGACCCGGTCGGCCCGCTCCGGGAACATCGACGCGTACGCGGCGCCGAGCGCCGAGCCGTAGGAGGCCCCATAGTAGCTGGCCTTCTCCTCGCCGAGCGCCGCCCGGATCCGGTCCAGGTCGCGGGCCATATTCGCCGTCGACACCTCGCGCATCCGGCCCTCCCGGTCGTTCGCCGCGCACCGGTCGGCGACATTCTCGGCGACCCGGGCCCGCTCGGCGACCGCCGCGTCGTCGACGGCATACGGCGGGATATTGCCGGTGTAGGCCATATCCGGGGTGAATCCGCAGCTCACCGGCGCGGAGTAGCCGATGCCCCGGGTGTCCATGCCGATCAGGTCGTAGCTGTCGGTGACCGCGGGCGGCAGCCCGTGCGCGGCGAGGAACGATCCGAACGTCAATCCGGACCCACCCGGCCCGCCCGGATTCAGCAGCAGCACGCCGCGGCGCTCATCCGGGTTCCTGCTCGCCAGTCTGGATATCATGAGGTCGATCGCGGGCCCGTCCGGCGCGGCGTAGTCCAGCGGCACCGACACTGTGGCGCACCGCAATTCGGGCGACTCGGCCGCGACCTTGTCCGGACACGCACCCCATTCCAGCCCCGCCCCGCCGCCGCCCCCGGCCGAAGCCGGTGCGGCGAGCGCACCCGCGAGGACCGTCATCGCGAGCACGACCGATACCCGGCCTGCCCTGTCCTGTCGAACCATTGCGGTCTCCCCGATTTCTGTGTGGGAGGTCGACGACCTCACCTGTGTCGTCGACAGTGCACTCCGTGCCGTAGCGGCACAGTCAACAGTCGGCCCGCACAGGTCAGCGCCGAAGCGTCGCCCGCGGCGATCTCCAGGAAGTTCCGCACCAGGTCGCGCCGATCCGCGACGCCGGCGTCTTCACCGGCACCGGTGCGCCCGATCGCGCCGCGCCGGTCGTCGCCACCCGCGATATCGCCGCGGCAGCCGCGAGCCGGCTGCTCGACCGCTCGTGGACCGGGACGGCGGGGTACCGGTACTGGGCCCGGAGGATCTTTCGCCGAACGACCTGGCGCACATCATGTCCGACGTACTCGGCCGCCCGGTTCGCTATCGGCGGCAGTCGCTGGACGGGTTCGGTGCGGCGCACCCCGCGGACCGCGAGCGCCACCACTTCCGCGAGTGGTGTGCCGAGGTGCTCGCGCCCGCCGTCCGGGCGTGCGGTCTCAGAGGTCGCCGGAGTAGTCCTGGGAGAACCAGCGGTCCGGGCGGATGGTGAACAGCACGGATGTGGTGCCGTCCATCTTGGCGGCGAACTCGCGGCCGCCCTCCGGGCCGAGGTAGCGGACGGCGATGGCCTCCCGCACCTCCCTCGGCGAGGGGGTGGCCGCGTCGACGACGGTGCCCTCGACGATGACGTACTGGTACGGCAGCTCCTCGCGCTGCACCGTCAGCGTCACCACACCGGCCTCGCGGATCAGCCGGGCCTTGCGGCGCTCGGCGCCGGTATTGATCCGGATGTCGCCGCCGGGGGTGTAGTCGTACCAGATCGGGACGGTCGCGGGCGGACGCCCGTCGTTCGCCGCGACCGACAGCACACCGATGCGCTTGCCCGCGAGGAACTCCTGACGTTCGGCCTCCGTGAACGGTTTCGCCATGTCCCCTCGAACGTCCCGGCCGCTGGACTTGTTCCCGCACACCGGTTTCAGCGCCGGACGTGCTTGCGCAGAAACCCTTCCAACGGCGTGCGGACCGCCTGCGCATCGTCGATGAACGGCCAGTGCCCCAGCCCCTCGAGGACGTGGATCTCGGCCTCCGGGAAGTAGTTTCGCTGCCGCTCGGCAAAACGCACCGGGATGTACGGGTCGCCCGCGCCCCAGATCACGCAGACCGGGAGGCCGTCCGCCGCGATGCCCGCGTCCCGCTCCGGGAACGCCCCCGCCGGATCGCGCGACGCGCGGTAGAGCCGCAGCACCGCCCGCTTGTGCCCCCAGTCCGAATAGCCGTCGACGCGATCGACGTAGGACCGGGGCAGCGGGACGGGATTGTCGTGGTTGAGCGCGGCGTGCAGGGCGCGCCGCGTGCTCGCCAGCTGGAACAGTTCGCCGAGCACCGGCAGCTGCCAGATCCGGGCGTACCGGTGCCAGCGGTACCCGTCGAGCACACCGCAGTTGACCAGCGTGAGGCTCGCCGTCCGCTCCGGATGGTCCAGCGCCCACCGCAGCCCCCACGGCCCGCCGAAGTCGTGCAGGACCAGGTGCGCCCGCTCGACACCGAGCCGGTCGAGTAGCCCGCCGAGGTAGCCGGCGTATCCGGCGACACTGTGGTCGAAGGACCGCGGCGGCCGCTCGGCCCGCCCGAAACCAGGCATATCCATGGCGATCACGCGCGCGAATCCCGCGATCCCGGGCGCCAGCTCCGCCCAGTCGTCCATCGGCCCGGGATTGCCGTGCACGAACACCACGGCCTCCCCGGATTCCGCTGGCCCACTGTCGAATACGGCACAACGCAGCCCGCCGATCTCATGCTCGGAGGTCTCGAGCACCGGCACAATTCCAACCATCGGCCCCCTCCGACCGTCGTCAATCCCCAGCTGTGCACATAGTAACCACACCGCCCGCCTACCGGTCGGCAGAGCCCAAAGTTCGCGCACCCCTGGTTCGTTCCCGCACCCGTTACAGCACATGCAGGGGGTGCGAGAACGTGTACGGGGTGCGGGAAGTGGGCGCCGCCTTCAGCTTGGTGCCGTCCACGCGCGGCCTGCCGGTGTCGTCGTAGGCGAGCAGGAGAAAGTCCTCGGCAACCGTCACGCCGCCGACCTTACCCCTCAGCCGTCCTCGTACCTCCCGATCGCGGCGACCTTCGCGGCCGAGGCGGACTCGGGGTCGAAGCGGTAGCCGAGCCACTCCCTGGCGAGGCGGCGGGCCAACTCCAGGCCGACGACGCGCTGCCCGAAGCACAGCACCTGCGCGTTGTTGCTGAGCACCGAGCGTTCCACCGAGAAGCTGTCGTGCGCGGTGACGGCCCGGATCCCGGGGACCTTGTTCGCGCTGATAGCTACGCCGAGCCCGGTGCCGCACACCAGCAGCGCGCGATCGGCCCGCCCCTCGGCAACCATACGCGCCGCGGTCACCGCGACATGGGGGTAGTCGGTGTGCTCGCCATCGTCGACGCCGACATCGAGCACCTCCGCCACCCGCTCGTCGCCCTCCAGATCCGCCTTGATCGCACTCTTGTAGTCGAGCCCGGCATCATCACACCCGACCACGACCCGCAGTCCGCCGCTCATCACCGCGCTCCCTCCGCGGCGCGGGGTCCGGCGGTACCGGTCTCCGCTGACCTCACGTCGGCTGCGACCTCCGCCGCAGCAACGGTTTCGAACGTGCCGAGGGCTGTGCGGATGCAAAGGGCCAAGGAGATCGCGCCCGCGTCGGGGCTGCCGACACTGCGGTCGGCCAGGGGACGGGCGCGGCCGATCCGGGGGCGCATGGTCGCGGTGGCCCGGGCCGCCGTCTCCGCGATATCCGCTGCCGCACGCCAGCTTTCGCCGCGCTCCACGGCCTCGAGGAATGGCAGCAGGGCGTCGAGCATGGTCTTGTCGCCGGGCCGCGCCTTGCCGAGGCGGGTCAGTGCGTCGTATCCCTCCCGCAGTGCCGCAACGATTTCCGTGGCAGCGGGATCACCCACATCGCCGAGTCGCGCGCCCACGGCGGTCAGCCCCGCGCCCCAGAGCACTCCCGAGGTGCCACCGGCCTGCGCGGCCCAGGCATCCCCGGCCGCCCGCAGCACCCCGTGCGGTCCCGCGCCCCGCGCTACGGCGGCGTCGGCCGCCGCGCTCGCCGCCGCCGTGCCGCGAACCATCCCGCGGCCGTGGTCGCCATCCCCCGCGACCGCATCGATTCTGCCCAATTCCTCCTCTGCGACAATCATTTCCGCGGCGACCACACGCAGCGCCCGCGCGATGGCGGCCCCGCAGTCCCGCGCCGCCGAGCCCTGTGCCCTGGCCCCCGGCGTCGAATCCGCGGCAGCCGATCGTGCTGCGGCCGAGGCATATTCCCGGCCAGGGTCGGCGGCACCGTCCGCACCCGCGCCGTTGATATCCGCTCCGTCGGCCGCCGTCCCGCCAGCACCTCGTCGCCGACCGTCCACATTCCCGCGGCGGAAGGCGGGGGTGTCGGCGGGGGCGGCCCAGAATCGCTCCAGCTCCTCGTCGAGCCACATGACGGTCAGTGAACATCCCGCCATGTCGAGGCTGGTCACCAGTTCGCCGACCTCGGGGCCGACCACGGTGTAGCCCGCGGCGCGCAGCAGCGGCGCCACCGTTCCCCAGACCACGAACAGCTCCTCGTACTTCGTGCGCCCGAGTCCGTTGAGGATCACCGCGATTCGCGTCCCGGCATCCGGCGGCCGTTCGTTCAGCACGCCCGATACGAGCAGTTCGCCGAGTTCGGCGGCGGTCGGCATCTCGTGCGAGGCCACGCCGGGCTCGCCGTGGATTCCGAGGCCCAGGCCCATGGTTCCCCGCTCGACCGTGAACAACGGTCCCGCCGCACCCGGGAGCGTGCACCCGTCGAAGGCGACGCCGAGCGTACGGGTGTTGTCGTTGGCCAAAGCCGCCACTCGTGCCACGCCGTCGAGGTCGTAACCCGCTTCGGCCGCCGCGCTCGCGCATTTGAAAACCGTGAAGTCGCCTGCGATTCCGCGCCTCTTCTCTTCCTCACCGGCGGGTGCGCTCGCGATGTCGTCGGTGACCGCGAAGTACCGCGCGGGAATCCCCTCGGCCGCCAGCTGTTCGACCGCTAGACCGAAATTCATCACGTCACCCGCGTAATTCCCGGTGGTGAGCAGCACGCCCGCGCCACCGTGCGCGGCGCGGGCGACCGAGGCCGCGTCCGCCGCCGAGGGCGAGGTGAAGATGTTCCCGACCACGGCGCCGTCGGCGAATCCGGGGCCCACCACCCCGCAGAACGCCGGGTAGTGTCCCGATCCCCCGCCGACGACCACCGCGACCTTCCCGGCTCGCGGGGGCGCCGCGCGGACCACGCCGCCGGGCACGCCCGCCACGTATCCGGCGCTGGCGTCGAGGAATCCGGTCAGCATGTCCTCGGTGAATGCCGCCGGGTCGTTGTAGAGCCACGTCATGAGATGTCCTCTATCGCACTCGGTTCCCGGATTCCGGGTCGAACAGGTAGACGCGCTCGGCCGGGGCGGACAGCGCCACCGGCCGCGAGGGCTCGAAGCGTTCGTGCGCCGGGGTCTCCACCAGCACGGGTTCCGCGACGCCGGGCACATCCAGCGCCGCCCGCCCGAACTCCATGAGGTGTTCGAAATAGCGCACCGTGCCGGGCAATTCGCCGTCCTCGGCCGACCTCGCGGACAGACTGGCGTCCTGCGGCCGGATGCCCACCCGCACGCGCTGCCCGCCGGTCACGCCGGTGGCCGCGACAGGCAGTGCGGCACTGCCGATTCGGACCGTCGCGCCGGTCGCGTCCCGCTCGATCACGCCGTCCACGACATTGATCTGCGGCTCGCCCACGAACCCGGCCACGAAGAGATTCGCCGGATCGTCGAATACCTCGTCGGGCGTGCCGAACTGCTGGATGATCCCGCCGTCCATCACGGCGAGCCGGTCGGCCAGGCTCAGCGCCTCCACCTGATCGTGGGTGACGACGATGGTGGTGTAGCCGAATTCCCGCTGCAGCACCTTCAACTCTCGCCGCACCCGCTGCCGCGCCGACGCGTCCAGGTGCGACAGCGGCTCGTCCAGCAGCAGCACCGGAGGGTTGCGCACCAGCGCCCGCGCCAGCGCCACCCGCTGTTTCTGCCCGCTGGACAGGCCCGCGGGCCGCAGGTCGAGCAGATCCTCCAGCTCCAGCCGCCGCGCGATCTCGGCGACCAGCCGGTCCGCCCCCGCGACCTTGCGGGCCTTCAGGCCGTAGGCCAGGTTCTCCCGTATCGACAGCGGCGGATACAGCGCATAACTCTCGAATCCCACACCGACACCGCGCTTTCCGGCGGGTAGATTCGTGATGACGCGCTCGCCGACGCGGATCTCCCCACCGGTCACCGTCTCCAGCCCGGCGATCATGCGCAGCGTGGTTGTCTTGCCACATCCGGACGGCCCCAGCAGTGCCACCAGTTCGCCGGGTGCGATATCCAGTTCGATGCCCTTCACCGCCTGGAAGCTCTCCCGGCCGCGCGCGGAATAGGTCTTGGTGAGCTGTTTCAGCGTGAGACGCTGCGCCACCGCACCGGCCGTCACCAGCGCCTCGGATGTCATTGCTCCTCCTCCGATTTCGCGCCGCACGGACGGCCATCGCTCGCCCCGGCCTCGACGCGACGGTCGTCGCTCCCCGCGGCGCCGAGCCGCGGGCTGTCCCCGCCGCGGTCGGCGGCCGCGAAAATATGCACATCGGCCGGCGGCACCGTCAGCGTGACCTCGGCGCCTTCGCGGATATGCGGGCCTCCCGGGGAGAGGGCGATCAGCGACACCCCACCCACGTCCACCGACACCTCGACATTGCGGCCCAGCCGCTCGGCCAGGGTGATTCGGCCCGCCACCGTCACCTGACCGGGTCGTTCACCACCCGGCTCCGTCACGGCGATATCACACGGCCGCATCCCCAATCGCGCACGGCCGCCCGCGATCTCGACCCCGGCCGGTACCGTCACGCCGAATCCGGTGCCGGGCACCAGGAGCCGCCCGGCGTCCACGACCGCGTCGACCAGATTCATCTCCGGCTGACCCAGCGCCCGGGCGACGAACGTATCCACCGGCCGCCGCCAGATCACCTCCGGCGTATCGACCTGCACCAGCCGTCCCTCGCGCAGGATGGCGATCCGGTCGCCCAGCGCCAGTGCCTCCTGATAGTCGTGCGTGACGTACACCGTCGTCGTATTCGACATCCGCCCGAGTTCCCGCAGTTCGGCCCGCATCGCCGCGCGCAGCTTGGCGTCCAGGTGCGACAGCGGCTCGTCGAGCAGATACACATCGGCGGGCCGGATCAGCACCCGCCCCAGCGCCACCCGCTGCCGCTGTCCGTTGGACAGCTCGCGCGGAAAACGCTTGTGCAGATGGTCGATTCCCAGCGTCCGCGTCACCGCTTCGACCCGCTCGCGCTGTTGGGCCTCGGAGTACTTCCCCGTGCGCCCCGACCGCAGCGGCGACGCCAGGTTCTGCGCCACGGTCTGCTGCGGGTAGAGCGCGTAGCTCTCGAACGCCATCGCCACATTCCGGTGGTACGGCTCCACATTCGTCATGTCCGTGCCGCCGATGCGGACCGCGCCGCCGTCCACGTCGATCAGTCCGGCGATCGATTTCAGCGTCGTCGTCTTGCCCGCGCCGGACGGTCCGAGAATCACGAAGAACTCGCCATCGCCGATATCGAGCGAGATCTCCTCGATCCCTACGGTTTTGCCGTAGCGCTTGGTCAACCCGTCGAGTGTGAGGTGTGCCATCAGGATTTCACCGCCCCGAACGACAGGCCGCGCACCAGGTAGCGCTGAATGGTCAGCGCGACGATCAGCGGTGGCAACGCCGCGATCACCGCCGCCGCGGCCGTCAGGTTGTAGTAGGCCTGGCCGCCGCCGCCCAGGAACTTGGTGATCGCCACCGTGACCGTGCTGGCATTGCTGTCGGCGAGGATGAGCGGGAATACGTAGTTGTTCCACGCGAAGATGAACGCCAGCAGCGCCGCGGCCGCGAGGCCCGGCCGCACCAGCGGCAGCGCCACCATCACGAACGCCCGCCGCCGGGTGTACCCGTCGAGCAGGGCCGCCTGCTCCAGATCGTCGGGCAGGTCCTGGAAGTAGGACCGCAGAATCCACACCACCAGCGGCATGGTCACCAGTTGCAGCACCCAGATCATGCCGACCTTGGTGTCGAACAGCCCGATCTGGTTGTAGATGACGAACAGCGGCACGATCACCATCAGCTCCGGCGCGAACCGGAAAGACAGCATGGTGAACATGAGATCGTTGGACCCCTTGTATTGCCACCGGCCCGCCGCGTACGCCGCCGGAATGCCGATGGCCAGCGAAACAAGCACGGCGCCACCGCAATTGAGCAGGCTGGTCAGCAGCGCCGCCTTGAAGTCCACACTGGTCAGATCGGTGCCGCGCTGGCTCAGCACCGTTCCGAAGTTCTCCAGGGTGGGGCTGAACCGGAAGTAGGTGGTCGTCTGCTCCGCCGGAGTCTTCAACGCCAGCAACACCATCCACACGATCGGGAACAGCGAGAACACGAACCAGCCGAACAACACCAGGTCGGCGCCCACCGATGCGGGGGTGAACCGCCGTTGTCCGGGAAGAAGTTCCGATGCCATGAGCTACGACTCCGCTCCAGCGGCGCGACGCTGCGCCTTGCCGAGCACGCCCACCAGGATGCGTGCGGTGATGAATACGATCGCCCACAGCAGGAACATGTAGGTGCTCCCGCGGGAGTAGTCGAGATTGATGATCGAGTCCTCGAAGGCGCCGATCTGCAGCGTGCGGGTGGCGACGCCGGGACCGCCCGCGGTGAGCACGTACACCGCGTCGAACACCTTGAGGTTGTCCATGAACCGGAAGATGACCGCCACCAGGATGTAGGGCCACAGCATCGGCAGCATGAGCCTGCGGAACATGTAGAACCAGCTGGCGCCGTCCACCGCCGACGCCTCGAACGGCTCCTTCGGCAGCGACCGGATCCCGGCCAGCACCAGGATCGCCACGAACGGGGTGAAGATCCACAGGTCGACCAGGATCACCGACCACAGCGCGTTGCTGCCCGACAGCCAGTCGAAGGTGGAGCCGAGTCCGAAAATATGGTTGAGGATGCCGAATTGGGGGTTGAACATCAGCTTCCAGATCACCCCGGCGATCACCGGTGCGATCATCAACGGCAGGATCAGCACCTTCTCGAAGATCCGCCCGATCAGGCTGGACCTGTTGAGCAGCAACGCGAGCCCGACACCGATGACGGTCTCGACCGCGGTCGCCACGATCGCGAAGACGCCCGTGATCCGCACGCTGGTCCAGAACTCCATGTCCCCCAGGACGCTGGCATAGTTACGCAGCCCGACGAAGATCGGATTCGGATTCACCGCAGCGTAATTCAGCACCGAGTAGTAGGCGCCGATCACGAACGGATAGAGGATGCCGACCACGATCAGCACCGCGGGCACCGACAGCAGATACGGCCGCAGCGAGCGCCGCCAGCGCGGAATCTCCGCGGCGCCGGGCGGTTTCTGCGGCGTCTCGGCCTCCGGGCCCGCGGCCGACGGCGGACGAACCGATTGAGTGGTCATCTCGACCTCCCTTTCCTCGACCCGCGGCGGGTCACAGATTGACCTTCGACGAGCAGGTCTTGGCCAGGCTGGCCAGCCGCGATCGGGCGTCCGCGCCGCCGTAGATGTCCTGCAGCGCCACGGCCCAGTCCTCGGTGGTGTCGAAGAACTTCTTCTGCGGAGTGAACTGGATGCGCGAGCTGCCGATCACGGTCTCGAAGGCCTCCAGGTAGCCGGGCATCCCGCCCAGCTGCCGCTTGAACACGCCGTCGAATACCGACTTCCGCACCGGATCGGCGAAGATGCCGCCCTGTACGGCCTTGGACAGCGCCTCCTTGCCGGTGACCCACTGGATGAACAGCCAGGATGCCAGCTTGCGTTTCGACATCGAGTTCATGGCCAGCGACCAGGTCCACAGGTTGGTGTCGTAATTGCCGCCCGGCCCGGCCGGTCCCGGATACCAGGCGATATTCCCGGCCTGCGCGCTGGCGCCGCGCTTGTTCTTCGGATAGGTCGCGCTGTCGGCGTCGTAGACCATCATGGCCTTGCCGTCGCCGAGATCGCCTGTGGCATTGGGATAGTCGTAGGTGGTCCACGAGGTCGGCCCGGCCAGCCGCTGCATCTCGATCCACTTCTCGGTGAAGGCGACCGCCGCGTCGGAGCCCATGGCGGCGCGCAGTTCCCCGCCGGTGAACTCGTAGTCCGCGGCGCCCTCCCGCACGAACTGCGTCATGAAGCCCGGGTGGATGGTCGCCCACGACTTGGACCCGCGGGTGGCGATGCCGTAGCGGTTCTGGGAGCGATCGGTGAGGTCGACCGCGAGCTGGATGAAGTTGTCGAAGGTGTCCGGCAGCTTGATCTTCCGCTGATCGAAGTACGCCTTGTTGTAGGCGACCACATTGTTCTCGAAGCCCCACGGGATCGCCCACTGACCGCCGGTGCCGAGCGGCGAACCGAGCGCGAAATCCCAGCGGGTGGAGGTGCGCAGACCCTCGTAGATGTCCTCGAAGTCGTATTCGTCGCTGGTCGCCGAGGAGTTGGCCAGCCACGGCGCCAGATCCTCCACCCAGCCCGGCGGGCCGTACTGCCAGATAAAGTAGGCCCCGAGCATGAACACGTCGTGTTTGCCGGTGCCACCGGCCAACTCGGTGTTCAGCTTGGTGAAGTAGTCGGCCTCGGGCACCAGGTCGGTATTCACGGTGATGCCGGTCAGCTGCGTGAACTCGGCCAGCAACGGCTGCAGCGACTGCTGATACGGGTGCGGGGTCTGCAGCACGTTCAGCGTCGTGCCCTGTGCCGCACGCCAATCGAAGGGCCCGCTCACCTCCGCGGCGCCATTGGTGGCCTGCACGCTGCCCCCGACCCCGCAGGCCGACACCACCGGCAGCGCGGCGGCCGCCGCACCGGCGATACCCATGGCGCGCAACATGTTCCGGCGCGACATGTGCGGCCCGCAATACTGTCTTTCCCTCATCGAACTTCCTCGGATCGCCTATCCCACTGTTTGTTCCGGCGGAAGTCCCCTCATCGGACCTCCGCCCTCGAGTGTCACGGGATGAGCGACACCTTCACCGACTCCGTCCCGCTCGCCACCAGATCCAAGCCCTTCTGAAAGTCGCCGAGCGGCAGCTGATGCGTGCAGATCTTGTCCATCGGCAGCACGCCCGATTCGAGCATGCGGATCGCCGCGGGCCAGCAGTGCGGACCGAGGTGCGCGCCGCGCACGTCCAGTTCCTTGTCGTCGCTGATGATGCTCCAGTCGACGGTCACATCGCTGCCGAAGACCCCGTACTCGACATAGGTCCCCAACTTGCGCAACAGGTTCAGGCCCTGCGGCACCGCCGAGGGATGCCCGGTGCCCTCCAGGTAGACGTCGGCGCCGTAGCCGCCCGTCAGGTCCTTGACGATCGCCTCCGCGTCCTCGCTACGGATATCGATCACGATGTCGGCGCCGCATTCCCGCGCCAGCGCCAGCTTCTCCGGCGCCATGTCCAGCGCGACGACATGTGCCGGATTCTTCGCCCGCGCCCCGGCCACCATGCCGAGACCGATCGGGCCGCAGCCCGCCACCACCACGACGTCGTCGAAGGTGATCCCCGCGCGCTCCACCGCGTGCAGCGAGCACGACAGCGGTTCGGTGAACGCGGCGTGCGCGGGCGGCAGGGTCTTCGACACCTTGTGCACCAGCGCCTCGACCGGATACACCATGTACTTCGCCATCGCCCCCGGGGTCCGGCGCTTGAAGCCGTAGATGTCGTGCGGCGCGCACATGTGGTACTGGCCGCGCAGGCAGTAGCGGCATTCCCAGCACGGCACGATCTGCTCGGAGACCACCCGGTCACCGATCGCGAGGCCCCGGCGCGCGGCGCCCTCGGCGTCGAGTCGCACTATCCTCCCGACGAATTCGTGCCCGGGGATCACCCCGGTCTCCGCGTAGGCCGGGCGGTGCTCGTCACCCCAGAACTTGGTCGCGCCGTGATAACACTTCAGATCGCTCGCGCAGATCCCGACCGCCTCGACGCGAACCAGCGCCTCGCCCGGTCCGGGAACCGGGACGGGCACCTCCTCCAGCCGGTAGTCGCCGGGTCCGTGGCAGATCACCGCCTGCATCTTCTCCGTCATCGCACTGCCCTTCATTCTGTGTCGGCCATCACAGTAGCCCATCCCGTTTACATCTGTCCAGAACGAATGTTCACCGCACCTATGGCGTGAACATTTGTTCAATGGAATACTGCGAGTCATGCAGAGCCCCGACACTCCGGCGCAATCGCCCGCGGAGAGCGGCACTTTCGCGCCGTCGCAGCTCTACGCGGCCGCGAAGATGTACTACGAGGAGGAGGCCACCCAGGCCCAGGTCGCCGCCAAGCTGCGGGTCAGCCGGGCGACCGTGAGCCGCTTGCTGTCGCAGGCGCGCCGCCAGGGCATCGTCCGGATCGAGGTCCGCGCGCCGCACGAGGGCGACGACGCGGACCTGGCCGCCACCCTCGCCGAAGCCATTGGGCTGCAACAGGTTTACCTGTCGGCGCCGCTGCCCGCCGCGACCCCGGCCAAGCCCACGGTCGAGGTGATGGGCAGCTATCTGGCCCCGGCGGTATCCCGCGCGCTGGCCGAGGTCGGTCTGGTTCCGGGCGATGTGCTGCTGGTGTCGTCGGGCCGCACGGTGTACGAAGTGGCGCAGTTCGATCTCGAACGCATTCCGGGCGTGCTCGTGGTGCCCACGGTCGGCGGTAACGATCAGCCCGAGGGCTGGTATCAGACCAACGAGATCACCCGGCTGATCTCGACCAAGCTCGGCGGGCGCCCGAATTACCTGTTCGCCCCGGCGCTTCCGGGTCCCGACCTCTACGACACCCTGCACGCCGATCCGTCCATCCAGCGCGTGCTGGACCTGTGGCCCAAGGCTCGATGCGCGCTGATGGGCGTCGGCGCGCCGCCACTGCTGCGCGACGACATCCCGCAGTTCGTGCCCACCACCGCCGCCTCGCTGCGCGCGGCCGTCGGCGACGTCTGCTCGCGGTTCTACGACCGCGCGGGTGCGGCGGTGGACTTTCCCGGCGGTGAGCGTCTGATCGCGGTGGATCTGTCTGTACTGCAACAGATTCCGGTAGGCATTGCCGTGGCGATCGGACAGGAGAAGGTCGCGCCGATCCTCGCTGGGGCTCGAGCCGGTTACTTCAACCGCCTCGTCACCGACCCGGCCACCGCACGACAACTGCTGGAGGCCGAGTGAGTTCACCGCCCGACGATTTCCCCACAACCGATGGAGAGCAAGGCACTCGGTGACACACCCGCAGGAGCACATGTGAATTCTGTTCGCCTCGACGGTAAGCGAGTACTCGTCACCGGCGCCTCCCGAGGGATCGGGGCCGATATCGCGGAGACGTTCGCCGGTGCGGGCGCCACGCTGGCGCTATCCGGACGGGATCCCGCCGCACTCACCCAGCAAGCGCGAAAACTGGAGCGGCAGTACGGTGTTCGCGCCGCCGCGATCGCGGCAGATCTGGCCGAGCCGGAGGCACCCGCGCGCCTGGCGGCCGACGCCGTTGCGGCCTTCGGCGGGCTCGACGTGCTGATCAACAACGCCGGGATCTCACATCCGGAGCCGGTCTCCGGTCTGACCGCGGCCGCCTTCGACGAGGTGCTCACCGTGAACCTGCGCGCGCCCGCGCTGCTGGCCGCCGAGGTCGGCGCCGCCATGGCCGCGGCCGGGGGCGGATCGATCGTCACCGTCGCCTCGGCCGCCGCCCTGCGCGCCCTGCCCGAGCACTACGCCTACTGCACGTCGAAGGCCGGGCTGGTGATGGCCACGAAAGTCCTTGCGCTGGAACTGGGCCCGAGCGGTGTACGCGCCAACTCGATCTGTCCCACCGTGGTGCTGACCGATATGGGTCGGAAGGTCTGGGGCGAGGACGAGAAGTCCGCGCCGATGCTCGCCCGAATCCCCCTGGGCCGCTTCGCCGTCCCCGCCGAAGTCTCCGCCACCGCCCTGTTCCTCGCCTCCGACATGTCCTCGATGATCAACGGCGCGGACATCCCGATAGACGGCGGCTACGGGGTGAGCTGAGTCCATGTGTAGATTCCGGCCGAGAGCGCGCCGGAGACACGGGGTGGGCTATCCGAGTCCCGCCAGTCTGTGGACCTGGTCTCGGGTTGCCGGGTACAGCTCGAGCCAGGTCTTGTACAGGTCGTCGTACAGCTCGCGGTTGGCCGGGTCGGGTGGGACCTCGCGGGCTATGCGCGCCCAATCCGTCTCGGGCGCAACGAGTCCCACCCCGATCGCGGCGAGCAGGGCATCGCCGTAACTGGCGCCGATGGCCTGCTCGGGCAGGAGCTGCGTGAGACCGGTGATATCACTGAGGGCCTGTGTCCACACCGGGCTGCGCAGCCCGCCCCCGACGCCCACCGCGCGGGTGACCGGCGAATCGGCGTCATCGAACATCTCCATGATCTGGCGGATCCCGAACGAGATCCCCTCGTACGACGCCCGGAACAGATGTCCGCGCCCGTGCCGCAGGGTCAGCCCGGCGACCACGCCGCGCGCGTCCGGATCGAACACCGGGGTGCGCTCGCCCGCGAGGTAGGGCAGCACCACCAGCCCTTCGGACCCCGGCGGCACCGCCGCCGCCTCGGCCATCAGCTCGTCGAAAGGCGCCCCGCCGGTGACCCTCTGCAGCCACTGGGTCAGGCTGCCCGCCGTGGAGGTGCCCGCGGCGAGCGCGAAGGTGTTCGCCTCGACACCCGTCGTCGTCCACAGCGCCGGGTTGGTGTGGAACTTCTCCAGCACCTGCACCAAGAACATCGTCGAGCCGTACATCAGCATCAGGTCGCCGGGCTGGCGGACGCCCACGCTGAACGCCTCGGAGTACGCGTCCACGGTGCCCGCCGCGACCGGCGTCCCGGTCGGGATCCCGGTCTGCGCGGCCGCTTCCGCGTGCACGGTGCCGACCACCTCGGACGGCCACGCCAGCCGCGGCAGCGGCAAGTCGCCCAGAATCCGCCCGGCCCATTCGGCGTTCCAGTCGAAGTCGCGGATCGCGTACAGCGGATCGCACTGGCTGGCGGTGTGATGGTCCTGGATGTACTCGCCGGTCAGCTTGGCGACGACGAAGGAGTTCGAGCCGTACCAGCGCCGAGCACGCGCGAACACCTCCGGCTCGTTGACCCGGACCCATTCGATCTTCGGCCCGACCGCCTGGCTGGACAGCGATTTGCCCGCCCGCCGCAAGATCTCCTCGGCGCCGAACAGCTCCGTGAGAGAGCCGATCTCGGCCGAGGCTCGCGAATCTATCCCGTACAGGATGGCCGGGCGCACCGGATCGAGATCGTCGTCGCACAGCACCAGGCACGGGCCGACGCCGCTGACGCACATCCCCGCGATCCGCGCTCCCGGCGGCGCGGCCGCGACCAGCGCCCGGCTGATCTCGCACACCTCGTGCCACCACATCCCGACCGGGTCGACCTCGGCCCACCCCGGCCGCGGCAGCGATATCTCGTGCGCGACCTGATGTTCGGCGACCACGACCCCGTCCGGCCGAACCAGAACCCCCTTGCTGCTCCCCGTCCCGAGATCAATTCCTACCAGCACGTCCACGAGCGCCAGCGTATGCGCTCCCCGCCGATCGGAGGCCCGGACCGCGACAATCGGCCCGCGACCGGTCTCCGCTCGCGGCACCCGTCAGCCGATGGGCGCTGCCATCGGCACCGTGCGGTGGGCGCAGGCCAGCGTGTCGCCGGTGGCCGGGTCGGTCATCTCCACCCGCCACGAATCGCCGAACTGGTCGACCCCGGGCAGCATCGAGATCGTCCCCGAGATCAGGACCGTGCCCGCCTTGTCCTCGCCGCGAGCGGCCAGCACGTCGAGCCAGTACGCCGGGGCGAGCAGGTTGCCGAGCGTGCCCTCCTGTTTACGCCGAGGGGCTTCCCGTTGGCCGGAGCCGTCTCCGATCGTGTCAATCGCCGCCTGGTCGTCGTCGGCGTCGGCGAGGGACTCCTGTTCGCTCAGCGCCGCCCGCATCGCGGCGAGCGGCGCCTTGCCCCCGGCCAGCGCGCGGCTAGCCGCGTGCCGCTCCAGCACGCCGCGCAGATCCCTCAGCTCGGCGATCTGGCGGCCCGACATGGCGGGCACGTGCGCGCCGCGCTTGGGCACCATCTCGACCAGGCCTCGGCCCGCAGCATCAGCAGCGCCTCACGCACCGGCGTCCGCGAGACGCCGATGCTGGACGCGAGTTCCTGCTCGTTGAGGAACGTGCCGGTGGCAGGCAGCGACGTCAGCACCTGATCCTTGACGTAGTTGTACGCCTTCTCCCGCCCCGACAAGCCCGGCGCGGAGTCGTTCTTCGGCATACAGAACGTATACACCAGGAGGGAACGAAATCATGCTCACCAGAATCGGTCTCGCCCAGGTCACCAGCGAGGTCGACCCGGAGCAGAACCTACCTCCCGGTGCTGGCCAACCGAAAGTACTGAGCCACAATCACTCCGCCCGACCCTTGTTCCGGCACGCTTTCGCCCCTACCCGACGCGGACTAGTTGTTTGCCTATGTTGCGGCTCTGGAAGAGGCCGCGCAGAGCTGCGGGGGCCGATTCGAGGCCTTGGCTCACCTGTTCTGCGACAAGCAGTTTCCCCGTGGTGTGCCAGGTGAGCAGGCGGTCGAAGGCCTCGGGGAAGCGCTCGGCGTAGTCGAGGAAGATGAAGCCCTCCATCCGGGCGCGTTTGAGGGCGAGTTGCATGTAGTTGCGCGGGCCGGTCGGCGGAACGGCGCCGTCGTAGCCGGACGCGATGGCGCCGCACAGGACGACGCGCGCATGGGTGGCCAGGTGGTCGAGTCCGCGTTCGAGGAGTTCGCCACCGACACAGTCGAAGTAGACGTCGACACCCTGCGGGGCCAGCTCACCCAGCCGGGCGCCGACGTCGTCGTCGCGGTAGTCGATCGCCGCGTCGAAGCCCGCCTCGGCGGTGACCCAGGCGCACTTGTCCGGCCCGCCCGCGATCCCGATTACCCTGCAGCCCAATGCTTTCGCGATCTGACCGGCCAGCGACCCGGTGGCTCCGGCCGCCGCCGAGACCAGCACGGTCTCCCCGGCCCGCACCCGCCCGATATCGGTGATCCCGAAATACGCTGTCAGCCCGGTCGTTCCGAGCAGACTCAGCATCATCCTGGGCTCGACACCGGGCGGCACCGCGTTGAGCCCGAACAGTCCCTGTTCCGAGGCGACGGCGTAGTCCTGCCACCCGACCATCCCGACCACGCGGCAGCCCACGGGATAGGCCGGAGAGTTCGATGCGATCACCTCGCCGACACCGCTGCCCCGCATGACGGCGCCGAGCGGGACGGGCTCGATATAGTTGTCGCCCGCGTTCAGCCAGCCACGCTGCGTGGGGTCGATCCCGAGCCATTCCACCCGCACCAGCGCCTCACCGGGGCCGAGGTCCGGCAGGGAGGTCTCCCGCAGTTCGAAGTCGTCGTCCCGCACCTCACCCTGCGGCCGCCGCCGCAGCACCCACTGCCGATTCATCGTCTTCCCCGTCGTGCGCACGACCCCCATGTTAGACCGTGTCTCATGTCGCTGATTTCGCCTTCGTGAGTTTCTTGTAGCAGGTGAGTGCGGCG